>DAIQQM010000119.1:0-6624 GCA_036786805.1 Candidatus Dormiibacterota bacterium | reverse complement strand
AGTTCCAGGAGAAGATCGTCTCCCTCAACCGCGTGGCCAAGGTGGTCAAGGGTGGACGCCGCTTCTCGTTCAGCGCGCTCGTCGTCGTCGGTGACGGCAAGGGCCGCGTGGGTGCCGGGCTCGGCAAGGCCGGTGAGGTGCCGGACGCGATCCGCAAGGGCGTCGACGATGCGAAGAAACACATGATCACCGTCCCCATGGTCGGGACGACCATCCCTCATGAGGTGCGGTACAAGCTGGGCGCCGCCAAGGTGATGCTCAAGCCGGGCGTCCCCGGGACCGGGGTCATCAGCGGGAGTTCGATGCGCGCTGTCGTCGAGGCGGCGGGCATCAAGGACATCCTCACCAAGAGCCTGGGCACGGACAATCCCATCAACGTGGTCCGCGCCACAGTCTCGGCGCTCGCAAGCCTGCGAACCCTCGCCGCCGTGGCCGAGCTTCGAGGTCGCACGCCGGAGCAGATCGTCGGCAGCCGCAAGATGGCCGATCGGATGCTGGGCCGCACCCCGGCCGCGTCCGAAACCGCGGCCGTGGAGGTGGTTGCACCATGACCACCGTGCGCGTGACCTATCGCAAGAGTGCCATCGGGTACGCCTGGGATCAGAAGGCGACCCTCGCGGCGCTCGGCCTTCGCAAGCTCAACCACACCGTGGAGCACGAGGCGACCCCGTCGATTCGCGGCATGGTCCACAAGGTGCGCCACCTGGTGGCGGTCAACGGCGAGCCCGCCGATTCCCCGGCCGGCGTCGCGCTGCTCCAGGACCTGGCGGCCGGATCGGAGAACGCGGCGTGAAGCTGCACGAGCTGAGCCCCGCCAAGGGCAGTCGCCGGCCGCGCAAGCGGGTCGGTCGCGGCCAGGGCGCCGGCCAGGGCAAGACCAGCGGTCGCGGCCAGAAGGGCCAGGGATCGCGTTCGAGCTTCGGCCTTCCAACCGGCTTCGAAGGCGGCCAGATGCCCCTGAAGCAGCGCCTTCCGAAGCTGCGCGGTTTCCACAACCACTGGCGTCACGAGTACGTCGTGGTCAACCTCGGCAAGCTCGTTCGCTTTGACAAGGACACCGTGGTCGATCCCGACGTGCTCACCGAAGCCGGGCTGATCCCGCGCGCGTCGTCGCCGGTCAAGGTCCTCGCCGCCGGACACCTCGGTCATGCGCTCACCCTGCGTGTGCACCGGATCTCGGCTGCCGCACGCACTGCCGTCGAGTCCGCAGGTGGGTCGGTGGAGCTGCTCGGTGCGCAGCCCGCGGCCGACGATGCGGCGCCGGTCGGAAAACGGGCGAAGCGGCGAGCCGATGCGGTCGAAGCACGAGCGGAGCTGCTCAGCCGTCCGGCCACCCCCGCGGAGCCGGCGCCGAAATCTGACCGCAAGAAACGTCCGAAGGGCGCTGAGGCGGCCTCGGAGGCCAAACCCCCGCAGGCTCGCGGAGAGCGCGGCAGCAAACGCAAGCCGGCTCCCCGGGACAGTGACACGACCGCTGAACCGGAGCAGGACGCACAACAGGACAACGAGGCGGAGACCGAGGAAAGGGAGTGAACCTCCTCGAGGCGCTCGGTTAGGCGATCCGGATCCCGGAGCTGCGGCGAAAGCTGCTTTTCACCCTCGGATTGCTGGCGGCTTTCCGGATCCTCGCCGCGATCGCCATCCCCGGGACCAACCCGCTGGCGCTGAACGACCTGTTCTCGAGCAACACGCTGCTCGGCCTGCTCAATCTCTTCAGTGGCGGTGGTCTGCAGCGCTTCACGCTCGTTGCGCTGGGCCTGAACCCCTACATCAACGCGACGATCATCATGCAGCTCATGACGGTCGTCTCCGTCCGGCTCAAGGAGTTGAGCAAGGAGGGAGAGACCGGCCGCAAGAAGATCACCCGCTACACGCGGTGGCTCACGGTGCCGCTGGCGATGCTCCAGGCGTTCGGATACCTCGCGCTGTTCACCAACCCTGGCCTCACCGCGCACGGCGCGATCCTCAGCAATCCGTCCGGCGCGACCGAGATCAGCATCATCCTCACGCTCACCGCCGGGACGATCATCGCGATGTGGCTCGGTGAGCTGATCACCGAGTACGGCGTCGGCAACGGCGTCTCGCTGATCATCTTCGTGGGCATCATCGGCAGGCTCCCTGCGGCGATCGTCGGCTACGGCGGCACCGGTGGCACCGCGCATCTCATCCAGATCGTGGTGATGGCGCTGATCGCGGTCGCGGTCACCGCGGCCGTCATCGAGGTGCAGCAGGCGCAGCGCAAGGTGCCCGTGCAGTCGGCGCAGCGAGTCCTCAACGTGCGAACCGGTCAGGCGGCCCAGGGACGGCGAAACTTCTTACCACTTCGAGTCAACGCCGCAGGTGTCATCCCGATCATCTTCGCCATCTCGATCATGACCTTCCCGACGATCTTCGCCAACCTCTTCCAGAGCAGCGGTGGATGGACGCAGAGCATCGCACAGTGGATCACCACCAACTGGCAGGCGACGGGCGGGAACATCTTCCTGAACGTCGTGTACAACGCCATCTACTTCCTGCTCGTGATGGGATTCACGTACTTCTACACCGCGATCGTGTTCGACCCCGTCGACGTCGCCGACAACCTGAAGAAGCAGTCCACGTTCATCCCCGGCATTCGCCCGGGCAGGAGCACCGCCGAGTATCTCGGCAAGGTCATGGGCAGGATCACGCTTGCGGGCGCGCTCTTCCTGGCGCTCATCACGGTGGTGCTGCCGCTGCTCACCGCGGTGCTCACCGGGGTTCCGTCCACCAGCCTCTATCTCGGCGGCACGGCGATCCTCATCGTGGTCGGCGTGGCGCTCGACACCATGAAGCAGATCGAGACCCAGTTGCTCATGCGTCAGTACAAGGGGTTCATCAAATGATCGCCTTGATGTTCGGACCGCCCGGAAGTGGCAAGGGCACGCAGGCGTCGCGAGTGGCGCTGCGCCTCGGCGTTCCGCATGTCGCGACAGGGGACATGCTGCGCAGCGAGGTGGCGCGCAACACGCCGCTCGGCCACGAGGCCAAGCCGATCATGGACGCCGGTGGACTCGTCCCCGACGACCTGGTGGTCCGCATGATCGAGGCCCGGCTCAACCAGGCCGATGCCCGCGGCGGCGTGCTCCTCGACGGGTTTCCTCGCACGGTTCCCCAGGCCGTCACCCTTGACGCCATGCTCGAGAAGCGCAGCGAGCATGTCGCCGAGGTGATCTCGCTCGAGGTGCCCGCCGACGAGTTGAAAGCACGGATCCTCAAGCGGGCCACCACCGAGGGACGCAGCGACGACACCGCGGTGGGGCTCGCTCAGCGCCTCGTCGTGTACCGGCAGGAGACCGAGCCTGTCCTCGAGCACTATCGGGACGCCGGCACCCGGATCGAGGCGATCAACGGAGTCGGTGGCATCGACGCGATCACCGACCGGATTCTGCAGGCGCTCCGCCACAACGGTGCTCCGGTGGCAAGCTCATGAGCCAGCACGCCGTCGACAGCTTCCGACTGAAGCGGCCTGACGAGATCGAGAAGATGCGGGTGTCCGGGAGGATCCTCGGCGCCTGCCTCTCCCAGCTCGCGAGCTCGGTGCGGGCCGGGATGACCACGCTCGACCTCGATCGCGAAGCGGAGACGTTCATCCGGGATCACCACTGCATCCCGGGATTCCTCGGGTACCAGGGCTTCCCCAACTCGCTCTGCGTCTCGATCAACGACCAGGTCGTCCACGGCATCCCCGGCCCCCAGGTCCTCCGGGACGGCGACCTCGTGTCGCTCGACTGCGGGCTCATCCTCGACGGCTGGTGGGCCGACAGCGGTCTCTCGGTCGCGTGCGGCGAGGCGTCGCCCGAGGTGGGCCGTCTCATCGACACGACGCGACAGGCGCTCGATCTCGGCATCGCCGCCGCGATCCCCGGCAACCACATCGGCGACATCGGCGCCGCCGTCCAGTCCTTCGTCGAGGCGAACGGGTACTCGGTCGTGCGCCAGTACGTGGGACATGGGATCGGCCGGGACATGCACGAGCTTCCGCAGGTCCCGAACTACGGCCGCCCGGGCACGGGCAATCTCATCAAGCCCGGCTACGTCATCGCGATCGAGCCGATGGTCAACGTGGGCCGTCCGGACACTCGCGTCCTCGACGACGACTGGACGGTGGTCACGTCCGACGGCAAGCTCTCCTGCTACTTCGAGCACACGGTTGCGATCACCGAGAACGGCCCCGAAGTGCTCACCCTCCGCCCCGACCCGGTCTTCGCGGACGTCCAGTCGTGAGGGGGGTCGATTTGCCTGCCGGACGAGGCGCGGTTTATACTCATTCCCTCGGGCTCTCGGATGAGCCTGGTTCGGCGCGCTCGCAACGGGGTACCGCCGGCACCAGCGTCACGGATCGCCCCGGGACGCATCGAGCACTTCGCCATCGGCTCCCTACGCCGCCAACCATGAGGAATTCGTCACCAGGATGAAGGTCAGAGCATCGGTCAAGCGCCTGTGTGAGCGCTGCAAGGTCATCAAGCGCCACGGCGCGGTCAGAGTGATCTGCGAGAACCCGAAACACAAGCAGCGGCAGGGGTAAGGCCGAGCAATGGCACGTATCGCCGGCGTCGACGTCCCTCGTGACAAGCGGATCGAGATCGCCCTCACGTACATCTACGGGATCGGCCCGACCACGGCGAAGCGAATGCTGTCGCTGGCCGGGGTTGCTCCGGATACGCGCACCAAGGACCTGAGCGACGCCCAGGTCGGCAAGCTCCGCGACGTCATCGCGAAGCAGCTCCAGGGCCGCGTCGAAGGTGACCTCCGCCGTCAGATCGCGCTCAACATCAAGCGTCTCACCGAGATCGGCACCTACCGCGGGCTGCGCCACCGGCGTGGCCTCCCGGTTCGTGGCCAGCGCACCCGCACCAACGCCCGCACCCGTCGCGGCCCGAAGAAGACCGTCGGCGTGCGCCGCAAGAAGGCGACGAAGTAGACCCATGGCCAAGAAGAAGAAAGTCGTCCGAACCCGTCGCCGCGAGCGCAAGAACATCGCGGTCGGCCAGGCGCACGTCCTGGCGACGTTCAACAACACGATCGTCAGCCTCACCGACCCGGACGGCAACGTGATCGCCTGGGGATCGGCGGGCGCGCAGGGTTTCAAGGGCTCGCGCAAGAGCACCCCGTTCGCCGCGCAGGTCACCGCCGAGGCGGCCGCGCGCCGCGCCATGGAGCACGGGCTGAAGTCGATCGAGATCTTCGTCAAGGGGCCGGGAGCCGGACGCGAGGCCGCGATCCGGAGCCTGCAGGCGAGCGGGCTCGACGTCAGCGCCATCTCCGACGTCACGCCGATTCCTCACAACGGCTGCCGCCCGCCGAAGCGGCGCAGGGTCTAGGGGGGTCGATGGCCAATCAAGCCGGTCCCGTCTGCCGCCTCTGCCGCCGCGAGGGCGCCAAGCTCTACCTCAAGGGCGCCAAGTGCGTGACCAACTGCACGTTCGACAAGCGCAGCGGTCTGCTCCCCGGACAGCACGGCCTCGCGCGCCGGCGCAAGGCGAGCGACTACGGCATCCAGCTCCGAGCCAAGCAGAAGGCGCGGCGCATCTACGGCGTCCTCGAGACCCAGTTCCGCCGCTACTTCGAACGGGCCGAAGGTGCTGAGGGCGTCACCGGCACGGTGCTCCTCCAGCAGCTCGAGCGCCGTCTCGACAACATCGTCTACCGGCTCGGGCTCGCCAGCTCGCGCCGCGAGGCGCGCCAGCTCGTGAGCCACCGGCACTTCAAGGTCAATGGCCGGGCGCTGAACATCGCGTCCGCGCAGCTCCGTCCCGGAGACGTGGTCGAAGTTCGCGAGCGGAGCCGCAAGATGCTCGTGCTCGAGAACGCGCAGTCGCTGGTGTCCGGCAGGCAGGTCCCGGAGTGGCTGACCCTCGATGCCGCGGCGCTCCGGGGCACCGTGACACGTTTGCCCGAGCGCCACGAGATGGAACAACAAATCGAAGAGCAGCTCATCGTGGAGTACTACTCGAGATGACCGTGCTCCGCGCCGGGATCGGCGCAACGTCCTTTTCCCCTGTTGAGGAGTCCCAATGGCAATTGACATGATGACCACCCCCGCGGTCAAGGAGATCGAGAGCAGCGCCGACTACGGCAAGTTCGAGATCGAGCCGCTCGAGCCCGGATTCGGGGTGACACTCGGCAACTCGTTGCGCCGCGTGCTCCTCTCCTCGCTTCCCGGCGCAGCGATCACCTCGGTGTCGATCGAGGGCATTGCGCACGAGTTCAGCTCGATCGAGAACGTCAAGGAAGACGTGACCGAGATCCTCCTCAACATCAAGGAGATCAACGTCCTCTCGCACAGCGCGGACCCGGTGCGTATCAGCCTCGACCAGCACGGTCCTCGCGATGTCACCGCCGGTGACATCGAATGCCCGAGCGACATCGAGATCCGCAACCCCGGTCAGCACATCGCCACCCTGGACTCGCCCAAGGCGCAGCTGCGCATGGACCTGATGGTCGAACGCGGCAAGGGCTACGTCACCGCTGAGCGCAACAAGAAGGAAGGCCAGGCGATCGGGGTGATCCCGATCGACGCGATCTTCACCCCGGTGCGCAAGGCGAACTTCTTCGTCGAGAAGACCCGCGTCGGTCAGGAGACGGAGTGGGACAAGCTGGTCG
>DAIQQM010000023.1:0-26917 GCA_036786805.1 Candidatus Dormiibacterota bacterium | reverse complement strand
GCGCACCGTGAGCAGGTCACCGATGTACACGGGAGCAAGAAAGCTCATCTCATCCATGGTGGCGGTCACGACACGGCGGCGCGCATGCTTCACGGCGGCGATGCCGGCAGCGGTGTCGACGAGGCGCATGATCGTGCCGCCGTGCACATAGCCGGAGTTGTTCGCGTGCTCGATCTCCATCGACACCGCCAGGAGGGTCTCCGACTCCGATGTCGGTCGTGGGGTGAGATCCACGTTGCCGTAGAGGTTGTTGCGGTCCTCGCGCGTGCGAATGAAGTCCATCAGCCGAGCACATCCAGGCTCGCGCGCACCAGGGTCTCGACCCCGACCGGCAGGGCCGCTTCGTCGATATCGAAGAAGGCGCTGTGGTGTGGTGGCACCGGTCCGCGCTCCGGGTGGCCCGCGCCGACGAGGAAGTAACAGCCGGGCGCGCGCTCGAGGAAGCACGAGACGTCGTCGCCGACTGTGATCGGCACCGCGATGTCCACGTTGTCCTCGCCGACCGTCGCCTCGGCGGCGCGACGGACGAGGTCGGCCGTCGCGCCGTCGGAGACGACCGGCGGGCAGCCGCTGCCGCGCCGGAAGTGCGCCTCGGCGCCGTATCCACCCGCCACCGCAGTCGCGACCTCGGCCACCCTCTGGAGGAGGCGCTCGCGCTCCGCCGCGTCGATAGCGCGCGTCGTGCCGAGCAGCTCCGCGGAGTCGGCGATCACATTGAAGGCGGTGCCGGCGGTGACCCGCCCGATCGTGATCACCGCGGGCGAGAAGGGTGAGGTCTCGCGGCTGATGATCGTCTGGATAGCGAGGATCACCTGCGCGGTCACGACCACCGGGTCGATCGACGTGTGCGGCATGCCCCCGTGGCCGCCCCGGCCCTGAATGGTGACCGAGAAGCTGTCGGCGCTGCCGAAGATGACGCCAGACTTGACCGCAACTCGTCCGGTCTGGAGGGGCGCCCAGAGGTGAATGCCGAGCACGCGGTCGACGTCCTTGGCAGCCCCGTCGTCGATCATCGGCATCGCGCCCGATGCGGTCTCCTCGGCAGGCTGGAAGCACAGACGGAGGCGTCCCGACCAGCTGTCACGCAAGGCGACGAGCGCACTCGCGGCCCCGAGCGCCATGGCCACGTGGCCGTCGTGCCCGCAGGCGTGCATGACGCCATCGACAGAGGACGTGACCACGCGGCCGTCGCCCCGCTCGAGGATGGGAAGCGCGTCCATGTCGGCGCGAAGCATCAGCGTCGGCCCCGGCTTGCCGCTGTCGAGATCGGCGATGACTCCCGTCCCTCCGACACCGGTGCGAACCGTGAAGCCGAGGCCGGCGCTGCGCTGTGCGGCGAGCGCTGCCGTGTCGCGCTCCTCCAGCGACAGCTCGGGGCGCCGGTGGAGCGCGCGCCTCGTCTCGGTCACCTCCTCTCGAGTCCGGTCGACCTCGCTTCGGATCCGGGCGTCGAGATCGACGGCCACGCCGCTCACTGCGCGCCCACCGATCCCACGCCCGACCGGCGGAGCGCAACCACCTGGATCGAACCGTTGTTGACGACCCGGGTCGCGCCCGATGTTCGGGCGCGGCGTCGCAGCTCGAGGTCGGTGTGACGGGAGAAGCCGACGATCTCGAGGTCGGGGTGTTCGCGACGAAGGCGCCCGATGATCGCGAGCCGGGTCTCGACCGCGCTGTTGAGGTCCACGAAGACGAGGGCCACATCCGGGACGGCGTCTCCGGAGACGAGCACGGCGCTCCCCCCGGCTCGCCGCATCGTGGTCCGGAGCTGGCTGGCGAACATGAGGTCGTCACTGACCAGCGCGACCGTGCCCGGCGACCCCATGCCGCCCATCATAGGTGCGCGAGCCGCCTGCCCTCGGGCAGACTGCGCGACGCGGTCGGACCGCCACCGGCGCAAACGGCCGGTGCTTCAGACGTCGGCCGGATCAGAGGAGTGTCAACGATGGAGATCGAGAGCGTCGGTATCGTCGGCGCCGGCCTCATGGGCTCGGGGATCGCTGAGGTGTGCGCTCGCAACGGCATCCGGACCCTGGTCACCGAGGCGGGAGCCGAGCAACTCGCCGCCGGCCGGCGCCGGGTCGAGACGTCACTCGAGCGGGGTCGCAAGACCGGGAAGCTCAGCGATGCGGATGTCGAGCGCATCAACGGTCTGCTGACCTTCACGCTCCGCCTCGAGGACTTCGCCGAGTGCGACTTCTGCGTCGAGGCGATCGTCGAGCAACTCCCCGCGAAGGTGAGCCTCTTCGAGCGACTCGATCGCATCGTCTCCGAGGACGCGATCCTCGCCACCAATACCTCGGCGCTCCCGATCATCGAGATCGCGCGAGCGACCCGGCGCCCGGACCGGGTGATCGGCACGCACTTCTTCAACCCCGCGCCGGTGATGAAGCTGATCGAGGTGGTTCGCAGCATCGCCACGAGCGACGAGACCCTCGACGAGACGCGAGCCCTGGGCGAGCGACTCGGCAAGCGGATCATCGTGGCCCAGGATCGCGGCGGGTTCATCGTCAACCTGCTCCTCATCCCCTTTCTCACCCACGCGATTCGCCTCTACGAATCAGGCTTCGCCACCCGCGACGACATCGACGAGGGGATGCGCCTCGGCTGCGGCCACCCCATGGGACCGCTCCAGCTCCTCGACTACATCGGCCTCGACACCGCGATGTTCGTCTGCGAGTCGCTCTACGAGGAGTACGCGAACAGTGATTTCGCACCGCCGCCGCTGCTCCGCCGGATGGTCTCGGCCGGGTACCTGGGGAGGAAGAGCGGGCGCGGCTTCTACGAGTACTGACGCGGCACGATCGGTCAGTTGGGACGGTCGGCCGGCACCGGTGCGGGCGGCTTGCGCTCCTCGACGTTGAGGTTGACGGCCCCGATCCGGTTTCCACCGGTCCAGAACTCGGTCGTGTACACGCCCGGCTCGCCGAACATGGGCTGCAGGACGGTCACGGTGGAGATGCTCACCTCCTGTCCGGGGACGAGCCTCGCCCCGGCAGCCTGGAACTGCAGCGTGACCGGCGCGAGGACCAGCTTCCCCTGCGAGTCGGTGAGGCGAAGCTCGACCTGGTGTGCCTGGCCGACATCGGCGGCGCTGAAGCGGAACCCCGCCACCACCGCGAAGGCGGCCCGTCCAGGGAGCGATGCCATGGACAGCGCGCTGAACCCGCCCCCGAGCACGTAGAGCTTGCCGTCGGGGGGAACCACGGCGCTGTCCGCGAAGAAGGCGAAGCTCAGGTCCATCCTGCGCCTACTTTCGCACGCCGGCACGCGGCGCAGCCGCGGCCGGGTGGGCGACCATTGGGCGTGATGAGCGATCCGGCGCACCGCAACCTGCACGTCTTCGTCTGCACCACGGTCGGGCGCCACCACTGCGGTGGTCAGGGATCGGAGCACCTCCTCCAGCGGTTGCGTGACGAGGTCGAGCGGCTCGAGTTGACCTGGGTTCGCACAACCAGGATGGGATGCAACCAGCAGCATCACCAGGGGCCGATCCTGATCGTCTACCCCGACGGCGTCTGGTACGGCCGCCTGCAGGTCGCGGACATCGACGAGATCGTGGCCGAGCACCTCATCGCCGGCCGTCCCGTCGAGCGCCTGCGCATCGTGCCCGACGGCCCGTGGTCGGCCACGTCCCTGACCTGAAACGGTGCGGCGGTGTAGGGTGAGCCGGAACGATCGATCCACACACAGGAGGTGACGGCATGGGCTATTTCCGTGGACTGATGCATGGAGCAGCCGTGGGAACCGTGGTCGGGCTCTGCGTCGCACCGCAGACCGGCGACAAGACACGCGCGCAACTTCGCCTCATGGCCACCGCCGCGCGCGAGGGCGCGATGACCACAGGACGGGCGCTGAGCAAGGCGAAGCCGGTGGCCACGGGTGCCGCGCACCTGGTGGCGACGGCCAGGCATCGCGGCGAGCACGCTGCCAACGGCACCGCGTCGGCAAGCGGCGCCGCTCTGTAGGCCCGCCCGCTCCCGCGGCTAGCCGGGTGCGGTCGCGGTTCGTGCGCCGCCCACGCCGCAGAGCACGCCGAGCGCACCGGTGATGAGGTCGAAGATGTTCATCACCTCGGTGAAGTGCACACCGGCGATGCTCCGCGTCCCGGCGGCGGTGTCCGGATTCGCGAATCCGACGAGCGCGAGGAGGAGGAGCACCACGCCGACGGTGAGAACGATCTCCTCCGCAATCCGTTCCTCGGCGCGAATGCCTGCGAACGCGAGCACGCCGCCGATGACGAGATCGAGGGCGTCGCGCACATACGTGAGGTGCAGGTCCATCGGCCCCACGTTGCCCTGGGGCTGGTGGTGGACGAGGGTTCCGGCGTCGCCGGTCAGAAGACCGCCGAGGCCCACCGCCAGGAAGACGACCGCTCCGAACTGAGCGTACAGGCGTGCCATCGCGGTCAGACGTTAGCGGATGGCAGGGCGCGGCGGCGAGCAGCGACCACGGTCACGTTGTCGGTCCCTCCTCCCGCGAGCGCCGCATCGCAGGCTCGCGTCAGGGCGACGCCGAGCGCGTCGCGAGTGGCCATGATCGCGCCCAGCGCCTGGTCCGACAGCGGTTCCCAGAGCCCGTCCGAGCAGAGCAGCAGGACGTCGCCCGGGAGCATCTCGATCTCGAAGATGTCCGCTTCGACCGGGTCTCCCATCACCGCCCGCTCGATCAGGTTGCGCTTGGGGTGGTGACGCGCCTCCTCGGCATCGAGCGCGCCGAGCCGCACCTGCCCTGCCGCCCACGAGTGGTCGTCGGTGATCTGCGTGACCGTCGATCCGCGGATCAGGTATCCGCGGCTGTCACCGACGTTGGCGACCGAGGCGTGGTCACGGCCGATGATGGCCAGAACCAGGGTCGTGCCGGGGTTGCCGCCGATGGACACCCGAGCCACGCCCACCGCCCGGTTCGCGGCAGCGACCGCCTGCCGGAGCACGGCGGGCGCATCGGTCGACGCATCCCCGTCCGCGAGCACCCCCATCGCCGCGCGGACCGCCGCTTCGGCCGACTCGAGGCCACCTCGGTGACCACCCATCCCGTCGGCGAGGGCGAGGACCGCCGTCGTCCCGTCGCCGACCGGGGTCGCATCCCAGACGTCCTGGTTCTGGGTGCGCACAGGCCCGCGATCGGTGATCCCGGCGATCTCGAGTGCCGCACCGTCGCCCGCGATCGACCGCGCGGCGCGGTCATCGGTCACGCGCCGGCCCCGGCCTCGGCAGCGGCCGGATGGCCCAGGACACGCTCCACGACCTCATCGGCGACGGTGACCGGATCCAGGCACTGGATGGTCTGCATCCCAAGCGCCTGCGCGGCTTCGACGTTGCAGAGCAGGTCGTCGATGAACAGGCAGCGCTCGGGCGCCGCGCCGAGCCGCTCGCAGGTCAGGCGGTAGATCGCCGGGTCTGGCTTGCGCATCCCGACCTTCGATGAGTCGACCACCACATCGAAGAGCTCGTCGACGGGGAAGAGCTTGGCGAAGATGGCCTCGCCCTCGCGGGAGATGTTGGTGAGAAGCGCGGTCCGGTAGCCGGCGTCGCGGATCTGCCGCACGGCATCGACCATCGCGCCGCACGCCACCATCCCCTGGCCGAAGACGACCTTCTGCGCCTCCCGCGCATCCACCGGCTCATTGCCGGCCTCGATGTAGCGGGCGATCATCCGGTCGAAGAACTCGTCTTCGGACACCTTCCCCATCTCGAGCAGATGCAGATCGTGGACACCGGTGGTCAGGTGGTAGTGGTCGCGGAACTCGCCGAGGAAGAAGGCGATGACGCTGAAGAACTCGGGAGGGACGGCAGTCCGGTGATGAAACAGGGGCTCGGTCATGACCCCGCCGAGATCGAAGATCACGCCGTCGAACTCGCGCGAGGCGGTGGGCTCCTGCGTGGTTGTCTGTTGTTGAGTCATCTGCCCCATTGTGCCTAACCGTGCCAAGATGGCCGGTCATGAGGCCGGGCTGAGATGCTGGTGCTGAGCAAGCACGACGTCGAGGGCCTGCTCTCAGTGCCGGCGATGCTCGACGCCCTGGAGGCCGGCTTTCGCGCGTACTCGACCGGTGACGCGTCGGTACCACCGCGAACCGCCGCTCGCGCGCCCTCCGGCCTGCTCGGGGCGATGCCGGGATGGGTCGCGGAGCGAGGGTTCGCACTCAAGGCGGTGAGCGTCTTCCCGGGCAACTCGGAACTGGGGCTGCCGACCCACCAGGGGGTGATCACGCTGTTCGACGAGCACGACGGCTCGCTGCTCAGCGTCATGGACGGCGAGCACATCACAGCGATGCGCACCGGTGGCGGTGCCGCCGTGTCGGTGCGCGTGCTCGCTCGCACCGATGCGACTACGTTGACCATCCTGGGCGCCGGCGTCCAGGGCCACTCGCACCTCGCAACGATGCCGCTGGCTCGTGACTTCACGAGCATCCGCATCTGCTCGCGTGACGCGCACCGCGCGGCCGCGCTGGCCGCTGCCGACCCGCGGTGCGTGGTCGTACCGGACTTCGAAGCCGCGATCCGCGGCGCCGACGTCGTGTGCTGCTGCACCGACGCAAGGGCTCCGATCACACGCTACGAGTGGCTCGACGCCGGCACGCACGTCACGTCGGTCGGAGGCACCTTCGGGCCCGAGGTCGATGCCGAGACGATCCGGCGCGCGCGCGTCTTTGTCGAATGGAGGGGCGCGGCCACCAACCCGCCGCCCGCAGGCGCGCACGAGCTGCAGGGACTCGACACGGGCACCATCACCGAGGTCGGAGAGGTGATCGCGGGCCTCAAGCCGGGCCGGCAGCGCCCGGACGAGATCACCGTGTACAAGTCGACCGGCAGCGGTTTCGAGGATGCGGTGGTGGCGCGGATCGTCTACGACGCCGCCGTCGCCGCGGGAGTGGGCACGGACGTCGTGCTGTGACGGCCGCGATCCACGGCGTCGACGCCGCGCGCGTCCACGAGGTGGCAGGCCTGCTCGCCCCGCACATCCGGCACACGCCCCTGATCCCGGCGCCCTCCGGGGGCTTCCTCAAGCTGGAATCGCTGCAGCCCACCGGGAGCTTCAAGGTTCGAGGCTTCTTCGCGGCGGCGCATCTCATCGGCCGCGACCAGGTCGCGCGCGGCCTGCTCACGGTGAGTGCCGGCAATGCGGCGCTGGCCTGCGCGTATGTCGCACGCGAACTGCAGGTGCCGTGCCGGGTTGTGATGTTCGACACGGCTCCGGCGCTCAAGGTCAACGGCGTTCGAGCACTGGGCGCCGACGCGGTGCTGATGTCCCGCGATCACCTTCTCGAGTGGGTCGCGACGCGCGCCTGGGAGCGCGATCCTGAAGTGTTCATCCACCCGTTCGCGAGTGAGGCGGTGATCACCGGTCACTCGTCGATCGTTCCCGAGATCCTCGCGGATCTTCCCGACGTCGAGCGCGTCATCGTGCCGGTCGGTGGTGGCGGCCTCATCTGCGGCATCGCGCTGGGATTCGCGGCGCTCAAGCCCGGCGTGCGGGTGGTGGGCGTGCAGTCGGAGGGATATCCCCTGTGGCAACGAGCATTCGCGGTCAACGGCCCGCCGTCGCTCACACCCGACACGATCGCCGACGGGACCTCCGCACCCTTCGACCCGGTGATGTTCGAGCGGCTCGGATCGCTGGTGCACGAGTGGGTTGCGGTCCCCGAGGCGACGGTGCGCAGAACGGTTGCGAGCCTGGCGACCGACGTGAAGGTCGTGGCGGAGGGAGCGGGCGCCCTCGCCTACGCGGCGATGGTCGACGGGCGGTCCTCACCGGGAACCGTGGCGATCCTCAGTGGCGGGAACCTCGACGGATCACGCCTCGCGGAGTTGCTCACCGAGTAGGTCGGCGACAGCGGGGTGGGGCCTCAGGAGCCGCCCGAGACCGCGGAGGGCGCGCCGCCGAAGCCGCTCTGGGGCAGCTGAGCGGGGATCACCAGGCTCGGCTGGTTCTCGACGGGTTGCTGCGGATCATCCTCGGCTCCAGGATCCGGCTGGACCGCCGGCGTGGATGCTGGAGCTGCTTGGCCGGGCGCGGTCGTGGCTGCAACCAGTGAGAAGACCACGGTGAGGCCGGACGCTCCGATCGCCGCCCAGAGCGTCAGCCGGCGGCGGAGCAGCAGGCTCAGGTCGCGCCGGAGGCGCGCTGAATCGAGTTCGCCGGGTCCGGCCATCGCCTCAGCCTACCCGTCGAATCTTGCGGCCGGGTGACCGCCGGGACGATCCGCACGACCGGCCGCCATGAACTGCCATGCTTGCCGCCCCTCGGGGAGGGTTTGATCGCCGCGCCGCCATTGGGCGTCCGCGGTCCGCTCTGAGCGGCGAGAGTTTCAGGTGAGGTGGTGAGGGGGATCGCAATGTCGGCGCTGCTCGGTTCCTGGCTGCTTGCCGTGACCGCGTGTGGGGCCGTGTCCGCTCGCAGCCCGGCGCTGCCGGCGAAGGCCACGCCGGTGCCGGCGCCGATCGATGCGTGCGCGGCGGTCATCGTGACGACACCCCTGACGGAGGTCGCGCCCGCGTGCCGGCAGCGCTGGTCGCCGTACGGCGTCTCCGACGTGCCACCCTCGAACGAGCTCTCGATCGAGCACGTTCCCGCCCCTCCGCCCGTGGACAACATGACTCGCGGGGCCGTGTCCGACGCCGTCGCCCAGCGGTGGGCGAACGCCAGCAACCGCGACAGCGGGTGGTGGCAATGGGCGGAGCACGACGACCAGCTCTTCGTGCTCCGGCACCTGGTCGGCCCAGCGTTGATCCCGGCGGTGGAGGTCGAGGCGCTCCAAGGTGGCGGAAGTGTCGAGCAGCCCGCCTGCAACCTGTATCCGCTCAGCTGGAGGCTGTTCCCGGTTGACGCCGGCGGACGAGCGTATTTCGCGCGCAAGAACCTCCCGACCGACGACGCCTACGTCTTCGTCATCGTCTATGCCGGGCCGTGCAGCGAGACCATCCGCAGCTCGAACGGCGCGGGCACGTCCGTGGTCGATTTCAGCGAGGACACGACCGTCTTCAGCGCCGGGGTGCTCCGCGCAGATCCGGTGCTCGGGGACATCTGGTTCGCGGACGCCGGAGGCACGTGCCAGGATCCGAGCGGCCCTCCGGCAGCGTGGTGCGGCCGGTGACGCCCCGTCGCGATCTCAGCGCGTGGGTCGTGGTCGTCCTCACGGCGGCGCTGGTGCCCGGAATGACGGTCCTCGCCTCCGGGGGCGGGGGCGGCAGCGGCGCGGGCCAGCCGGGACCGTCGAGCCAGGGCACGGGTGCGCTGACGCACGGCAAGCTGGTCGCCGGCGCCGGTGGCACGTATCTGCCGATCGTGCCGGACGACATCACGCCCTCGGGGCGGGAGCCACGCAACCCGCTCGACATTCCCCCAGCGGGACCGAATCCGCAGGGTATGACCTGCCCGGACGCGCACCTTTTCCACATCGGTCCCGGGTCGCCGTCGCCGGGTGGCGGCATCGTCGCCGCGATCTCGATCCGTCCGGCGTACACGAGAAATGCGGCCGGCGGGTACGACGGTCTCGAGGCTCGGTTCGGCTATGCCGTCCCGGGTGCGATCCCTCCCGGCGGTGATGCCGCGGCGACAGCCCCCGGCAGCCTCGCGACCGCGGCGAACGTCGGCGGCCACGTCGTCGCGGTCACGGCGTTCCTGCGAACGCGGGGCTCGTGGCAGGATGCGCAATCCGTTGCACCGTTTGGCGGCAGCTGCCAGGGCGCGATCTTCTCGTTCAGCCCTCCGTACCTCGCCGGGGACGCGCCTCCCCCCGTCCCGCCGGTGAGCGTGCTCGACACTCCGCCGTTCCCGGCGGGTGCGGACCTCGAAGCGAGCCTCATGCGGACGTGGACGGTCGGAGGGATCGACATCGTTCCGGGCGGCTCGCCGACCGCGCGCACGTTCGTGCACATCCCCACGTGCGCGTGGACGGCGTCGACGGTTCCGGCGCAACCCGACGCGTCCCATGCGCTGACCACGACGGTGGTGAACGGCTATACGCTCTTTCTCCTCTACGACGTCACGGTGCTGCCCGGGACCGTTGCATGGAGCTGGGGCGACGGGACCACGAGCATCGCGCCCGGACCGGTCGAGAAGGGACCGGCCACCCTGCCCCGGTACAACGCGTCGACGCAGCGCTGGACGGATTCCTGCGCCGTGGCGCACGACTACGCGGAGGTCATGACGGGGGCGACGATCACGGCGACGGAGACGTTCACCGTGGCGATCACGGTGAGCTGGAGCGACGGCGTCGCGATCCACACCGAGCCGGTGCCGTGCGATTCGAACGGCGGCGACTGTCATCTGACCATCGGGGCCGCTGACGGGTGGCGGAGCGGCCCGCACCCTGTCGACCAGATCGAGCCGGTTCCATACCAGGCACCGTCGATCGCTCCGTGACCGGAGCGGCGATCAGCGTCTGAGCAGCGACGAGCCGGTCATCTCGGCGGGCACCGCAAGGCCCATCGCGTCGAGCACGGTCGGAGCGATGTCGCGCAGGCCGCCCCCCTCGCGGAGCGGTCCGGTGCCGGCACCCAGGATGAGCACGGGGACCGGGCTCGTCGTGTGCGCCGTCAGCACGGAGCCGTCGCGGCGATCAATCTTGTACTCGGCGTTCCCGTGGTCCGCGGTGATGAGCATCCCGCCGTGGGCCGCCTCGACTGCGCAGGCAACGCGACCGAGACAGGCGTCGATGCATTCCACGGCGCGCACGGTGGCTTCGAAAACGCCGGTGTGCCCGACCATGTCGGCGTTCGCGTAGTTGGCGATGACCAGGGCATCGTCGCCCTGTTCCAAGCGGGTGATCACCGCATCGGTGATGCCCGCGGCGCTCATCTCCGGCACGGTGTCGTAGGTCGGGACGCGTTGCGATGGAACGAGCAGCCGCTCCTCCCCGTCGAACACGGTCTCGCGACCTCCGTTGATGAAGTACGTGACGTGCGCGTACTTCTCGGTCTCGGCGACGTGGAACTGGCGCAGACCCGCGGCGCTGACCTCCTCCGCGAGCGTGTGACCGATGTCCTCGCGCGGGAATGCCACGCGGGCATCGAGGTCATGCTCGTACTCGGTGAACGTGACCAGGTCCACGTCACGCAGCACGGTCGATCGTGAGAAGCCGTCGAAGGTCCGGTCGACGAGCGCATGGCACAGCTCGCGCGCGCGGTCGGGACGGAAGTTGAAGAAGACGATCGAGTCGCCGTCCTCGATCCTGACGCGATTGCCGTCGTGCATGATCGAGGCCGGCGGTACGAACTCGTCGGTGACCCCTGCGGCGTACTGGGCTTCGATGTAGGCGACTGCGTCTGGCGCGACGGCGTCTCCTGCCGCGCCGACGATGACGTCGTAGGAACGCTGGATGCGGTCCCAGCGCCGGTCGCGGTCCATGCCGTAGTAGCGGCCCGCGACCGAGGCGATCGCGCCGACGCCGATGCGCTCCAACGCATCGAGAAACGTTCGAACAAAGCCCGCGGCGCTCGTCGGCGGCTCGTCGCGGCCGTCGAGAAACGCGTGGAACCAGACCGATTGCAAGCCCCTTCGCCGCGCCAGCTCGGCGACGGCAATGGCGTGCTCCTGGTGGCTGTGCACCCCGCCGGGCGAGACCAGTCCGAGGCAGTGCAGCGCGGCGCCGCGATCGCGCGCACGATCCACCGCATCGCGCAGCACCTGGTTCTCGTAGAAGCTGCCGTCGTCGATCGCACGGTTGATCCGAGAGAGCGGCTGGTAGACGAGCCTGCCGGCGCCGATGGTGAGATGCCCGACCTCGGAGTTGCCCTGCTGACCGGGCGGCAGCCCCACGGCCTCACCACTGGCGGCGACCGTGGCGTGGGGCCACTGCCGCTCGAGCGCATCCAGCTCGGGCGTGCGCGCCGCCGCGATGGCATTCCCGTAGGGATCCTCGTTGTATCCCCATCCGTCGAGGATGACGAGCACGAAGGGGCGGACCCCGCTCATGCGGCCGTGTCGATCGAGGTCACGCGCTGCCGGCCGCCGTTTCCGCCGCCGCGGCCACGATGACGGCGAACTCCTCCGCGCGCAGGCTGACGCCGCCCACGAGCGCGCCGTCGATGTCCGGCTCGGCAAAGAGGGATGCGGCGTTGGCAGCTGTGACGCTGCCCCCGTAGAGCACGCGTGGCGAACCGTTCAGGTACCGGGCTCGCACGTGCTGCTTGATGTGCGCGACCACCTCCTGCGCCTGCTCGGGCGTCGCGGTCCGGCCGGTGCCGATCGCCCAGATCGGCTCGTACGCGATCACCCACGCGTCGAGGGCGGGCGGGCCTTCCAGCTGCGCGAAGACCGCGTCGAGCTGGCGATCCACCACGGCAAAGGTCTCGCCGGAGTCGCGCTCGTCGCTCGTCTCGCCCACCGCGACGATCGCCTTGAGACCGTGCGCGAGCGACGCGACGAACTTCTTGCCGACCTCCTCGTCGCGTTCCCCGAAGATGTGGCGGCGCTCGGAATGCCCGACCAGCGTGAGGTCGCACCACCCGGCCAGCATCACGGGCGAGATCTCGCCCGTGAAGGCGCCCGCATCCTTCCAGTACACGTCCTGCGCGCCGAGCCGGACGCCCGTTCCCTCGAGAGCCGCGTGGACGGCCCACAGGTGCGTGAACGGCGGCAGGACGGCCACGTCGACGCCATGGAACGGGGCGACCGCCGCGGCGACCGCGCGCGCCAGCGCGACCCCGTCCTCGACGGTCGTGTTCATCTTCCAGTTGCCCGCAACCATCAGCCGCGAGGTCGGGTCGACGGTGGCCGCCGTCACGGCCGCGCCTCCACGCGGTCGCGCAATGCGGCCACGCCCGGCAGGGTCCTGCCCTCGAGGAACTCGATGGTGGCGCCGCCACCCGTGCTGATAAAGCCGATCTTGTCAGCAACGCCCGCGTCCTTCACGGCGGCGGCGAGGTCTCCCCCGCCGATGACGCTGGTGGCTCCGGAACCGGCGACGGCTCGCGCGACCTCGCGGGTGCCGGTGGCGAAGGCCGGAATCTCGTAGATGCCGAGGGGTCCGTTCCAGATGATGGTCCCCGCGCCGGCGCAATCACCGGCGATGCGCTGCACCGTCTCCGGTCCGGCGTCGACGACCATCCAGCCGTCGGGGATCGCCTTCCAGGCGACGACCTGGGTCGGGGCACCGTCGGTGGCATTCTCGGCGACGACGGCGTCGATCGGGAGACGAAGGTCGGCTCGCCGGCCGCCGGCGGAATCGAGCAGGCGGCGTGCCGTCTCCACCTGATCCTCCTCGACGAGCGAGGTTCCGGTGCCCTCTCCGAGAGCCCGGTAGAAGGTGCAGGCCATGGCGCCACCGACCCAGAGCACGTCCACCCGGTCGAGCAGGTGGTCGAGCACGCCGACCTTGGTGGAGATCTTCGACCCGCCGACGATGGCCACCACGGGCAGGCGTGGATCGTCCAGGACGCCCCCGAGCATCTCGAGCTCGCGCGCCATGAGCGTGCCGGCGACGGCCGGGAGCAGGTGGGCGACGCCCTCCGTCGACGCATGGGCGCGGTGCGCGGTGCCGAATGCGTCATTCACGAAGACGTCTCCGAAGGCCGCGAGACGTTTGGCGAACTCCGGGTCGTTCGCCTCCTCACCGGGTTCGAACCGCACGTTCTCGAGCATGCCGACATCGCCGTCGCGCAGCGAGTCGACCATGCTCTGAGCGCTGTCACCCACGACGTCGGAGGCGAGACGCACGTCGGCGCCCAGAAGGCTGCTCAGCCGCGCGGCGACCGGACCGAGGCGCGCGCCGTCGTCGATCTTCCCCTTGGGGCGGCCGAGGTGGGCGACCACGATGACCCGGGCGTTCCGGGCGCGGAGCGCCTCGATGGTGGGAATCGCCTCGCGGATCCTGCGGTCGTCGCTGATCGCACCGTCACGCATCGGGACGTTGAGATCCTCACGCAGGAGGACCCGCTTGCCGTGGACGGCGATGTCGTCGATGGTGGCTTTCGACGGGGTCATCGTTCGCCTAGAGCCGCGACACGATCAGGTTCACGAGGTCGACGACGCGGCAGGAGTATCCCCACTCGTTGTCGTACCAGGCGAGCACCTTCACGGTGTGGTCTCCGAGGACCATAGTCGACGGTGCGTCGAAGATGGACGAGTGCGAGTCGTGGAGAAAGTCCATCGACACCAGTGGCTCTTCGCTCACCGCGAGAATCCCCTCCAGCTTCCCGCCGGCGGCCTCGCGCATCGCGCCGTTGACGTCGTCGACGGACGCGCTCCTGGAAAGGGTCGCGGTGAGGTCGACCAGGCTCACGTCGGGGACCGGGACGCGCAGTGACATGCCCTGGAACTTGCCCTTCAGCTCGGGCAGCACCAGCGCGACGGCCCTGGCCGCGCCGGTGGTCGTGGGGATGATCGAGAGCGCGGCGGCTCGCGCGCGTCGCTTGTCCTCATGCGGCGCGTCGAGGATGACCTGGTCCTTGGTGTACGCATGCACGGTCGTCATGAAGCCGGTTTCGATGCCGAACGAGTCGCTGAGCACCTTGGCGACGGGCGCCAGGCAGTTTGTCGTGCAGGAGGCGTTCGAGATGATGTGGTGTTCCGCGGGGTTGTAGGAGTCGTCGTTCACACCCATGCAGATGGTGACGTCCTCGTTCTTCGCCGGGGCCGTGATGACCACCTTCCGGGCACCGCCGTCGATGTGGCCCCTCGCCTTCAACGCGTCGCTGAAGAACCCCGTCGACTCGACGACGACGTCGACGCCGAGATCCCCCCACGGGAGGCGCTGCGGGTCGCGCTCGGCAAGCACCTTGATGGGCCGGCCGTCGACCGTGATGCTGTCAGTATCGGCAGCAACTGTTCCGGGGAACCGGCCGAAGACGCTGTCGTACTTGAGCAGGTGGGCGAGCATCCCGGGGGTCGTGATGTCGTTGACGGCAACGATCTCGAGATCGGGCGATCGTTCCCTGGCGGCACGCAGCACGTTGCGTCCGATCCGGCCGAAGCCGTTGATGCCGACTCTGACTCCCATGCTGGGAAACCTCCGGTCGTGGGGTTGGGCGCTGCCGGGCTAGCGGAGCGGCACCACCCTATCACCGCCCTCCCCCGCGGCGGCGACCAGGCGGTGCAGGCGCCCGGCCATCGCGGGACGGCTGCATCCGGCGCGCGCCGCCAGCTGGGCGAGGTCGTCATCCGGATGATCCGCGCGGAGGTCGGCCGCCTCCCGGAGCGCCGGGGGCAACGCCTGCCAGCGTCGGGGGTCCGCCTCCAGGACGGCGATCGACTCGAGCTGTCGCACGCCCGCCGCCGCCGTCCTCTGCAGGTTTGCGGTTTCGGCGTTGAGGCGCCGGTTCACGCCGTTGCGGACCTCGCGGATGACCCGGCCGGATTCAAAGGCAAGGCGGCCGGCCTGCGCACCGATGGAGCTCAATGCCGCACCGACCGACGGGCCGGATCGAACCGTGACCACCCAGCGCCCTCGTCGCTGACGCGCGCGTGCGGCTACCCCGAGATTCGCGAAATCGTCGACGAGTTGCAGGGCGCCGCGTCCCTCCGCGCAGCCGATCTCGAGGTACGGCTCGCCGTCAGGGCGGACGAGGCGGCCCGAACCGAGAAACGCCCCGCGAAGACGGCTGCGTCTGCAGCACACCCGAACCGACTGCGTTTCGACGATCTCCGGCTCGATGCCGACGAGGACGTACTGCGAGCGCCGAGCCCCCGCGACGCGGGCAACGTGCGCGGTGATCCGCTCCGCATGCAATGCCTGCATCGCAGCACGCACGGCGACCGGGCGGGTGGTGGCGATCGCCCCCGGTGTGGTCGTCACGAGCAGGAGCCCCTCCACCAGCGATCGTCTGCAGCACGGGAGCAGCGGTGTGTGCGGAGCGAGCTCGGCTGTGACGCGTTGCGTGAATGACTGCGTGCCGTCCATCGTTCTTCGCTCGTGCATCAGTCCGATGGTGTCTTCGGCGCGGCGCCGGCAGTCACAGGCGTGGATCCGGAACATCGACGTCGCGATGGCGGACCGCGACCGCCATACCGTCCTCACGCAGTCGATGGGCCACCGCCTCGACGATGGCAACAGAGCGATGCCTGCCACCGGTGCACCCGACCGCAACCTCGAGAGACGTGCGCTTGCGCTCGGCATAGCGCCGCGACGACCACAGCACCAGTGCGTGCGTCCGATCGATGAGCTCTCCGGCCGCCTCGTCCTCGAGGACGTAGTCACGAACCTGGACGTCGAGTCCGGTGAAGGAGCGAAGCTCGGGCACCCAGAACGGGTTGCGCAGCATGCGCGCATCCATCACGAATCCCGCGTCCGACGGGATGCCGAACTTGTAGCCGAACGACATCAGCGCCACGGCGACCCCAGCTGGGGGATCCGGCTCGCTCACAGGAGCTCCTTCACGCGCAATGCCACGGGCCGCGGAACCACCGTGGTGAGCTGTTCGAGCGGAGCGTCGCGGATGGCGTCGATGCTCCCGAAATGCCGCAGGAGCGCCCGCCGGCGAACTGGACCGAGCCCGGGCACCACGTCGAGCTTCGACCGGAGCGCGGCACGTCCGCGCCGCGCCCGGTGTCGCGTGATCGCGAAGCGGTGGGCCTCGTCGCGGACACGCTGCACGAGAAAGAGGGTCGGGCTGTCCCGCTCGATGATGATCGGCCGGGCGCGTCCCGGCTTGTACAGCTCCTCGTTTCGTTTGGCAAGCCCGAACACCGGGACCCGCGTGAGCCCGGCTTCGCGCAGCGCCTTGACGGCTGCGCTCAACTGGCCCTTGCCGCCGTCGATGAGGATCAGATCGGGGAGCACCGAGAAGCTGAGATCGGCATCGTCCCCGCCGCCGCGCGGGGTCCGGCGCGGCCGCTCGTTCGCCCCGTTGGCACCGGCGGGGTCGAGTACCGGGACGTCGGCGTCGGGACCATCGTCGCGAGGGCCAAGCCTCCGGAAACGCCGGCGCAGGGTCTCCTCGATGGAGGCGAAATCATTGGAGCCCTCGACCGTCTTGATCCCGAAATGGCGGTAGCTCGCCGGTGCCGGCCGGCCCTCCTCGAACACCACCATGGAGCCGACGGAGTTGGTGCCCATGGTGTTGCTGATGTCGTAGCACTCGATCCGTCGCGGCGGCGCGGGGAGTTGCAGGCGGGCCGCGAGGTCGTCGAGGAGCACCTCGGTCTTGGCTGCGTCGTAGTCGTCGACGATGCGCTGCTGGCGGAGGGCGACGAGCGCCGTCTCCGCCGCCTGCGCGATCAACTGTCGCGCGTCGCCGCGCTTGGGCACGTGGACCTCGACCGGCCCGCCGCGCTGCTCTGCGAGGAACTCCTCGAACACCTCGCGGCCCTCGATGTCATCGGACACCAGGAGGCGCCGCGGAATCGATGTGACGTTCGCGTAGTACTGGGGAAGGAAGCCGCCGAGACAGGCTGCCGCATCGAGCCCCGCGACACCCTCGAGCTCGTGCGTCTCCATCGCCATGACCCGTCCCTGCCGGATGCTCAGCACCGCGGCCATCGCGCGTCCCGCCTCGACGGCGACGGCGATGCAGTCCTCGTCGGACCGGGCGCCGCGCAGCACCGTCTGACGTTCGCTGATCCGTTCGATCGCTCGCAGCCGGTCGCGGAAGCGCGCTGCCAGCTCGTAGTCGCGGCTGTCCGCAGCCGCGTCCATGTGATCGCGGAGCTCGTCGTGCAGGGTGTCGGACCTGCCCTCCATGAACTCCTGCACCTGTTCGAGGATCTCCGCATATTCCGGACCGTCGATCTTGCCCTCGCACGGTCCCGAGCACCGCTTGATGTGATAGTCGAGGCACACCCGGCCGCGCCGGAAGATCTCGTCGCTGCAGGTGCGAAACGGGAAGATCGTGCGCAGCGAACGGACCGTGGTGCGCAGCGACTGCGCGCTCGTGTACGGACCGAAGTAGCGCGCACCGTCACGGATCACCTTGCGCGTGTAGTACGGCCTCGGAAACAGCGTCGCCCCCTCGGCACTCTTCCCACGGGGCTTGCGCACCTCCTCACGCGCCGTTCCAGGAGCGACCGCGTCGTGCACGCCGGGTCGCGGAATCTTGAGGTAGAGATAGCTCTTATCGTCCTTGAGACGCACGTTGAAGCGCGGCCGGTGCTGCTTGATGAGCGAGTTCTCGAGGACGAGTGCCTCGTGCTCGCTCTGGCACGCGATCACCTCGAAGTCGAAGACGCTGCCGATGAGCTGGTGTGTCCTGGGTTGCAGCGAGTCGACGCCGCTGAACCACGAGCGCAGCCGGTTGCGCACGTTCGAGGCCTTGCCCACGTAGATGACCCGGGCGTCCATGCCGCGCATGACATAGACGCCGGGACCGTCCGGCGACGCGCGCAGCCGAGCCCGAAGCTGCGCCTTGTCGTCGAGGAGGCGCTCTGCGCGCCGCGTTGCCGCCATGGTGGTCACTCTATCGCCGCCCGGCGAGATCCTCTGCGGCCGCCAGCGCGGCGAGGAACGACGCCTCGTCGAGCACCTGCACGTCGAGTCGCTGGGCCTTCTCGAGCTTGCTTCCCGGGGAGGCGCCCGCCACGACGGCGTGGGTCTTCCGGCTGACGCTCGAGCTCGGATTGCCGCCGAGCGCTCGGATGCGCGCCTCGGCGTCCGCACGGCTCAGGCCGTCGAGGCTCCCGGTGATCACCCAGGTCTGCCCGCTCCACGGCCCGCCGCCACCGGCGGCGCGCTCCGGGTCGACACCGGCATCGCGAAGGTGCTCGAGGACGGCCCGCCCCTCGCTCGAGGAGAACCACGCGGCCACGTGCGCGGCGACCACGGACCCGATCCCCTCGACGTCGAGCAGGTCCTCCTCGGTGGCGGCCGCGAGCGCATCGATGCTCCCGAAGTGCGCGGCGAGGGTTTCGGCGGTGTGCTCGCCGACATGGCGGATCGCCAGAGCGTTGATGAATCGGGCAAGCGGGACACGCCGGCGCGACGCGATCGACTCGACGAGCTTGGTGGCGCTCCGCTCTGCGAATCCCTCCAGCGTCAGGAGCTGCTCGCTCGTCACCCGGAACAGATCGGCGGGCTCGGTGACATACCCGAGGTCGAGCAGCTGGTCGATGACGGCGGGGCCGAGACCCTCGATGTTCATCGCCCCGCGAGCGGCGAAATGGATGAGCAGCTCGCGCCGCTGGGCGGGACAGAGCGGGTTCAGGCACCGCCGGACCACCTCCCCCTGCTCGCGAACCAGCAGCGACTCACACGCCGGGCAGTGCTCGGGCATCTGCCACGGCGTTGCGCCCTCGGGGCGCTTCTCGACGATGACCCTGACGATCTCCGGGATCACGTCGCCGGCTTTGTGCAGCAGCACGGTGTCACCGATGCGCACGTCCTTGCGCGCCACCTCATCCTCGTTGTGGAGCGTGCACCGCCGGACCGTCGATCCCGCGACCAGGGTCGGTTCGAGGATCGCCACAGGGGTCACGGCGCCGGTGCGTCCGACCTGGACGTGGATGTCGAGCACCTGGGTCTCGTGCTCCTCGGGGGGGAACTTGTACGCGATCGCCCACCGGGGAGCGCGCGAGATCGTGCCGAGCTCGGCCTGTTCCGCGAGTGATGCGACCTTGATGACGACGCCGTCGGTGTCGTAGTCCAGGTCGTGCCGTCGCTCCGACCAGTGGTCGAGGAAAGCCAGGACCTCGTCGATCGACCCCGCAAGCCGCCGGTGCGGATTGACACGGAATCCGAGCGCCTGGAGCGTGTCCAGGACCTCCGCCTGCGTCCGGATCCTGCCCGGCGGGTCGATCGCGTACATGAAGGTCTGGAGTCCTCGCGCGGCCGTGACCGTCGGATCGAGCTGGCGTACGGCGCCGGCCGCGGCGTTGCGCGGATTCGCGTAGCCGGGTTTCCCGGCCTCCTCGAGGCGCGCGTTGGTTGCCGCGAACGCCCCCTTGGGAAGGTAGACCTCGCCGCGGACCTCGAGCTCGTCGGGAAGACCGTCGACCTGGGCCAGGGTCATCGGCACGGATCGAATGGTGCGCACGTTCGCGGTCACGTCCTCTCCTTCGATGCCGTTGCCGCGCGTGGCGGCACGCACGAAGGAGCCCGCGGCGTAGGTGAGGGACATCGCGAGTCCGTCGATCTTCAGCTCGCACACGTAGCCGCTCACCGTGCCGATCACTCGCTCCACGCGAACACCGAATTCGCGCACCTCGTCAGGGCTGAACGCGTTGTTGAGGCTGAGCATCGCCGTCCGGTGCCTGACCTTGGTGAAATTCGCCGCCGGTTCACCGCCGACTCGCTGCGTCGGCGAGTCGGCGGTCTGCAGCTCGGGGTGCGCCGACTCGAGGTCGACGAGCTCGCGGAAGAGGTGGTCGTACTCCGCGTCGGTGATCTCGGGTGCGTCAAGAACGTGATAGAGGCGCGAATGACGCTCGAGCTCCCGGCGCAGCGCCTGCACCCGAACGCGCGGCTGTTGGGCGGTTACGGCCTCGACGTTGTTGGCTTCCATGGTGTGCTCACGACTCCGCGATCGGCCAGAGGGTCGCATCGGCGACCGCGAAGATCTTGACGCCGTGGTCGTCGAACTTGATGACCAGCTCCTCGCCTCCCCTGGTCATCGTGCTCTTGAGGACGGTCCCCTCTCCATACCGCTGGTGGCCGATGCGCATCCCCTCGCTGAACCGCTGAGGGGCCAGCTCGACGGGATTGGGTCGTGTGGCGTAGCCGACGACGGCCCGCCGGACGGTGCCCGAGGCGCGGATATCGCCCAGGGACGGTGCTCCCGGGCGAAGCTGGACCTCGAGCATCTCGCCGGGAATCTCGCCCAGAAATCGCGACGCCTCGGCAAGTTGCGGGGTTCCGTATGTGTGCCGCCGGAACGCATGGAGCAGGTAGAGCCGGCGCCGAGCCCGGGTGATGCCGACGTAGGTGAGACGGCGCTCCTCGGCGATCCCCGCGTCACCCTCCTCGAGCGCGCGCGAGTGCGGAAGGAGCCCCTCCTCCATGCCCGCGATGAACACGACACCGAATTCGAGGCCCTTGACCTGGTGCAGCGTGATCAAGGTGACGCCGGGCGCCTCGTCACGCATGGTGTCGACGTCGCTGACCAGCGCCACGTTCTCGAGGAACTGCACGAGACCATCCGGTGGCGGCACATCTGAATACTCGCCTGCGAGCCCCGCCAGCTCGAGGACGTTGGCCCACCGCTCGACGCCCTCCTGGGTGCCGTCCTGGAGCATCTCGCGGTACCCGGTCTCATCGAGAACGCGTTCGAGGAGGACGGGCAGCGGGACGCGCTGCGCATCCGAGCTGAGCCGCTCCATGAGGGCCGCGAAGCTTCGCAGCGCCGCCATCGCCGCCGGACCGAGTGACTGCTCGCCCTCGTCGAGGCGCTGCGCCGCCTCGAGCGGCGCCAGGCCCTTCTTTCGCGCGAGCTTCTCGAGCTCGGCGACGCTGCGATCGCCGATCTTGCGTCGCGGGGTGTTGACGACGCGCGCGAACGACACCGCATCGCGCGGGTTGACGCAGAGGCGCAGGTACGCGAGCACGTCCTTCACCTCGCGCCGATCGTAGAAACGAAGACCACCGACCAGCTGGTACGGGATCCCGCGCCTGAGGAACACCTCCTCAAACGCACGCGACTGCGCGTTCGTCCGGTACAGGACGGCGCATTCGGCGAGGCTGACGCCCTCGCGACCGATGAGGTTCTCGATCTCCGAGCCAACCGCGATCGCCTCCTCGCGCTCGTCGTACACGGAGATGAGCCGCACCGGCTCGCCGATGCTCTGCTCGGTCCACAGCTTCTTCTCCGCGCGCTCGCTGTTGTTGCGGATCACCGCGTGCGCGATGTCGAGAATCGGTTGTGTGGAGCGGTAGTTCTGCTCGAGCGTGACAGTGGTGGCGTCGGGAAAATCGTGCTCGAAGGACAGGATGTTGCGCACATCCGCGCCTCGGAAGCCGTAGACGGACTGATCGTCATCACCGACCACCGTCACGTTGCGATGTTTCGCGCCGAGGATCTTGACCAGCTCGTACTGCGCCTTGTTGGTGTCCTGGTACTCGTCGACGAACAGGTGCAGGAAGCGATCCTGGTAGTACTCGCGCACCGAATCCGCCTCACGAAAGAGCGTGACCGCACGGAGCAGCAGATCGTCGAAGTCCAATGCCGAGGCCGCATCCAGCTCGCGTTCGTACGCCCAGTAGATGCGCGCGATCTGCTCGTCCATGGTGTTCGACGTGACGCGTGCCTGGAAGTCACGCGCGTCGAGCAACTCGTTCTTGGCGGCGCTGATGGCGTGCGCCGCGCGGCTCGGCGTCAGACGCTTCTCATCGATCCCCTCTGCGCGGATCGCGTTGCGGATGGCCGAGAGACGGTCCGCCTCATCGTAGATCGTGTAGCCGGACGGGATCCCGATGGCCTCGCCTTCGCGGCGCAGCAGCCGCGCGCCCAGGGAGTGGAACGTGCCCAGCCACATGCCCCGGATGCTGTCGCCGATCAACTGCTCGACGCGGGCGCGCATCTCACGCGCCGCCTTGTTGGTGAAGGTCACCGCGCAGATCTCATCCGGGCGCACTCGTCGCGTCGCGATGACGTAGGCGATCCGGTGCGTCAGCACCCGGGTCTTCCCGCTGCCCGCGCCGGCGAAGATGAGCAGCGGCCCGTCCGGGGCCGTCACGGCCTCACGCTGCGGCGGGTTCAGCCCCTCGAGCAGGGCCGTCGCCCCGATCGTCGCGCTCAGGCGTGCGCCCCGGTCGCCGGCGCCACGCGCCCCGCCGACGTGCGGTAGGCATCGGGCCGCCGGTCGGTGTGCAGGTGGTTGCGCGGCGTGCGATGTCTCGCCTTTTCGACGGAGTCGAGGTCAAGGTCGGCGATGAGCAACTCCTCCTGATCCTTGCTCGCCGGGCCGGACACGGGCCACCCGTCGGCTCCGACAATGATCGAGGCGCCGATGAATGAGACGCCACGCTCGACGCCGATCCGGTCCGCGCAGGCCATGACCACCCCGTTCTGCGCCGACGTGGCCATCGCGACGTAGTCGCCCTGGCAGTACCCGCGGTCGTCCCAGACCGTGCGCTTGAAGGATGCGACCCAGTTGGTCGGGACCGCGATGATCTCCGCGCCGGCAAGGGCGAGGGCCCGGGCGGGCTCCGGAAACCACAGGTCGAAGCAGATGATCATGCCGACCCGCCCGAACGGGAGGTCGACGATCGGCAGCTCGTCGCCGGGCACGAACCACGACTGCTCGTCGTAATACAGGTGCAGCTTGCGGTAGGTGGCCATTCGCCCGGCGGGCCGACGAGGACGGCGCTGTTGTGCCGGCACTCACCGTCGCGCTCGCTGATGCCGGCCACGATGTGGCAGCCGTGCATCGCGCACACCTCGCGGAGGGCTCGAACGGTCGGCCCGTCGTCGGGATCCTCTGCCGATCGCTGCGCCTCGGCTTCGCCGTCGAAGACGTAGCCGCTCGAAGCCAGCTCGGGGAGGACGATCAGATCCGCCCCCTGCTCCGCCGCCGACGTCGCCCAGAGCACCGCCTGTGAGCGGTTCTGCTCGAGCTCTCCGACGTGCGGCTCGTACTGGGCGACGGCGATGCGAACAGGGCGGCTCACACTCTCACGGTAGCGCAGCGGGCGTGACCCCAGGATGGCGTGGGATGCCCTCGGAGATGCCGCACAGAATCTCGTGCGGCAAGGTCCCGGTGAGGTCGCCAACCTCGTCCGCGCCGATGCGAACACCGCCGCGTTCGCCGATGAACATCGCCGTGTCGCCGGCTTCGACGCCGGAGACGTCGGAGACGTCGAGACCGACCTGGTCCATGCTCACGATCCCGACGATCGGGCACCGCTTGCCGCGAATTGCCATGTGCCCCCGGTTGGAGAGCGCGCGAGGCACGCCCTGTCCGTAGCCGAGCGTCGCGGTGGCGATTCGCCGCGCCGTCTCGGCACGCCAGGTCCGCCCGTAGCCGACGCTCTCTCCGGCGGCGACGATTCGCACCTGCGCGACACGGCAGAGGACGTGCATCGCGGGCCGCAGCGATGCGGGCCCGGGCACGGGTGGATAGCCGTAGAAGGCGATGCCCACGCGCACGAGGTCGTGATGCATCGCCGGGTGCGCCAGGATCGCCGCGCTGCCCGACGTGTGCAGCAGCGCATCCGGGGCGACCCCTCGCAGCGCCTCGACCGCATCGAGGAAAACTCTGTGCTGCGTGATGGTGAATCCAGCATCCTCGCCGGCACCGGCGAAGTGGGTGAGGATCCCGGCCACCTCGAGCCGGTCGCCGGCTTCGCGCACCGCGCCGGCGAGCGAGTCCAGCGTCTCGGGGAGGGCGCCAAGCCGGTGCAGACCGGTGTCGATCTTCAGGTGAATGCGCGGCCTGCGCCCTCCTGCGGCCGACGCCACAGCACGCACCCCTTCGGCGTCGAGGACGCTGATGTCGACACCCGACGCGATCAGGCTCTCGAGGGCCGGCGGCGGGCTCCAGCCCACCACGAGGATGCGTGCCCCGAATCCCGCTGCTCGCAATCCCGTGGCCTCCTGCGGCGTGTACACGCCCAGCCAGGTTGCCCCGCCGTCGAGCGCCGCCCGCGCCGCGATCGTCATGCCGTGGCCGTAGCCGTTCGACTTGACCATGGCCATCACCGCCGCCGGCCGGACCAGAGCCCCGATCACCTCGGCATTCGCCGCCAGTGCCGCGACATCGATCTCCGCCCAGCGGAGCGCGCCGACCTCGTCCGTCCGGCTCACGCTCCGACCGGGACGCGCTCCGGAGCGGGCGGCGACGCGACCTCAGCCGGGGCGACCTGGCGCACCAGGCCGAAGGGCGTCTGCTCGTCCGACTGTCCCAGCGGGTTGTCGGCGATCATGGCCAGAACTGATGGGGCGTCGACCCCCACCGACGCGAACACCTCGGCGGCCATGTCGTTGGCATCGATGACGGCGACCCCGACCCGGCGGCCGGTGCGCTGACGCAGATCCGCCGCGATGCGCAGCGCCTCGCCCGACGGATCGACAGGTGACTTGGTTGCCCACTTGTCGTAGGGGGGAAGGTTGAGTGACGACGGTCCGTCAATCGCGTTCACGCCGTTCCCGGCGATGCGATAGAAGACACCGCGCATGCCCAGCGGCTTGGTGACCGCCGCCGCGGCCGCCGCGAGCAGGATGCGGGGCGCTCCCGCCTCGTCGATGGCCAGTTGCATGGTGGTGGGATGGGCGAGCCCGATCCCGGTGGGCATGTGGCTCACGTATCGCGAGAGCACGCGTGCCGTCCGGGTGGGATGGATCTCGTCGATCGGATACGAGCGGCCCTGGCTGATGGCCAGAGCCTTCTCGCTGATCAGCAGGACGTCCCCGTCCTCGACGTCGACACCGTCGCCACGCAACCGCTCCAGAGCGCCTGCTATCGCCTCGAGGATGTCGTCACCGGGCTTGATCAGCGACGAGCGCAGTGGAAACCGCGCCCAGATGCGGCCTCTGTCCTCGAGGAACAGGTGACGTCCCCAGTTGAGGCGTGCGCCGTCGAGCAACCCATCCCCCCCGGCGACCTTTGCCGCGGTCGCCCGGTCGCCGCGACGGACGAAGCCTCCCTCGTAGCTGTGCTTGTCCAGAGCCTTCGTCTTGCCGTCGATGTAGACGCGGAGCCAGACCTCCGCGTTGACCGCACGCCAGAAGAACATCGATTCCTCGACCTCGCCGGCGCACGCGCGGCGGAAGTTCTCGGCAACCGCCGCGGCCTTCCAGTAGGGGCGGGCGCGAAACGCGGGTGAGCGCATCAGGCTCTGCAGCACCGCGCGCTGGCGCCGGTACCAGCGGAATTCGGGCGTGGTGAAACCGATCTTCTTACGGCGAGCCTCCACCTTGGCGGGCAGGACGCCGTGCAGCGCCTGGCGGACGATGGCCCGCGTCCACCCGTTGTGGATGATCGCGGTGCGCGGGAGGGTCAGGATGTAATCGACGAGCTCCTGGTCCAGGAACGGCAGTCGCGCCTCGAGGGAGTGGGCCATCGACGCACGATCTTCGTAACGGAGCAACGGGGGAAGGCTGTAGGTGCGGAAGTCCTGCAGCAGGCGGCGCTTCAGGTCGTCGGCGACGCGGTCATCGTCGGGCGGCTTGCGCCCGCGCGTGAACGACTTCTGCAGCATCGCCGCGACGTCGACACGCTGGCCGCGCTCGCGCAGCCGGCGGCGCACCAGCGGGCTGACGATGTCGCGCAGCAGCCACGCTTCGCGAGCGAACTCGCCGTAGCGACGCTCGCGGAGGAGTTGACGCAGGAGCACGTACGGATAGTGGTCGTACCCGGCGAGCAGCTCGTCACCCGCCTGACCGTCGAGCGTCACCGTCACCTGCCGCCGCGCCAGCCGCATCACCATCCACATCGCGAACGGCGCCGACGACACCATCGGCTCCTCCATGTGCCAGACCCACGCCTCGAGCTCGCGGATGAAGTCCTGATCGGTGGGTTGCACCGCGCTGTTGTCGGCGCCGGTCACGTCCAGCACGCTCTTGATGTAGGCGCTCTCATCGATGCGATCCCCGGGAAACACGGCGGAGAACGTCTTGAGGCGGTCACCGAGCGACTCGGTGTCGCGCACGTGATCGTGAAGTTGTTGCGCCATGACCGTGCAGATGGAAGACGAGTCGAGGCCACCGCTCAGGCAGATGCCGACCGGGACGTCGGCGACGAGCCGGCGCTGCACGGCGCGCTCGAAGACGGCGCGGAACGCCTCGGGCCTCGCGTCGCCGTCCTCGGAGAGGCGCGGGGTCCAGTACGTGCTCTCGGAGATCGTGCTGCCCGCGACGACCGCGAACGCGGCGGCGGGCACCTGCCGGATGCCGCGGAAGAACGTGCCGTCGTTGTGATCGAAGAGCCCGAAGCGCAGGTACTCATACATCTGCTGCTCGTCGACCTCGCGCGGGAAGGTCTCATCCTGCAGGATCGCCTTGATCTCGGATGCGAAGACGATCCTGCCGCCATGGCGCGCGTAGAAGAGCGGCTTGATCCCGAAGTGGTCGCGGGCCAGGACGAGGCGGGGTGCCGGCGCGCGCTCGTCGAG
>DAIQQM010000022.1:13291-27004 GCA_036786805.1 Candidatus Dormiibacterota bacterium | reverse complement strand
ATTTCGCCGGCATTTCGAATGAACGAGCCCATGGAGCGGACGTGAATCGCACGACCCTTGCCGCCACCGCGCTGGATCTGATCCAGGAGGACGGTCTGGACGCGCTCACGATGCGGACGCTCGCCGATCGGAGCGGGGTCAAGGCCGCCTCCCTGTACTGGCACGTGCGTGATCGCGAGGAGCTTCTGGGGCTCGTCGCGGACGCGCTCCTCGCCCGCGTTCCGAGCCCCGGACGCGGACTCGACTGGCGCCGTTCGGCCCTCGCCCTGACCACCGCACTGGCTGCCCGGGTCGCCGCTCAGCGCGACGGGGATCGCGTCCTTCGCGAGGTCCCGGAGGCCGTCCGGCGCAGCGCGGTTTACGCCAGCCTGGTCAGGGCCCTCGCGTCAGGGGGCATCGACGCGGCGACTGCGGCCGAGGTCGCGGCGATGATCGTCGGCTACGTGGCGACCCGGCCATCGATCGGGTTCGCAGATCGGCCGGCGGCCGCCGGCAAGACCATCACGCTGGCCATCGACTCGGGTTCGCGTGGTGTCGTCGTCCAGGCGAGCGCGCCGATGGTCGGGCTCTTCCGCATCCCTCACGACACCGCGACGGCAGCGCCCACGGTGATTCGCGACGAGCGGGTGGTGGTGCGGCGGCTTCGCGGTGGCAGGCGCGGCGAGATCGAGATCAACCCCGCCCATCCGTGGCGCATCCAGGTCCAGGGGCCGACATGGAACACGCTGCTCGACCTGCGCGGCATCGACCTTCGGGAGGTCCATGTGGACAGCAGCGCGACCAAGGTCGAGTGTCTCCTGCCGCGTCCGCGTGGCGTGGTCCCGATTCACATCTCGAGTGGTGTCTTCCGGGTCGAGCTCAAGACCATCCCCGGTACCGCGGTTGTGGCGGTGATCAAGAGCGGCGCCGTGCAGGTGAGCCTCGAGGGCACTCACACCCGCGTGGCCGTCGCGGACGCTCGCTGGGAGACGCCGGGGGCGAGCGGGTCCCAGGACCGCTACGAGCTCGAGGTGAGCGGCGGGTCGGTTCGCGTGAGCCTCGATGAGACCGCGGTCGAAGGTGACCTCCCGCCGGCGCCCCCGCAGGCACCGGTGAGCGAGGACTTGCTCAGCAGCGCCCTCGGGGTCGTCCTCGACGGCATCGCGGCGCGACGGTCCTGATGCCGGAACTTGGTGCATTCGAGGCGCTGAGCTTCGACTGCTATGGCACGCTGATCGACTGGGAGGCCGGCATCTCCGCGGTCCTGGTGCCGTGGGCGCGCGAGCACCGCCTCGATGTGAGCGCCGCGAAACTCCTCGAGCGCTATGCGGAAGCCGAAGCGATGCATGAGACGCAGAGCCCCGGTGCCCGTTACCCGGAGATACTCGGTGCCGCACTTTCGAGCGTCGGCAGCGCGCTCGGCGTCGATGTCGGCGCTGCGGAGCGAGAGCGCCTGGCAACGTCAGTCGGCGATTGGCCCGCGTTTCCCGATTCGCCGCATGCGCTTGCGCGACTGTCCGCGCGCTACCGGCTGGTCATTCTCTCGAATGTCGATCGGCGTTCGTTCGCGAGCAGCAACGCGCGTCTGGGCGTCCACTTCGATGCGATCATCACCGCCGAGGACGTGGGCTCGTACAAGCCGTCCCCGCGCAACTTCGAAGCGCTGCTCGAGACGGTTCGCGGATTGGGTGTGCATGACGGGAGGCTGCTCCACGTCGCCCAGAGCCTCTTCCACGACCACGTGCCGGCCCGGAGCATCGGGTTGCCGACGGCATGGATCGACCGGCGCGGCGCCCGGCCCGGCTGGGGTGCCACGCCACCGCCGCGCGTGGCGGTGACACCTGACTGGACGTTCCCGTCGATGGCCGCGTTCGCGGACGCGTGTCTCGACGACCGCGACCGCCGGTAGGCCTGCCGCGTATCGTTGCGATCGGCGGCGCGCTGACACCGTTTCCAACGTACGACGAGGAGGTCGACGGGCATGCTGTCGTATGCGTCGGGGCCCAGCTCATTGCCCCTGCTCGGCGAGACGATCGGCGAGAACCTGAGACGGACCGTTGAGCTGCACGGTGACGCCGAGGCGCTGGTCGTGCCCCACCAGCAATACCGGGCGACCTACCGGGGACTCTGGGAGCAGGTCTCGCTGGTTGCGCGCGGTCTCATCGCCCGCGGCGTCAACCGGGGCGACCGGGTTGGGATCTGGTCGCCGAACCGCTTCGAATGGGTGGTCGTGCAGTACGCGACCGCTCGAGTCGGCGCGATCCTGGTGAACATCAACCCGGCGTATCGCACCACGGAGTTGGCGTACGCACTCCGCCAGTCCGGCGTGTCGCTCCTCATCCTCGCCCGGGCGTTCCGTCAGGCCGACTACGTGCGCATGCTCGGTGAGGTGCGGGGAGCGTGTCCGGAGCTTCGCGAGACGCTGGTGCTCGAAGATGGCTGGGAGGCGCTGGTTCAGGATGGCCGCCGGGTGTCCGCCGAGACGCTCGCGGCGACCGAGTCGAGCCTGCAATTCGACGACCCGATCAACATTCAATACACATCCGGCACGACCGGATTTCCGAAGGGCGCGACGCTCTCTCACCACAACATCCTGAACAACGGGTTCTTCGTCGGCGAGGCCGTCGGGTACACGTCCGAGGACCGTGTGTGCATCCCGGTGCCGTTCTATCACTGCTTCGGCATGGTCCTCGGGAATCTCGCGTGCACCACGCACGGCGTGTGCATCGTCGTTCCCGGGGAGGCCTTCGACCCCGAAACGGTGCTGCGCGTCGTCGAGGACGAGCGCTGCACGTCGCTCTACGGCGTGCCCACCATGTTCATCGCGGAGCTGGAGCATCCGGGTTTCGATCGGTGTGATCTCAGCCGCCTGCGCACCGGCATCATGGCCGGATCACCGTGTCCGGTCGAGGTGATGAAGAAGGTCCAGTCGCGCATGAACATGCGCGAGGTGACCATCTGCTACGGCATGACCGAGACGTCCCCGGTGTCCACGCAGAGCGCGCTGGACGACCCGCTCGAGAAACGTGTCGGGACGGTCGGCAGGGTGCATCCGCATGTCGAGGTGAAGATCGTCCACCCGGAGACGGACCGGACCGTGCAGCGCGGCGAGTCCGGCGAACTCTGCACACGCGGTTACAGCGTGATGCTCGGATACTGGCAGAACGACGCGGCCACCGCGGCGGCGATCGATGCCGCGCACTGGATGCACACGGGCGATCTCGCGACCATGGATGACGGCGGCTACGTCAACATCGTCGGGCGCATCAAGGACATGATCATCCGCGGGGGAGAGAACATCTACCCGCGCGAGATCGAGGAGTTCCTCTACGCGCACCCGGACGTCAGCGACGTGCAGGTCATCGGTGTGCCGTCCGAGCGCTACGGCGAGGAGGTGATGGCCTGGGTGAAGCCGAGAGACGGTGTCACGCCGACTGCGGAGTCGCTGGAGGCCTTCTGTCGCGGGCGCATCGCGACCAACAAGATCCCTCGGTACTGGAAGTTCGTCGACGCGTTTCCCATGACGGTCACCGGCAAGGTGCAGAAGTACCTGATGCGCGAGGCGTCGGTCGAGGAATTGGGGTTGCGGGCGGCGGCGTCGGTGACAACCGCCTGAGCATCGCGCTCGCGCTCGGCGCGGCGGCGCTCTGGGGAGGCGGCGACTTCCTCGGCGGCCTCGCGAATCGTGCCGCGCCGCTGCTCTCGGTGCTGGTGATCTCCCAAGGGATCGGCCTGGTCGGGATGCTGCTTGTTGCCTTCGTGCTCGGAGGCAGTCCGAGCGGCGGCGACCTCGGCTATGGGGCGCTCGCCGGGCTTGCCGGGGCGGCAGGGGTCGCCATGCTCTACCGCGGTCTCGCGTCGGGCGCCATGTCGCTGGTCGCTCCCATCACCGGCGTGGTCGCCGTGGTCGTGCCCATCGCCGTCGGTGTCGGCGGTGGTGAACGTCCCGCGGCGCTCCAGTACGCCGGGATCGTCGCGGCCGTGGCCGCGGTCGCGCTGCTCAGCGGCGGAGGGGGCAGCTCGACCCGGCTCGGCCGAGCGACATTGCTGCTCGCGCTTGGCGCCGGGGTCGGTTTCGGACTCTTCTACGTCGCCATCGCGAAGACGTCGACGGGAGCAAACCTCTGGCCGCTGGTGGCCGCCCGCGGGGCATCGGTCACGGCGCTGCTCGCCGTGTGCGGAGCGTCCCGCCGGGTGCCGGGGTTCGGTGCTGCCCATCCGCTCGTGATCATCGGCGCCGGCGCGCTCGACGTGACCGCCAATGCGTTGTATCTCCTTGCGGTGCACGGCGCACTGCTCAGCATTGTCGCGGTGCTCGTCTCCCTGTACCCGGTCTCGACGGTCCTGTGCTCGATGGTCGTGCTCGGTGAGCGGCTGCGCACACCCCAGATCGCAGGGGTCGGCGCGGCGATGGTGGCCGTCGTCCTGATCACGGCAGGATGAATTCGCCGGGGGTGAGTCAGTTGCCCACTCGAGCGAGGTCTGGTTCGATCATCCGAAGGCCGAAGGCCGGTTCGTCCATCGCTTCCGCAAAGAGCTTGTAGTTTCCCTTGCCTGCGGCCTTCGCCGCGTACATCGCCACGTCGGCGTCGCGGAGCAGGCGATCGGCGGTGGAGATCGCTTCGCGACTCACGGCGACGCCGATGCTCGCTCCCGGATCGATGATCGTTCCCTGGATTTCCACCGGCGCCACCAGGGAGGCCATGATGCGATCGCACGTGGCCATGACTCGCGCGTCGCTGCCGATGTCCTCGAGAAGAATCGCGAACTCGTCGCCGCCGAAGCGCGCCGCGCTGTCCGACGGGCGGAGCGACTCGCGGATGCGTCCGGCGATCACGATGAGGAGCTCGTCGCCCGCTGCGTGACCGAGGCTGTCGTTGATTGCCTTGAAGTTGTCGAGGTCGGCGAACAGCACGGCGGTGGTCTGAGGTTTGCGCTGGGTGCGTGCCAGTGCCTGCGCGAGTCGATCCACGAACAGCGCGCGGTTGGGGAGGCCGGTCAAGGCATCGTGAAACGCGAGGTGCGCCATGGAATCGGCGATCCGAGCATTGGTGAGGGCGACGCTCGCATGCACCGCAAAGGTCACGAGCATCTGCTGCTCGGTGAGGCTGTAGGTGCGGCCGTGACGATGGGTGGCAACCGTGAGCGCGCCGATGACGTGGCCGTTCTCCTCGACGGGCGCTGACATCGCCGCCTCGAGGCCTTCTCCATCGAGCACGTGAAGACGGTCCCGGCTGTTCTGATAATCCTCGACGACCACGAGACGGGCCTCGGTGAACGCGCGGCCGACAGCACCCTCGTCGGAGCGGATGCGCATCATGAACGGTTCGACATCCTCGGAATACCCGCAGCCGGCGACGCGAAGGAGGTGCTCGGGATCGGCGGGATCGTGAAGGCGCAGATTCACGGTCTCGTCCCCGATGAGCTCCACGGCCGCGGTGACGATGGTGTCGAGGATGTCCTGGAGTGGTGCGCGCTGCGAGAGCGCGCGCTGGATGCCGGAGAGCTGATCCAGCAACGCGTCGCGGTCGCGAAGCTTCTTGCGCAGCCAGCTGCTCTCCATGTCGTCGGACTCGGCGCGCGCCCAACCGCCCTCGCGCGTGAGGAGTTCCAGTCCCGCCTCGGTATAGACGATCGCGGAGGCGATCACCGCAGCGACCGCCCGGTCCTTCTCGGTGAACGGAGATCCCGCGGTTCGCTCGAGGCGCAGCGTGCTGTGGCGGCGCGACCGCATGCCGCCCGCGGGGATCACGATGCACGGGCCGAGCAGTGGCGTCGACGCGGCGTCGGCGGTCTGCAGGTGCTTCCGGCGCCGGCTGGCGGAGTCGGCTGGCGCACGTGCGTGCAGCGACATCACCGCGTCGCCGTGGCGCAACAACGTTGCAACCTCGAGGTCGAGAACATCGATTGCGAGCTGCAGGGCGCCGGTGATGGCGGATGCGTTCTGATACGTTCCGAGGGAGCGGCGAAGGTCCCGGAGGCTATCGGGCATTCGCGACGAACCGGCCGTCGAGACCCGGTAGGCCAATTCCTTCCATATGGCGAGCGTAGCTCCTCTCAACTCGGGCGACCGTCGCGTCACGGGCCTGCGACCCGCCGCCACCGGTGTCGATGCCTGGGGACGCTCATCGGGCGCCCGAGCGAGCACCACATCCGGGCCGTTCGATATGACGGTTGTGACAGTGCGGAACAACGACCCGCTATGTACGCTGTCGAACAGACCCACGACCACGCTTCGGCGCAGGTTTGGCGCGACGGAAGTGGAATGAACGACTCACGGCAGTGTTCGCGGTGAGGGCGGCTCGGCGGGCCCCATCGCGTCCACTGACATATGCCAATCGACGTGGGCGCGCCACAACCGCTGCTCCGGCATTGCTCGGGCCATGGGTGCGTTCGGTTAAGGGTGGGACGTCCTCAAGGCCACTGCCTGACCGAGGAGCTTCTCGCTAGTTGCGGGATCGGGCAGCGGCTGGGCGGGGCCGCAGGACGCTGAGCGCCGCCCGCTCGGCCAGCGCCGTGGCGACATCCTCGATATCGCCCGCGGCGGTGGGCCTGCCCAGGCCGAATCCCTGGCCGAGCCTGATCCCGTTCGCCTTCATGAGGTCGGCGACGAATTCGTTCTCGACACCCTCGGCAATAACCGTGGCACCGCTGACGCGGGCGAACGCCATGGTGGCATCCATCGCGGCGCGCGATCCCACCCTGGTGGAGGTCATGGTCAGGCTGCGTCCGAGCTTGAGGAACTCGCTCGCGGATGCCGCGAGGAGCTCGAGCGTCGAATGACCCTCGCCGACATCGTCGAGCGCGAAACGGATGCCTTCGGCCCGATAGGCCGCGAGCACCCGTGCCAGAGCTTCGTAGTCGCGAATGCGCTCGTGCTCGGTGATCTCGAGCACGACCGTCGACGGGGCGCGCCCGGCATTGCCGAGCAGGAGCAGGAGCTGGTCAACGCCGTGGACCGGATCGAGCAGCGCCGCCGCACTGATGTTGAGGAATAGTGGAAAGCCCCCCGGGAGCCTGCGCGCGTCCTCCACCGCCCTGCGGCGGCAGACCCAGTCGAGATCGCGAATCCGACCGCCTGTTCGCGCCGCCTCGAAGACAGGCTCCACGGAGTCCATGGCAGCGAAGCCCTCGGGCCGGGCGAGCGCCTCGTATCCCATGACGGTGCCGTCCTCCAGACTGACGATGGGCTGGAACATCGTCGAGACCCGTCCACCATCGAGGATGCGCGTGACCACGTGGGAATATGAACGCTCCGCAATGTCGGCCGACTCACCGCCCTCGTACGATGCACCGGAGACCCGATCACGACCGGCGCGTTTCGCGTGGTAGAGCGCCTCGTCGGCGCGCTGCCAGACCGAGAGCGGATCCGCACCGGCGGGCGCCGCACTCCATCCGACCGTGATACGAACGGGACCGGACGGGAGCACGAGGGCATGCATGGCCACACGCATGCGCTCGGCGACGAGATGAGCGCCAAAGACTCCGACCTCGGGGAGCAGTGCCGCGAACTCGTCGCCGCCGACGCGTGCCATCACATCCCAGCCACGCACGAGCAGACCCAGCGTGTGTCCGACGACGCGCAGCAGGATATCTCCGGCTGCGTGACCCTCGCGGTCGTTGATCTCCTTCAGACCATCGACGTCGAGCGAGAGCACCGCGAACGGGAGTCGCGGAATGGTCCGGAGTGCACGATCGAACTCGCGCCGGTTCTTGAGGCCGGTGAGCGCGTCCGTTGACGCGATGGCGGCCAAGTCCATAGCGGCTGCGCGGATGGCAGCCTCGGCGCGAACCCGTTCGATGAAACGCCCAAGGTGAGTGCAGATTGCCGGCATCGAGGCGAGCGGCGCGCTCTGGGAGCGTGCGCTCGATTCGCGGAAGACCGCGAGGACCCCGAGCAGGCCTCGCCTGCCCCTGATGGGAAAGGTGAGCGCGCTGTGGATGTCGGCCGCCGCAGCTTCAGTGACGCGGCCGCCGAAGCCACCGCCGAACATCGAGGCAGCCGCGGATCCACGACCGGTCTTGACGACCCGGCTGACCAGAGAAGGCCCTGCTCCGAGTCCCAGCGCGCGCCCTCCCGCCTCGAAGGCGGCGACGTCCGGCGTTCCGTCAGATGAGGAGTAGCGCAGCTCGACGTCGGATGTCTCACCACCACGCAACCAGATCTCGCCGACGCGCCCGTCGAGCGCGGTGGTCAGCATCGTGAGTGTCTGCGCAAGCGTGGCATCGAGGTCGTCCGACTCATTGAACAGAGCGAGGACACTGATCAGGAGCGCAGACCCGTCGCTCGCGTCCCCTCTGGCTGCCCGCGGGGCGACGAGACCGATCACCTCACGGTGGCGCCGACGACCAGTGTGCTCGGCATCGCCGGACGAAGCGTATGTCTCAGACGCAAGAGGCAGCGATACCGACACTGTGAGTCACCTTGAGACGGATGGAAAGAGAGCGCTCCGACATCACGGTGGTAGAGGTCGAGTCGGTGGTCGGTACGCAAGCGCACGTAGAGGACGGTCTGCGACACGGACGCGTTGTTCGGTAGCACAGCAGTCATCTGCTCGGCAAAACACATGACGGCTCCGCGATATCCGCCGCCATTCGGCGTCGAGCGTCCGCGTGGGCTCCGGGTACCATGAAGGCCGAAATGGAACCGGAGTGGCGCTCGGCGATACAGTGCGACCGGGCGCTGACGTCGGTGTTCGCAGTGCTGGGAAAGCGCTGGACCGGTGTCGTGATCGGTGTGCTGCTCGAGCGCCCGGCTCGATTCGCTGAGATCGCCCGCGCGATCCCGGGGATCACCGAGAGCATGCTCTCGGCCCGACTCACCGAGCTCAAGGAGGCCGGGCTCGTGACCCGGGAGGTGATCGAGGGTCCTCCGATCGCATCGCTGTACCGGCTGACGCCGAGCGGGGAGGCGCTGCGGCCCGCGCTCCTGGCGCTCGGGGAGTGGGCGCACGCGCACCTTGGGACGGAGGCGTGAGCCCGGACGCGCACGGGATCGAAGGCCGAATCGTCGCGACCGGCCTGACCAAGGTGTTCGGAGAGGTCAGGGCGGTGGACGGCCTGTCGTTCAGCGTCGAGCCGGGATCGGTCACCGGCTTCCTCGGCCCCAACGGCGCCGGCAAGACCACGACACTTCGATTGATCCTCGGGCTCGCCACGCCGACGGCGGGCACGGGAACGATCAGCGGTCTCGCCTACGCCCATCTGCCCCATCCCGGGCGGACGGTCGGCGCGGTTCTGGAGGCCACCAGCTTTCACCCGGGGCGATCCGCCCGCAATCACCTTCGCGTCTTCTGCGCAGCGACCGGGCTTCCCGACAAACGAGCCGACGAGGTGCTCGAACTGGTGGGGCTGACCCAGGCCGCCCGATATGCGGTCGGCGGCTTCTCGCTTGGGATGCGCCAGAGGCTTGGCCTGGCCACTGCGCTGCTCGGCAATCCCAGGGTCCTGCTCCTCGACGAGCCGGCGAACGGCCTCGACCCGGAGGGCATCGCGTGGCTGCGAGGCCTGCTCCGCTACTTCGCCGATGTCGACAAGCGAACGGTGCTGATCTCGAGCCACGTGCTCTCGGAGGTCGAGCAGACCGTCGACCGGGTGGTGATCATCGCCCGCGGCCGGCTCATCTATGAAGGGAGGCTCGCTGATCTCGAGGGCGCGAGCGCCGGCGTCCTGGTCCGGACTCCGACCCCTGATCAGCTGGTGGCGGCGCTCGCGCGCCTCGGCGTCAAGGTCACACCACGAGAGGACGGGACGGTCGCGGTCGTGGGCGCGACGTCCGAGGCGGTCGGCCACGCGGCCTGGGAGTCCCATGTTGAGATCCACGAGCTGCGGACGGGAAGCTCGAGCCTCGAGGAGACGTTCCTCCGCCTGACCGCGGATGCGCCTCCGCCACCGGAGCCGAGCGCGTGATCAACCTGCTCCGGTCTGAGGTGCGAAAGGTGACCTCCGTCAAGCTGGGCTGGGGGATGCTCCTCGGCGCGATGGCGCTCGCCGCGCTGGAGACGGTCGCCCAGATCGCCAGCAACGGCATCAGGGGAAGCGTCGCCCTGCCGCTGAGCAGCGGGGCCACGCAGAAGTCGGTCGCGGCCTCGGCGAGCACGGCATACCTGTTCTCGATCGTGGTGGGCATCATCCTGATCACCACCGAGTACCGCCACTTCACGTCGCGTCCGACGTTCCTGATCGAGCCGAGACGTGGCCTGGTCATCGTGGCCAAGATGGTCGTCGCCGCGCTCGTCGGCATCATCTACGGAGTCATCTGCGCAGCGCTCACCGCCGCGATCATGATCCCCTGGTTCGGCGCCAAGGGCATCACGATCGGCTGGATCGACCACGGCGTCCTGCAATCCCTCATCAGTGCCGTCATCGTGATCGCGATCTTCGCGGTCGTCGGGATCGGGATTGGCGCGCTGGTCCGCAACCAGATCGCGGCGGTGATCGGAGCACTCGTCTATCTCTTCGTACTCGAACCGCTGGTCACCATCATTCCGGTGATCCAGAACATCTATCCATTCCTTCCCGGAGCAGCCGCGGGGGCCATCACCGGGGTGACGCGCGGTTCGGGGTCCGTGCATCTCGACGCCCTCCAGGGCGGCCTCATCCTGCTGGGATGGGGACTGCTCTTCGCCGTGTGCGGCTGGGTCCTCACCATTCGCCGGGACATCCCGTAGCGGCCGGTCAGTTCCCTGAGACGATATCCGGAGCGCTCGGGCGCTCGGGACGTCGACGGGGGAGCGTGATGATCTTGGCGCCACCAGTGGCCCCGGTCGCGCGCACCGAACGGTCCCGCCCCGCGTGCTTCGCCTCATACATCGCCCGATCCGCGGCGCCGAGCAACCGGTCGAGCGTGGCTCCGTGGGCGGGGTACGTCGAGACTCCGATCGACGCTGTCAGCCCTTCGAGGCTGCATCCGTCGGGCATCACCACGTCGCGCACAGCCGCGCGGACGGCTTCGGCGGCGATCCATGCGCCGTCCGAGGAGCACTCATGCAGGAGCACGACGAACTCCTCGCCGCCGAGTCGCACGACCGCATCAGCGCCGCGCACGGTGCTGCGCAGCTGGGTGGCGACGCGCTGGAGCACGACGTCGCCGATGGCGTGCCCGCTGCTGTCGTTCACGGTCTTGAAACGATCGAGATCGACGAGCAGCAGGGAGAGCGGATGACCGTCGCGAGCCGCCCGCGCGATATCGCGTTCGCCGGCGTCGCGCAGCCATCGGCTGTTGTACAGCCCGGTCAGCGGGTCGGTCATCGCCGCGTTGACGAGCTCGACGTAGAGCTGCGCGTTGCGCCACGCCGACGCCGCCACGTGTGCGAACAGCGATGCGGCCTCGAGCTCGCCTGCGCTGAACTGGTCGATACCGAGACGCCAGCAGTTGATGATGCCGAGCTTGTGCTCGGTGGCGACCAGCGGAACCAGGAGCAGCGACTCCTGCACGTACGAGGTCCCGGGGATCTGGCGCGCGAGAGGATGCATCGACGTGTCGGGGATGTTCTGTGGCGTGCCTTTCGCGAACGCCCAGCCGGTGATCCCGGCGTCGAGCGCCATGCTGTCCGCCATGATCTCGTCGCGATCGGGGCCGGTCGCGAGCACCGGGACCAGGCGGAACGTCTCGTAGTCGGCGACGAAGATCGCCATCTCGGTGACCGGTACGACGCGACTCATCTGCTCCGCCATGACTCCGAGGATGCGCATGGGATCGTGCTCACTCTGGAGGGCGAGCGCCGCGTCGCTGAGCGCGCGAGCAAGTCCCCTGCGGGCTCTGGGCGGCGAGCCCAGACCAGTGGGCACGAGCTCTCCGGGGGCAGCCGGCTCGGTGGTGGGTGAGGGGACTCGGGTGGGCGACACCATCCGCTCCGCGAACCAGGTCGCGTCGACGATCTCCATCGACGTGTCCCCCTTGAGCGGATGGGGCAGCACCGGACGGCCGAGCAGCCATCCCTGTCCGAACTGCACGCCGAGCGACTGCAGCGTCTCCTGCTCACGTTTCGTCTCGATGCCCTCAGCGATGACGCGGGCACCGATGTGACCGCTGAACGAGAGGAGGGCCACGACCAGGGCGCGACGTGCGCGGTCGGCGTCGATGGCGGTGATCAACGAACGGTCCACCTTGATGAACTCGGGGCGCAGCTCGGCGATCACTCGCATGCTGGCGTGACCGGCGCCCGCATCGTCGACAGCGATCCGGAAGCCCCGCGCGCGGAGCTCCGCGGCGATGCGCTGCAGCAGCGCGAGGTCGGGGACGGGCTCGCGCTCGCTGAACTCGAGCACGACGGCGGCAGGATCGACGCGCGCGTCGCTGACCGCCTTGTCGAGTGCGGCCACACCGCTCTGATCGACCAGCGTGCCGATCAGCACGTTGACGAAGAGGTCGGCCTCGCCGATATTGGATGCGGTCTGCAGGGCGGCGCGCACGCAGGCAAGATCGACCGCCGATTGCATGTTCAGCGCTGCCGCTGCAACGAAGAGCTGGTCGGGGGTGCGGATGCGTGACCGCGGTGGAAACCGGGCGAGCGCCTCATAGCCGATGACGGTGTCGTTGACGAGCCGGACGATCGGCTGGAGCGCTGCCACGATGCTCCCACTGCTCAGGAGTGACGCGATCGTGCTCCGAAGCCGGCGGTCCGGAGTCACCAACCCGGATGCATCGAAACGCTCGGGACCAGGCTGCGCCTCAGCGGACCATGCCCCCGCGAGCATCGCCGCGGCCGCCTCGAGCGTCGGGCTCAGTGCCGGAGTGCATCCCGACCCCCAGACCGTCAGCACGGCGACGACCCGATCCCGACAGGTCACGGGCAGGGCGATCACGTCCCGCTCGTCGGAAGCGTTGGGAAGGGCCTTGGCGAGCGCGGAGTCAGTGGTGAGGCGGCGCACGGTTTCCGAGGCGTTGGCCGAGCCGAAATACGGACGGCGCAGCCGGACAGGTTTGCGGAGTGACTCGACGCCGTCGAGGGGGATGCGCATCCCCAGGAGGTTCGAGGCCAGCCGCGTGGACAGCCTCGCGTCCGGCGAGGGCGGTACGTTGACCGCGAGAACGACCGCCATGTCCGACTCGACGGCGCTGACGATGCCGGCAACGTTCAACACCGCAAGCGCATCGACGACCTGGGCAGCCGCCTCCTTGGGCGTTCGAGCGCTCGGGAGGGAGTGCCCGAGACGGGTCAGAAGTTCGAGGCGCGCATCAGGAGACCGTGGAGCCACGTGGTGAGTGTGGTGCTACGGGGCGTCGCATCCGACAACGGAACGGTCGCTTTCCATCTGCAAATCGCCATATTTCGGGGCGGGGCTCCGTCTTCCAGGCACGGCGTAGGCTTGGCGGGATGAGCCGCTGTCCCTATATCCGCGAGGGAGAGGCACTCCTCGCGGCGTCCGCATGACCGGACACGACGAGGGCGTGCGGCGGTCGGACGCGCATCCGGCAGCGCGAGCAGCGCTGGCCGCCAAACGGGCCGAGATCGTCGCCAAGGTGGACCAGCTGGGGGCTCACGATCCCGCTGAGGTCGCCAACCTGGGCTTCGGCAAGCGCATCGGTGACGGGACGATGTACGCGGTCGAGCGAATGACCGACGCATACCAGGCCCGCACCATCTACGCGACGGTCGCCGAGATCGATCGGGCGGTGGAGCGGCTCGATGCCGGCACCTACGGACGGTGCGTTGCGTGCGGCACCGTGATTCCAGACGAGCGTCTCCAGGCGGTGCCCTGGGCCGCGCTCTGTATTCCCTGCAGCGGGAA
>DAIQQM010000022.1:0-13281 GCA_036786805.1 Candidatus Dormiibacterota bacterium | reverse complement strand
CGCTGAGAGTATGGTTTTCCACCACGCGGTGTCGCCGGCACCTGGAGGGACATGACGTGGATGTGATGAGCGTGCAGGACGCCGCGTTCCTCCACATCGAGGACGCCAACAATCCGATGCACATCGGGTCGGTGGCGGTGCTCGAGGGTCCGGCTCCGGCATATGGAGACCTCGTCCGCCTCATCGCCGCCAAGCTGCCGCTCGTGCCGCGCTACCGGCAGAAGGTGCGTTTCGCCCCCGCCGGCATCGGACGCCCGGTGTGGGTCGACGACCCGCATTTCCAGATCCTGTATCACATTCGCCACACGGCGGTCCCGCCGCCGGGCGGCCGGGATGAGCTGCGCAACCTGGCCGGGCGCGTCTTCGCACAGACCCTCGACCGCGAGAAGCCGCTCTGGGAGCTGTGGATGGTGGAGGGCCTCAAGGACGGTCGGTGGGCGGTCATCTCCAAGGTGCATCACTGCATGGTCGACGGCGTCTCCGCCACCGACCTGCTCACGGTGATGTTCGACGCCTTCGACACACCGGCGGCGGAGACGGCGCCCGACGACTGGACGCCCGAGCCGGAGCCCGGGACGTTCACCCTCGCGGCGCGTGGCGTCGTCCGGACCATCGCCGACCCGCTCGGGCGCCTCCGCGACTTCTCGGGCGCGCTTCGCCTCACCGCCGGACCGCGAACCCGCCTTGCGGAAGGGGCGGTGCTGCTGCGCTCACTTGCTGAGTGGGGCAAGCGGTCAGCAACGTCGCTCAACGGCCCGATCGGACCGCACCGCCGGTGGAGCTGGGCGGAAGCGAGTCTCGTCGACGTGAAGACCATCCGCCACGGTCTCGGCGGCACGGTGAACGACGTCGTGCTCGCGGCCATCACCGCCGGTTTCCGCACCCTGCTGCTGCACCGGGGCGAGGATGTGTCCAATCGGGTGGTGCGGACCCTGGTCCCGGTTTCGGTCCGGGCGGACTCGGAGCGGGGAGTCTTCAACAACCGCGTCTCGGGAATCTTCCCGGGGCTGCCGGTGTCGATCGGCGATCCGAGCGACCGGCTCCGCGCGATCTCAGAGCAGCTGTCCATGCTCAAGGAGTCGAAGCAGGCCGTCGCGGGCGACGCGCTGGTCAAGCTGGCGGGCTTCGCGCCACCCATGCTGCTCTCGCTGGGTGCGCGGCTGGCGGCCCGCACACCGCAGCGCGCGCTGCAGACGGTAACCACCAATGTTCCCGGCCCGCAGTACCCGCTGTCCGTGGTGGGCCGCCGGATGGTCTACTCGTACCCGTACGTGCCGATCATGGGAAGTGTGCGGATCAGCATCGCCATCTTCTCGTACTGCGGACGTCTCTTCTTCGGCATAACCGGCGATTACGACACCGTCAGCGACATCGACGTGCTTCGCGATGGCATCGAGGAGGGGATGCGCGAGCTGGTGGTCGCTGCCGGCGGTGCACCGGAGCACCACCGGCAACAGCGCGAAAGGCGGACGCCGTCGAGATCGCGCCCTCGGGCCGTTTCGCCCGACGGTCAGGCCGCGGCGGTGCGCCCGGGAAAGAGGTGACGGGCGAGGGACGGCGGCCGGAACGGCTGCCACGTCCCCTCGGGTTGGGCGAGGCGATCCGCGATGACCCAGAAGACGGCCGCGTTGTGGCCCATCCCGAGATGGCTGCTGTAGACGGCGACGTTCTCGTGGTGGTGACCCGCGCCGTTGATGCACGCCTGCCACGGGACGACGCCATCCAGCCGTGAGTACACGGCGGTGGTGGGGACCGGGATAGGTCGCCTCAACCGGTCGCGTTGCGGCAGTGAGCCCGGGCTGACGTGCAGCACGCCGAGACGCCGGTAGGTCGAGTGTGCGTGGGTGTCACCGGGGTCGTCGATGCCGAAGGGGCTGCCGAGCGTGATCACCTGGCGCACGAGTCCGGGGCGTGAGCGGGAAAGCTCCCGGGCGAAGATGCCGCCGAGGCTCCACCCGACGAGGGTGACGGGTCGCCCGGAGGCGCGGTGGAGGGCTTCGAGGCGCTCGGTCATCCCACTCAGAATCGCCGGGGTCGGGCCGAGGTTGCGCCCGAGCTTCCAGCCATGCTCCGCGTAGCCGAGCGAGCGCAGGTACCGTCGCATCGTTGCCGTCGACGCGTCTTCGGCGAGCAGACCCGGCAGAACCAGGACGGCGTGGCCGTCGCCGCGCGGCGCGCGGAGCAGCAGGGGCGCCGATGCCAGCATGGCGCCGTAATCCGCGATCGCGCGTCCCGGCTCGCTGAAGAAGAGCGCGAGCGAAGGGCGTGCCCTTCTGGTCATGAGTCGTTCATACCACCTGGAACGCTCCTTCGGGTGGAGTTGGCCGCACGTCGAGGGCAGATGGCCGGCCTCAGAACGCGGCGATCCCCCAGGTGGTGACATGTGTCTCGCCCGGCTGCAGCACGATCAGCCCCGCTCCCGAGTTGTACGCGTCCGGGGCGCACGTCATCGGTTCGACGGCAAGTCCGCGGCGGCGCCGCGTGACATCCGGGAGCGTGTCCCCGCTGTAGATCATGACGTGGCTGTGCGACCGGTCCATCCACACCTCGACACCATGCCGGCCGTCCGGCGCGGTGAGCGCGATCCTGGTGGTGCCATCGTCATCGGAACGCAGCCGGGTGAACGCGGTGTCGAGCACCAGCGAGCCGATCGGATGCGGCTGCCGGAAATCGAAATCCGTGCCGGCGAGGGCACGTTCGGCGCCGGTCGGGATCCCGCGGGCATCCGCCTCGAGGGTCGCGTCCGCGGGGATGTGCAGCAGCGCGGTGTCGATCGACGCGCTGCCGGCCACGCGAACGTAGGGATGGGCGCCGGCGCCGAAGGGGCAGGCCTGGTCACCACGGTTGGTCGCGCTCACGCGGACACTCAGGCCGCTCGCCGCGAGCGAATACGTCGCGCTGAGCCCGAGATTGAAGGGGTAGCCCGCCTGCGCCGGCAGGTCGAGGTCGAGCGTGACCGATGCCGGAGCGGAGTCGACCAGCTGCCAGCGTATCGAATGGGCGAGTCCGTGGATGGCGCACCCGGTCCGGGGCTCCGTCACCGGCAGATGCAATTCCATGCCGGCGAAGTGGTAGGTCGCGTCCGCGATTCGATTCGGCCAGGGGAGGAGGAGCTGCCCGCGGCTGCCGTCGCACTGCTGATCGCGAGCGTATCCGTCGACGATCGGGACCAAGTCGGTGCCGTACTCGCGCAGACCCGCGCCCAGCTCCACCACGACCGCCCGCTGGTTGCCGTGCGTCAGCTCGTACTGACGCCCGGACGGGGGAGACGTCACGAAGGCGAGCGGGTTTCCGAAGAGGCTCGCGGCGGATGCCACCCGGGCGTGACAACTCGCTCCAGTTCGCTCCGGATGACCGAGTAGCACTCGCAGGAAACAGCTTCGAGACCGGCGCGATCGACGATCGTGACGTGACCGCGGACGTAGCGGATCAGCCCGGCTCGCTGCAGGATGCCCGCGGACACCGAGACGGTTGATCGCCGAGCACCGAGCATCTGGCCGAGGAACTCCTGGGTGATCATGAACTGGTCGGAGCCGACCCGATCGTGGCTCATCAGCAGCCAGCGGCTGAGACGCTCCTCACCGGAGTGCAGCCGGTTGCACGCCGCCGCCTGCGCGATCTGACCGAAGAGTGCCTGCGTGTACTTGTCGACCAGCGCATGGAAGGTGCTGCTGCGCTCGACGAGCGTGAGAAACGCGCCGGCTTCCATACGAAGGCTGTGACCTGCGACCTGCGAGATGGCTCGCACCGCGAGGCCGCTGAGCGGCACAAGCGGTACTCCCACGATCCCCTCGTTGCCGATGGTCGCCACCTCGACGATGGCGCCGTCGTGGAGTGGGGTGACCAGTGAGATGACGCCGCCGATCGGGAAGAAGAGAGCCTCGATCGGCGTTCCTGGTTCAAAAAGAACCGTTTTGACGGGCAGGCTGACGTTTCTAACAAGACCGAACAGCTCCTGCCGTTCGGACGAGGGAAGGGCCGTGAGAATCCGATTCTCACCCCCCGAAGCGACCTGACGGGTCGCGTCGTCGCTCAATCCTCCACCCGTGTCGTTGACCTATGTGCGGTGCGGGACAGACGTTACCGTCCGCGTCCCCCAGATTATGCAGCACCAGAAGGGAAGACAACGGGCGCGCAGTTCGCTGCGATCAAAGGAGAGGCTGGCGCGTGGCCGCAGAACGCAGTTTCCCGGAGCCGGGAGCGCTGGATCCCGGTGATCAGTACTGGCTCGAGGCGATGGCCGATGCCGTGCTCATCCTCTCGCCGGTCCGCGGACGCCGCCGGGAGCTCACGGGTTTCCGTGTCGACTATGCGAATGCCGCAACGGCGGAGCTCGCCGGAGACTCGTCCGCCGGACATTTCAGCCCCGGACTCCTCATCACGAACCGTTTCCTCGACTTCGAACACGACGAGGCAGGCGAGATCCTGGCTGCCTTCCGAGCAGTCCTCTCGACCGACGTTCCGCGAGCCATCGACGGTGTCCGACATCGGGTGGTGCGCGCCGGGGTCTCGACCGAGCAGATCCTCGACGTGCGCATCAGCAGACACGGCGATCGGCTCCTGGTCACGCTCCGCGACGTCACCGAGCGAGAACAGTCCGAGCAGGGCGTGCGCAGGAGCGAGAAGAGCCTTCGCGCTCTCGTCGACGGCGTGTTCGACGAGGCGCTCATGACGGTCGATCCAGCCGGCATCGTGCTCAGCTGGAACACCGGAGCGGAGCGCATCTTCGGATACCGGGCCGAGGAGATGATCGGGCGGCACCACTCGATGCTCTCTCCGCGCGGGTGGCCGGTCGGCGACCCCCTGGAGGAGGCGGCAACCACCGCGGCCGAGCAGCTGCACGAGACGTGGCAGGTACGCAAGGATGGGCGGCGCTTCTGGGCAGTCGTCTCGATTACTGCCATGCATGGCGATAACGGTGAGCTGCGCGGCTTCTTCTCGGTGACCCGTGACCTGACCGAGCAGTCGGAGCAGCGCCGGCGTGACCTGCAGCTGTCACTCGTCAGGGCGTTGACCGACTGCGCCGACGTCGACGGTGCGGCGGACCTGATCCTCGAGCAGACCACCTTCGCGCTCGGGGCGACCTACGGCGAGTTGTTCCTTGCGCGCCAGGAGCATGGGCGTCTCGACTCCAGGTCACGGCACGCCTTCCCGCGCGCGACTCTTGACGCAGTCGACCTCGCCGCAGAAGGCGCCTCGGGCCCTGTCGATGCGCTCATCGCCCGGGTGCGCACCACCGGGGCACTGGTCACCGTGCCGGACCTCAACGAGCTCGGCACATCGATCCAGGTCGCTGCCGCCGCATCGTTCGGTGTGCGCAGCGCGATGGCGTCGCCGGTTACCGACGCATCAGGAATCGTCGGAGTCCTGGCGTATTTCTTCGACACGCTGCCGAGGGTTGAGACACTCACAGCTGAGACGATCACCGAGATCAGCGCCGAGGCCGCGCATGTGATCGCGCGCATCCGCGCGCAGGGCGCCCTGCGCGACGAAGCGCTCCGCATGGCGGAACTTGCGAGCACCGACCGCCTGACCGGGTTGAAGAACCGGCGAGAGTTCGATCGCATTCTCGGGACCATCCCGCGGCAGCCCTTTGCAATCCTCGCCATGGACGTCGACCACCTCAAGCGTGTCAATGACGAGTTCGGACACGAGGCCGGCGACACGGTGCTGCGCACGGTCGCCACGACGCTCGCGCTCATGCTGCGTGGGTGGGACGTCATCGCCAGGGTCGGCGGTGATGAGTTCGCCGCGATCCTCCTCGACGTCGACCCGGCAGAAGCCGCTTCGGCCGCACAGCGGCTCAGGGCCGCGATGCACCTCGTGCCGACGCCTGGAGGTCGATCCAACATCAGCCTGGGCTGGGCGTCCGCGCCGGCCGGGACCGACCCGATGTCCGCATGGCGCCGGGCGGACGAGTGCCTCTACGAGGCCAAGCGAAGCGGGCGTGACCGCGTCGTGGGGCGCCACGTCGACGGCGCGGAGCAGTTCACGCCGTCGGGGTCGTCGGTCACCGAACTGATCGGAGAACTGGTGGCGGGTCTTCCCATCCACGCGGTCTACCAGCCGATCGTCGATCTCAACGACGGGCACGTCGTCGGTTACGAGGCGCTCGCACGACCGGAGGGCTTCGGCGCTTCGGACAGTGTCGAAACGCTCTTCGAGGTGGCCCACCGCTCCGGACATATCCGCGATCTCGACTGGTTGTGCCGTCGCGCCGCGCTGAGCCAGGCGGAGCCGCTGCCATCGGGGGCGTTGCTCTTCCTCAACGTCTGCGTCGCGGCCCTCCTCGACCCGCTGCACGATGTGGATCAACTGCTGCTGCTGCTGGAGTGGACGGGGCGCTCTCCGCATCGCATCGTCCTCGAGATCGGTGAGCACGAGAGCGTCCGCGACCTCGATCGCCTTCGCGTGGTGCTCACGTCATATCGCAAGGCGGGCATCCGCTTTGCCATCGACGACCTCGGTGAGGGCTTCGCCACCCATGAACTGCTCGAGGTTGCGGAGCCCGAGTTCGTCAAGCTCGCGCGCAGCCTGACGATCAATGTCGCTCGCAAGAGTTCGCGCTCCGCGATCAAGACCGCGCTTGCCTTTGCCCGGGCGCACGATTCGATCGTCATCGCGGAAGGTGTCGAAAACGAGCTGGTGAGCGATCAGATCCGTTCGCTCGACATACCGCTCGGGCAGGGGTTCGGCCTCGGCAGGCCGACGGTCGCCGCCGACCTGCTGGACCCCGCGGCCGACTGGAGAGCGCGCGACACCCTACGCCCGCTCCGTCCGCGCAACACCCAAACGCGTATCCGCATGGCACCGCCTGCCGAGGGCCCGCCGAGTGGCGACGCAGAGTTGACCGGTCTTCGCGCACCGCAGGAGCGCGCGAGTCGAGTCAGCGAGGCGAAGACGCCTCGCCTGATGCGGCGATCGGACAGTGCCACCAGCGGGAGGGCCTCGTAGATGAGCGGCCGTCCGTCCAAGACACGGCAGCAGCCGCTCGGCCCCGACGAGACGTTCGGCGCGCTCGTGACCCGGCTGATCATCACCAACCGCGCTGAGCGCGCATCCAGGGATCGGAGTGCTCCGATGCCGCCTTCAGTCGTCCACGAGATGGGCGGCGATCGCGATCGCGAGGCCCGCGGCGGCTCCCGAGCCGAGCCCTAGAAACAGCGACGGTTCGGCAAGCTCGAGCTCGAGCAGCAGCGGCACGCCGTCGCTTCCTCGAACCACGTCGACCCGGGCGTAGAGCAGGGTTTCACGTGGCCAGGGAAGCGCGTCCAGCGTCGCTTCGGCAAGCGCGCGCTCGTCCACGTCAGGCATGCGCGGCGTGATGTCCTCGACGGCCCAGAGCTGGTCGGTGGCGACGCCCGGCGCCCTCAGGAGCGCGCTCTTCCGGATGGCGTGAGAGAAGGAGCCGGCGATGTAGATGAGCCCGGTCTCGCCATCGGTGTCCACCGACTCGATGTACGGCTGCACCATCACGGCACGGCCGGCGGTCAAGAGCTCCTGGACGTGGACGCGCGCTGCCGCGTGGTCGTCCGGCCGGTAGCGGGAAGTGTGCTGCGCACCGGACGAGATCACCGGCTTGACGACAAGGTGCCCTTCGGGCAGGAGGAATCCCCGGTCGCGCACGCCGGCGTCGATCCAGGTGGTCGGTACGGTCGGAATCCCGGCTTCGGCGAGCGCGCGGAGATACATCTTGTCGGTGTTCCAGGCAAGCACCGGCAGGGCGTTCAGCACGCGCGGGACCTGCGCACACCACTCGAGGAACGACTCACGCCGCCCGGCGTAGTCCCAGGTCGACCGGATGACGACAAGGCTGACGTCGTCCCACCGGGTCGAGGGGTCGTCCCAGACGCGAGCCTCGGCAACCACGCCGAGCGTCTCCAGCTCCGGAATCAGGGAGCGCTCATCAGCGTCGAGTTCGGGGAGCAGCGAGCAGGTTGCCAGGGCGACGTCAGGCAGGGCGGGCACCTCGTGGACGGGCGGGCCGACCACGAGGCGATGGCCGCCCGGTGGCGGACGACATGATGAACGCCGCGCATCACCGAGCTCCTCTGTACGCCACCGAACCGCCGAAGCGGCCCGATCTGTGGCTTTAATGGAGCCATTGATGCAGGCGACCAGTCGTCACGCACTTGGCCGCCCGGGTCTCGTGACAACGCAGCGGTGATCCGAAGATGATGGAAGAGCGGTTCACGACCGTCCGCGGCCAGCCACTTCGCTACCTCGTCGGCGGCCAGGGCAAGCCCCTGCTGCTGTGCCACGGCTTCCTCAGCTCGGCCGAGGAGTTCGGCGGCCGCTTCAGCGCGCTTGGCGCCCACCGGACGCTGATCATTCCCGATCTCCCGGGCAATGGAGCTTCGCCCCCGCTTCGAGGCCGCAACTCGGCCGGTGCCATGGCTGACGTGCTCTTCGATCTCCTCACCGACCTCGACATCGACAGGTTCGACGTCGGCGGTCTCTGCCTCGGCGCGACGGTGGCATGCGCCGTCGCCAAGCGGGCCGGCGATCGCGCCGAGCGGCTGGTGCTGCACACGCCGCTGCTCTCCCCTGACCTGATGCGACGGCGATATCGAGACCAGGTTCGCGTCCTCGGGCGGCGACCGCTCTGGGACGGCGTCGTCTGGCTGAGCCATCAGCGGTGGATCAGCGACATGTACAAGCGCTTCGTCATCGTCGAGGGAGACGTCGACGAGAGAACCGCTGCCATCAACTACGAGAACCAGCGCCGGGCCGACCCCCGCGCCGCCAGGGAGTGGCTCAACGACTGCCTGCGCCGCGACGACATCGACGTGGTGGCGGCTCGCGCCGAGCGGACGCTCATCATCGTTGCCCGGCACGATCGGCTCGTGAACGTGGAGCGGCTCAAGGAGCTGATCGCCACCCTCCCTGATCTCCAGGTGTTCACCGACACCGACCAGGGGCATGGCTGGAACGAGGCTGCGGTGCACCGCCAGCTCGAGGTGCTCAAGGCGTTCTTCGGCAACTGCCACGGGAACGGCGGCAACGGCATGCTTGCGCCCGCCCAGAGCCTCGTCACGGCGGGCAACCCTGTGCAGGGGCGCCCGTCGCTGCGCGACACGGCTACGCGCCCGCTGTCTCCCGCCTGACCGACCCGCGCTCCCCGCGGTCGCCGTCGCCGATCTCCGTGTTTGCGGCCTCGAGGTCCAGCAGGCTCCGCTTGCGATCCAGGCCCCATCCGTAACCGGTCAGCCCGCCCCCGGCACCGATGAGGCGATGGCAGGGGACGACGATCGAGATCGGGTTCTGACCGTTCGCGACTCCCACCGCGCGAACAGCTCGCGGCCGGCCGATCGCCGCCGCCACCAGCGAGTACGTGGACGTCCTTCCGTATGGGATGTCGAGGAGCGCCAGCCACACGGCTCGCTGAAATGGTGTCCCCTCGAGCCGGATGGGCAGCTCGAACCTCTGCCGGGCGCCCCGAAAGTACTCGTCGAGCTGCGTCCGGACCGAGCGAAGCGACGCGTCAGATGCGGCTGCGAGCCCGCTGACATCGGGTGTGCGCGCGTGACCGTCGAAATGGAGTCCGACGAGATCGCCCTCCTCGAGCACGACGAGCACCCGGCCCAGCGGTGTCGGCGCATACCCGTGGGATCTCGGTGGGTGTGCATCGGTCATGTCACCAGCCTGAGCTGCGTGAGTGGACAGCGTCCGGCCATTTCCGGACAGATCGGCCGCGATGTCCGAATACGGCCGGTGGAGCAGCGGCGCGGCGCGCTACAAGTACGGTCATGAGTGGATTCTCAGCGGTGGTCACGACCGGCATCTACTGCCGGCCCGGGTGCTCGGCACGTCCCAAGGCGGCGAACGTGCGCCACTTCGACCTGGCAGCCGCGGCGGAGGTTGCGGGATTCCGCGCCTGTATGCGGTGCCGGCCCTACCGCGCGGCCGCGCCGGTCGACGGCTTTGCTTCCGAGGTGGTCTGCCGCGGCATCCGGCTCATCGTCGGCGACGGGCTTCGCACCTCAAGCGAGGAGGCGCTCGCGGGACTTCTGGGGCTGTCCGCCCGGCATCTTCGCCGCCTGTTCCAGGAGCAGGTGGGCGTGACCCCGTCGCAGCTCGCGCGCTCGAGCCGCGCCCACTTCGCCCGCCGTCTCCTCGACGACACCGACCTCTCGATCACCAACATCGCCTTCGCATCCGGATTCGGCAGCCTGCGCCAGTTCAACCGGACGGTCGGCGAGATCTTTCGCGCGACACCGCGCGAGTTGCGAGCACGTCGACGGATCGCGGACCGTCTCGTGGCCGATGGCGGACTGCCGCTGCGCCTGGGTTTCGAGGGACCGCTCGAGTGGGACACGATGCTCGGGTACCTCGCGGCTCGCGCCATCGCGGGCGTCGAGCAGGTGGACGGCGGCGTCTACCGCAGGGCGGTTCTCGTCGACGGGGATCCTGGGGTGATCGAGGTCGCGAGAGGCGGAGCCGATCACCTGGTGCTGACGGCCCACCTTCCCCACTGGGGCGGTCTCATCCATGTGGTCCAGCAGGTGCGACGCCTGTTCAACCTGGACTTCGACCTCGCCCGCGCCAATGAGGTGCTCGGACGCGACCCGCTGATCACCGGACGGATCGCCACGCTCCCAGGGCTGCGCGTGCCGGGCGCGTGGGACCCGTTCGAGGTGGGGGTTCGGGCCATCGTCGGTCAGCAGGTCACCGTGGCAGGCGCCGGGACGATCATCGCTCGGGTGGTGGCGCGCCACGGCATCGGTGTTCCCGGGCTGAGCCAGTTCGGGCTGACCCACCTCTTTCCGTCCGCCGAGGTGCTCGCGGACGCCAACCTCGACGGCGTGGGATTGACCGGCGCGCGGATCGAGGCGATCCACAGCTTCGCCACCGCCGTGACAGGGGGATCGGTACGGTTGGACCGAAGCCGGCCGCTCGACGAGCAGGTGAGCTCGATCACCTCGGTGGCCGGCCTCGGTCCCTGGACGGCCCACTACCTCGCCCTGCGGATGGGCGAGGCCGATGCGTTTCCGTCGAGCGACCTCGGGCTGCGCCGCTCGCTCGAGTCGCTCACCCGGGGAGCCGTGACCCCGTCACAGGTCGGCGAGATGGCGGCACGCTGGCGCCCCTGGCGGGCGCATGCTGCGATCCACCTGTGGCTGGCGCCTCGGCTGACCCGGGCAGCCAGCGTTTGACCCCTATGATGGGAATTCCGTAGGATTCCGCCGAGCTTTTCGGGCAATCCGTCCGCAATCGAGGAGATTGCCTGATCATGTGGGCCGTGAATGTCAAGCGTCGTCTCGCGCCGAACGCGCCGGTCGAAGCGAGCACATGACCGCGGTCGACCTGCGCCACGGGAGCGCCGAGGAGGTGCTTGCGTGGACGTACAAGCGATTCCGCAGGGTCGCCCTGGTTGCCAGCTTCCAGGCTGAGTCGATGGTGCTCATCGACATGGCCTGCGGGATCGTGCCGGAGCCGGAAGTGCTGACCCTCGACACCGGCCGCCTGCACGAAGAGACTCACGAGTTCATGGACGAGGTCAGGCGTCGCTTCCCGATACGCCTTCGGATCCTCGCTCCTGACGCCGGCGAGCTCGACATGATGACCGCCGAGAACGGGACGATGCAGTTCCGCCGCTCCGTCGCGCTCCGCAACGAGTGCTGTGCCGTTCGCAAGGTGAACCCGCTGACACGCGCGCTGCGGGACTACGACGCCTGGATCACCGGGTTGCGCCGGGAGCAGACGCCGACCCGCGCCGGAACGCCGGTGGTGGCCGGCGATCCTGGCCACGGAGGCATCACCAAGGTCGTTCCGCTCGCCGGCTGGTCGCGCGCCCAGGTGTGGGACTACCTCGACTCACACGCTCTGGAGCACCACCCCCTTTACGACCGGGGCTACACCTCGATCGGTTGCGCCCCCTGCACCCGGGCCACCAAGGCAGGCGAGAACGAGCGAGCCGGCCGCTGGTGGTGGGAGGGCGCCTCCGACAAGGAGTGCCTCCTGCATCCGCCCCTCGAGGGCGGCCCCGAGGTCAGCGTGCGCGGCAGCCCGATCAGTGTCCCGCTGGGAGCAGCGCGCTCAACTTCGCGGCCATGAGGACCGAGATCGCGTCCTGAGCATCGTTGACGAGGCGCGTCTCCTGAGCCTGGGTGATCACGCCCTTCGCCACACCGAGCGAGAGCCCGGCGCGGACCTGGGCGAGCGCGTCGGCCTCGACCTTCGCCGCATGGGAGCCGGCGATCTGATCGAGGGTCTCACCGCTCAGCAGGTCGGCCCCGATCTGCTGCCAGGTCAACTTGGTGTCGGTCGTGAAGAAGTCGAAGACGTGCGACGCCTCACTCTTGAACTGACCCGCCGCAGCGAACCCGCCCGAGGAGAGGAGCGACGACACGGTGCTCGAGGAGGCCGAAAGCGAGGCGGTCTGAGCAGGAGGCGCGGTCGTCGCGGTGCGGTCGACTGCCACCACGGTGCCGAGGCCGATGACAGCGGCGCCGAGCACCGCAATGGCGACGTTCGCGGGGCGGAGCAACGGGTGCATGATGGAGGTCCCCCGGGATGTGCGGTTGGTTCCTCACAGCGTAGTCCGAATCGCACCACGGGGAGTTGGCGACCACGTGACGATCGCCTGACGGCGATCTCGAGCCGATCGCCCCGGCCGGCCCCCCGATCTGTGGTAGACTGCACGCCGACCTAGCGCCGCTAGGTCTCTTTTGTGTTTGAGGCTATTGACACGTGGCCACGGCCAAGGGCGGTTCCGCGATCATCACGTTGCAATGCAACGAGTGCAAGGAACGCAACTACACGACGGTCAAGAACAAGCGCAACGACCCGGATCGCCTGGAGTTGCGCAAGTTCTGCAGGCGTTGCCGCGTGCACAGGCAGCACCGCGAGACCAAGTGACCGAAGGGGCGTAGCTCAGCTGGTAGAGCATCGGTCTCCAAAACCGAGGGTCGCGCGTTCGAGTCGTGCCGCCCCTGCCACCGCCAACCCAGCACTGCCCGCCCCGGCACCACCACCAGGAGAGATCACCGTCCATGGCCAAGGCTCGAATCGCCCCGGGCAGCCCGCGCCCACCGCGGCCCGCCTTGTCCGGTGCGGGTCCGGGTGGATCCGGACGGGGAGGACCCGTCGCCTACCTCCGTGGCGTCTGGGAAGAGCTCAAGAAGGTGGTCTGGCCGGCGCGCGACGAGTTGATGCGCATGACCGGCATCGTCATCGCAACCGTGATCATCTTCGCGGTCCTGGTCGGTGGGGCGGACTACCTGTTGGGCCTCGGCGTGCACCAGGCCGTCACGCAGCAGGTGAAGGCCGCGACCCCGG
>DAIQQM010000118.1:0-6731 GCA_036786805.1 Candidatus Dormiibacterota bacterium | reverse complement strand
GCGATGGTGGTCGGATGTGGCCTCTTTGCCGTGGCTGTCTTCACCGTCCTGCGTACGTCCCCCCGTATCGGCATCACCCGCATCGGACTGGTCATCGGCGCGACCCTGGTCGGTGCCGCGCTGGTGACGATCCTCACGCGCCTCCCTCATGTGCCACCGCCGACGCAGGTGCAGCCGTCGCCGATCGTCGTCGCGACCACCGGCATGCCGGTGAAGTTCCACCACATCCTGCTGACGATCGCGGAAACCGACCTCACGAGCCCTGTGACACTCGTGCTCTACGGCATCGGCGCTATCGGTCTGCTGATCCGCCGCAAGATGCTGTGGGTCCTGGTTGCCCAGGCGTTGCTCGTGGCGATGATGGTCGATGATCTCTTCCTCCACAAGTTCAGCTTCTTCTGGCGCCTCGTCTACCCCTGGGGCGATACCGACCGCATCCTCGGCGTCCAGTACTGGCTCATTCCGCTGGTTCTCGGCTTCGGCCTCGTGGCCCTCGCGGACCTGCTGCGGCGGCTGTCGCGGAGCGGCCGGCTCTGGGTTGCGGCGTCAGTCGCGGCCGTGGTGGTGGCCGCGCTGGCGTTGATCGCGCACCATCCGCTCGGGCGCCTCTGGACCTATGTCGTCAGCACGGACACCGTCTTCCTCTATCCGCTCGGGGCTTTCAACCGCCTCTCCCAGCTGCGGCCCTGGATCCTCACGCTGGGGGTGACGGCGATCATCGTGGTCGCCGCGTGGGTCGCGTTCGCGCGCCACGCCGACCTCCCGCGTGCCGTCCGCGAGCGTGTGGCCGGAGTCGGACAGCATCTCGACGCGGGTGGCGCGATCCTCGGACTACTGGCCGTACTGTGTCTCGTGGTCGGTGCGGCGTCCGAGCTCGGCGTCTACAGAAACGAGATCAACACGCGATCGCTCGTCTCGCCTGCCGACCTGCGTGTGCTGCAGCGCATGGAACAGGTGCTCCCCAAGGGAGCGACCGTCATGAGTGATGGCGGCGATGACGCGGGGATGTGGATGGGGGCACTCACCACGCTGACACCGCTGGTCCCAAACGGCTTTGCCTGGGGCTCGCTGGACACGCCATTGGATGTCGCGCTGAGCAACGCCTGCACCGACCCGGCCGGCGCCGAGGCCGCAATCCGAAGCGCCAACGCAGATGCCGTGTTCGTCGGCTCGCTCGACATTGCGGTGCAGCTGTATCCATGGAACATCACGTGTCTCGCACAGCTCCCCAACCTTCGACCGATCGCGTCGGCGCCGTACTACGGCAAGACCGCAGAGGGCTTCGCCGTCATCAGGTAGCCACAGTGGGCTTCGGCGCGGGAGTCGGGGGCAGCAGAGGCGCCAGCCCGTCGAGCTGGAATCCCCAGTCGAAGAGCCGGCTCTCGAGGCGAGCCGGGTAGTTGGCGCTCAGGAGCACGGCGAGCAGATGGTGCCCGTCCCGGACCGCCATCCCGATGAGGCAGGCGCCCGCATTGCCGGTCCAGCCGGGCTTGATGCCCACCGCTGCGGGATAGTCCTCGAGCAGCGCGTCGAGGTTGTGCAGATGAAACACAGGGTGATCGACACTCGCGGGCAGTGTGATCGTCCGGCTGTCGACGATGTGGTCGAAGAGGGGGAACTGCTCGTACGTGTAGTCGGCGATGACCGCGAGATCGTGTGCGGACGAGTACAGCTCGGGGTCGTCGAGCCCGACCGTGGCTGAGAAGTGGGAATCCTGGAGCCCGAGGGCCGCCACCTGCGCGTTCATGGCCGCGACGAAGCGCTCCTCGCCCACCGTGTCCACCGCGATGGCGCTTGCGGCGTCGTCACCGCTCGGGAGGAGCATGCCCTCCAGCAGCTCCTGGACGGTGAGGGTCTGGCCGGCCTTCAGTCCCATGAGGGTGTCGGCCGCCGACTGGCCGAGCGCGTCGGGCGTGATGGTGACCAGCTGATCGGGGCTGAAGTTCTCGAGCGCGACCAGCGACGTCAGCACCTTGGTCAGGCTGGCCGGCGCTAGCTCGAGGTCGGGGTCCTTCTGCCAGAGGATCTCGCCGGTGTCCATGTCCACGAGGATGCCGGCGCGGCCCTTGATCGGCGGAGCCCCGATCGGCATCGTTGCCGGAGCCCAGAGATTGATGTCCGCGCCGCGCACGTTCATGTCGAACCACGGTGCGACCGCTGCCTGGACCGGAGGACGGGTGGCCGCCGCAACCCCGGATGGCGCGATCGGCAGGCGCGAGGCGCCGGCAAGGGCGCCCACCCCGACGGCGGCCACCAACGCGACCACGGCGATACGGGCGTATGGAGGCGGTCTGAACATGAAGGGGCGACGGGAATCGTATCGCCAGTCCGCCGCGTTTTCCCGGGGTTGGCGCCACGAGAGCGTTCGACGCGGCCGAGCGGCGGCAGCCCTGGGCCTGATGCGTCAGGGAACGAGGCGCCGCCGGAGCGGTTCGGGAAGCGCATCGCCCGCCGCCGCCAACTGCGGCTGCAGCGCTTTGTCCGTCGTCAGCGCTCGGAACATCAGCGCGATGGTCACGCCGTGCGCCGGGCGGTGCAGCACGGTGACGGGGATCCGCGGCGAGGTCACCTCGAGCACGCATTCGTCGCCGACCTGCCAGCGCTCCCCGACGAGCGCTCCGCTGACGTCGAGCCCGGCGGTGGTGAGGTTCTCGCCGAAGACGCCGTTGCTGAGCGGCCGTCCGAGCTCGGCCTGCCAGTGATCGAGATCCTCGCGCGCGTAGGCGTAGACGGCCTGGTCGGTGCCGCCATGGGATCGTGGGTCTCCGATCGCATCCCCGGACACCCCGCTGAGCCCTGTTCCCAGGCCCGGGTCATGGAGCTCGACGGGCGTTGCAGACGGGCGCTTGTCGATCCCGGTGACGCCCGTGTCGGTGTGCCGGCTCGCCACGGCACGCCCGATGTTGACGGAGAGGAGGGTTGCCATCAGGAGGCAAGGATAGCCGCGACCCTTCGAAGCAAGTCCCGCCGGACGCCACGGCGGCGGCGCGGTGATATGCTGTGAGCGTTGTGAATTCTGCTCTGAGCGTAACCGCCGGCGAGATCCGGCAGGAGCTGGGCGCGGTCCTTCGCGGGCACCGCGAGGGTCAGGGGCGCAGCCTCGGCGAGATCGCCGGCGAGGCCGGTTGCTCCCCCGCATACCTCTCCGAGGTCGAACGCGGGCTCAAGGATGTCTCCGCCGATTTGCTCATCGCGATCACCTACGCGCTCGCGGTTCCCATCGCCGCGGTGTACACCGACCTCGGGCGCCGGCTCGGTGCGTGGCACCAGGACGAGCCCGCGTGGCCCGCCGATCCCCGCCGCCAGCTCCGCGCTGTGACGTCGGGCCTCGACGCCGCATCGCTTCGGACCGTGGCGCAGTTCGGCGCCTTCCTCGCCATGAACCAGGCGGAGCCGGCCCGCCGTCGCATCGGATTCGTTCCACCCACAGCGGAGGGCTCGCGATGACCCTGGTCCCCACCGTCGTCGAGAGCACGACTCGCGGTGAGCGCTCGTATGACATCTACTCGCGGCTGCTGCGCGACCGGATCATCTTCGTCGGCGGGGTCATCGACGACGACCTCGCCAACCTGGTCACCGCGCAGCTCCTCTTCCTCGAAGGCGAGGATCCCGAACGCGACGTGCACCTGTACATCAACAGCCCGGGTGGCTCCATGACTGCCGCGCTGGCCATGTACGACGCCATGCAGTACGTGCGCCCACAGGTCGAGACCACGTGTCTCGGCATGGCCGCGAGTGGTGCGTCGCTGCTGCTGTCAGCCGGAGCTCCGGGGCGGAGGCTCGCGCTGCCCAACTCGCTTGTTGTCATTCATCAGCCCTGGACTCAGGGTATGCAGGGCCAGGCGACCGACCTCGACGTGCATGCTCGCGAGATCCTGCGCCAGCGCGCCTTGCTTATCGAGCTCTACCACCGACACACCGGACGGGACTCGGAGCAGATCGGACGGGACATCGAGCGCGATTACCACATGACGGCGGAGCAAGCGCTCGCCTACGGGATGATCGATCAGATCATCGAGAAACGGCCGCAGAGTCCCTCGTCCCGTGAGGCGGACCCGAGCAGAGTCCTGGCCTCCGCCGAGCCCGATGGAGTCAGTGGTTCGTAAGGGGCCGGCCGGCGAGGTCGGTCAACCTGCGTGGTGCGGGCGGGCTCCGGACCACGTCTTGTATCGGTCGGTCCACTCGAAGCCATCCCACCACCGGAGAACCCCCGATTCGGCGTCGGCGTACCAGTCGGCGGGCGGATCCTCCTCGTCGAACCATGCCTCCGCTTCGAGGACGTCGTCGCGCCTGAGAAAGAGCCAGAGCAAAGCCCCGATGACCGGCAGCAGGAGGACCGTGGCCATCCACACGAGCTTGTCCGAGCCGGCGGCATCGAACTGCACTGCAGGAATCCGTGCCACTTCGAAGATCGCGAAGATCGCATAGCCGCCCGCGACCATCGACGCGACCGTCATCGCCAGTGCTATCAACGGGTTCATCGGCATAGCGTAGACCTATTCCGTCGATCCCTTCAATGTCGACGGTTGCCCGGCGGGCGCCGATGTCGGCAGCGCCGCGGGGACTGTAACAGGTGAAACCGGTCTAGTTGTCTGTGACCGCCGTCACGACCGTCGGGTCGGTGCGCACCGTGAAGTTCACCGAGTTGGCGACGTAGCAGAGGTCGTGCGCGCGCTCGTGCAGCGCAATCGCGCGATCCAGCTTCTCCGGAGTCGTGATGGTCACGTGCGGGTGCAGCGACACCTCGTCGAAATGACCGCCGCCGTCCGGCGTCTCGACCAGGGTCCCGGATGCATGATCCACGTAGCGGGTGACCACGATCCCCTCTTTCGCGCAGAGGACGAGATACCACAGCATGTGGCACTCCGAGAGTGAAGCGACCAGCAGCTCCTCGGGATTCCAGCGGTCGCGCGCACCACGAAATGCCGGATCGGCGCTTCCCGCAATGGTGGGCTTGCCCTCGACGCTGACCTCGTGCGACCGCTCGAATGCCTGGTATCCGCTCGTTCCGGTGCCCGTGTTCCCAGTCCACGTCACGGTCAGCTCGTAGCTGTGAGTCCTCGGCATCGCAACAATCATCCTCCCCTATTCTCGCCCTGGCGCATCGGCGCGCCGCGACAACCTACTCGTCGGAATCGACGAAATAGGTTTCGCAGGCGAGTTCGAGCAACTCGGCGTTGAGCTCCACCGGCTTGCCCAGGTAGAGGGCGGAGTGGATCACATGGTTGAGCAGATCGCGAGGATGCGTGCCGTGCAAAGGTCGGCCCTTCGCCTTGTAGTGGGTCTCGAGCAGCCTGTCGACGAGCCCCTCGTCCATGCGCAGGTTGTTGTCGACGCAGTTGCGTCGCCAGATCTCCTTGTATTCCTCGACCGTCGGGTCCGGAACGTGCACCTTGAAGCGCACGCGACGCAGGAATGCCTCGTCCATGAGGTTCTGCGGCCGAAGGTTGGTCGAGAGCATGAGCATGCAGGTGAACGGCACCGGGATGCTCGACCCGGCGCGCGGGATGTTGAGATAGTCGACCTTCTTCTCGAGCGGCACGATGAGCCGGTTGAGCAGGTCGCGCGGCGACATGTTCTGCTGGCGGCCGAAGTCGTCGATCAGGAAGAGGCCGCCGTTCGCCTTGAGCTGCATCGACGCCTCGTAGAAGCCGAGCGTGTGGTCGAACCCGAGCTCGAGCATCCGCGGGGTCAGCTCACCGCCGACCTTGACGGCCGGCCGCTTGGCGAGCTGCCAGCGACGGTCGTGGGGCGGCAGTTCGCGGTCGATGGGTTCGTGGTGGATCGGGTCGTAGAAGCGGATCACCTCGCCGTGGACGTACAGCGCGCGCGGGATGAACATGGGCGCCCCGAGCAGTGACGCGGCCGCCTCGGCGATGGTCGTCTTGCCGTTCCCGGGAGGGCCGTAGAGGAACACCGCCTGGCGAGCGCTGAGCGCCGGGCCGAGGTGGTCCAGGACGACCTCGGAGAGCACGAGGTGGCTGAACGCGTCGTGCAGGCGGGCGCGGTTGACCTGCCCGTCGACATGGGACTGGCGCTCGGCCATGGCGGTGTAGTCGGCGATCGGCACCGGCGCGGGGCCGGCGTACTGGTTGATCTCGAGGAGCTCGCGGGCGCGCTGCCGGCCCGTGGTGGAGATCATGTGCTGCATCCCTGCGTTGATCGGCTCCCCCGGATCGAGGGTCGCCGTGTGCACGCCGGTCGATGAGCAGTAGCCCTCGTCCGCCAGGAATCGAGACGTGGTGTCGATGAACGAGAACGGGAGGCATAGGTGGTTCGCGATGTCGCGGCCCAACATGCTGCCGTTGAAATACAGCACCTTGAGGACCAGGTCGCATACAAAGCTGAAGGGCAGGCCCGTCTCCTCGGCGGTCCTCGGGGCGGGAGGGAGCGCGATCGGACTGGAAGCGGGCGCGGAAACAGGCGCAATCACTGCCATCGACGTCCGATTGTGTCATGGGCCGGTTTGGCGTTCCGGCACGCGTGGCGGATTGTCATACGACCGTTCCAGGGACCCTGCTGGTACGGTTGGAGGCAATGGCGGTACCGTTGGACGAAGGAGCTCCTGGCCGGCGCCGGGTGGGGCCCTTCTGGATCGAGGAAGGCCCGGGTGCGCTCCTTGCCGGTGCGGCCATCGTGCTGCTCTTCGCCGCCCTCTTCATCCTCGCCGTCGCCATGCGTCCGGCGTAACCCGGCCCGAATCATGGCGTTTCATCCAGGAACTCGACAGC
>DAIQQM010000021.1:0-27139 GCA_036786805.1 Candidatus Dormiibacterota bacterium | reverse complement strand
AGCGAACGCTCCCGTTCGGGAAGGTCTGGGTCAATCCGATCAGCATTCCGGTCGACGCATCGGCGTCCATCGAGATGTCCGGGACGACGCGAAGCGGCGTCGGTCCGAACAGGTTCTGGTTCCGAAGCGCGAGCGCAGCCGGGACGACATTCGCCTGGTACGAGGGCTGGAGGTAGGTGTAGCTCGTTCCAGCGCCACCACCGGCCTGGAAATTGAGCGTGCCGAGCGGCGTGGTCGCGGAGCCGCAGTTGGTGACGGTGCCTTCGCAGAGGACCTGCTTGGCAGTCGACCAGCCGTACTCAGCGAGGCGGTTGTCCGACTTGCCGACTTCCAGCGACGTCCCACCCACCGCGGTGACGAAGGGGCTGGTCGGCGGGTAGTCCGGAACCGTCATCCCGAAGTCCGCGAAGTTGTCGCCGGAGTCGCCGCTCGAGAAGAGGACGCTGACCCCGGTCGTGTCGGCAAGCATGAACGTGTTGTCGAAGGCGGCCTTGGTTGCGGCGTCGGTGAGCAGGTCACCGAGCGTGTCGCCCCACGAGTCGCTGACAACCGACGCGCCACTGGTGATCGCGGTGTTCACCGCGTCCAGGAGGCTGTTGTCGAGGCAGTCCACCGCGCCCACGAAGATGATGTGCGCGCCTGGAGCCATCGAGTGCGAGGACTCGACGTCAAGCGACTGCTCGGCGAACCATCCGCTTGCACCGCACTCCGCCTCGTTGCCCACTGACGACGGCTTGATGTTCGTGAACTGGCTCTTGGGCAGCGGGATCGACGGATCGTTGAGGCTGAAGTACCGCTGCGCGTCGGCAAGGAGGGTCGGCGCGTCGTACGCGTCGACGATCGCGATCTTGACGCCGTGGCCGTTGTTGCCGCTCGCGATGCTGCTCGAAAGGCCGTACGCACCCTCGAGTTGCGCGGGCGTGTACCCGCAGATGTCATACGGCTGCGGGCTCGTGAACGGCGCATACAGGGATGCGTTGTCGGTCGTGTCGATCTTCTGGCCGAAGTACGCCGAGCACGGCTGCGGGTTCCTGAACGCGGCGGGTGGTGGCGGCTCCTGGTTGGGCTTCGCAGCGTTCGATGCTGCAGGAGTCGCCAATCCCGAGCTGAGATCGTTGGTCGCCAGCGACTGGTTGACACCGACCACGCCGGAAACCACGCCGGCGATCGCGGTGGGGATCGACAGCGCGCTGTTCGCGAGGCGCAGGTCCTTCCCGTTCACCTTGTAGGTGCCGAGGGTGGTGTTGAACGCGCGCTGAACCTGGGCGGCGCTGCCGCTGGCTGGGATGAACAGGCGGTCCGCCGGGACTGCGCCGATCGCGAAGCCCTGCTGACGCAGCCAGGTTTCCGCGGACGCGACCGAGGCCCGGGTCGGCGCGAACCGCGCTACCCACTGAGCCTGGGTCAGGAAGTGGCGATACTGAGCCGACCCGGGAGTCGAGATCGCCGTGACGAGTGCCTGGGCTGCAGCGGCGTTGCGCAGCGAGAGGTTGAGATCGAACGCGACACTGGTCCCTGCGGCGACCCCGCCTTCGGGCTTGGCGCGCGCGGCGCCTGAGGTCAGCGATCCGGCCAGCGCCGAGCGGCCGGAGATGTGGGATGCCGAAGCCGGCGTCCCGGTGGCCACGGTCGCGGCTGACACCGCGAGACCCACCGATGCCAGCGCGGCCCAAGATCGGGCTGATGTCATGAAACTCCTCCTGGACGGCGCGAATTTGCGCCAAACGCTCTTTTCACGAATCGACGTTGCATAGGTCCCCTCTCGACATCGACTGAAACTCCGAGGGGACGATTGTGGCGCGCTGGACGCGCAAGGTGCAAGGGGTTCGTTCGATTCGAACGCTCCATACGGTCAGTACCCGGTCCTCGCTCCGATCGGGAGCTTGCCGGAACCGTCCGGAGAGCCGTACAGGGGGCTTCCCATACTGGTCGGATGCGGTATCTCCGGCTTCGTGGGCTGGCGCTGTCCGGGCTCCTCACCCTCGCCGGCTGTGGCTCGACGCCGTCCTCCGGCGTGACCTCCAGTTCCCCGGCAGCCCCGGCGAGTCCGGCCACCGCTGCGCCCATCGGTTCGCAGCATCCATCCCAGGCGGCGCCACTCTCCGTCATCATCGAGCCGGCGGCCGGGATGGAGCCGATCTACAGCCTGGTCTCGTCCGCCCGGCGGTGGGTGGACCTCACGATGTACGAGCTGGCGGACATCCGCGCCGAGCAGCTGCTCGTCTCCGACGCCGCACGCGGGGTCGATGTAAGGGTGATCCTCAACGCCGGGTACACGGCTGCGGCGAACGACCCGGCATTCGCGTACCTGCAGGGACACGGCGTGCACGTCACGTGGGCCGGCTCGCGGTACGCCCTCACCCACCAGAAGACCCTCGTCGTCGACGGGTCGGTGGGCGTGATCATGACCTTGAACTGGACGAGCCGCTACTACGCGGACACGCGTGACATCGCGGTCATCGACCGCGCGCCCGCGGATCTGGCGGCGATCACCACGACGTTCGATGCCGACTACGGCGGGACTCACGTCGAGCCGCCGCCCGGCGCCGACCTCGTCTGGTCACCGACCACGTCGCTCCCGGACCTGCTGGCGCTCGTCAACGGCGCGAGTCAGGAGCTCGACATCGAGAACGAGGAGATGGCCAACGCCGAGATCACGGCAGCCATCGCCGCAGCCGCCCGCCGCGGCGTGAATGTCGAGCTCTGCATGACCGACTCGAGCAGCTGGGCCACAGCGTTCGGCGATCTGGCAGCAGCCGGCGTGCACGTCAGGCTCTACGCCCCCGATGCCGCGCTCTACATACATGCCAAAGTGATCGTGCGAGATCCGGGCGCGCGCGACGAGGAGGCGTTCATAGGCTCGCAGAACTTCTCCACCGAGTCGCTCCGATACAACCGCGAACTCGGCATCGTCCTCGACGACACCACCCTGATCGACCAGCTTCGGACGATGATCGAGCGCGATGCCGCTGGCGCCGCGCCGTGGAGCGGCTGAGAAGTCGGTAGCCGTCGAACGAGATCCCGGGAGGCGCCATGACGCAGCCGGGTGAACGGATGCGAAGATGACATCGTGGTCGACGATCTGCTGACGCGTCTGTTGGGAGCGCGGAGCTCGATCATCGCCGACGTGTCCCCGTCGGGTGACGAGTTGCTGATCCGCAGCGACGGGACCGGTAGCATGCAGGTGTACCGGCTCCCCGCTCTGGGTGGCGACTTGACGCGGCTCACCTTCCTCGCCGAGCCGGTGTCGGCCGCGCGCTACATTCCCGGCACCGACGACATCGTCGTTGCTGTCGATCGTGGCGGTAACGAGAACTATCAGCTCTGGCTCGTGGATCGGCGCGGCGGCGAGCCCCGAGCGCTCGTCGTTGAGGAGAACGTCAAGCACGATCTCGGCGACGTGAGTCGAGACGGCCGGCTCATCGCATTCACCTCGACCAAGCGCAACGGGATCGACATCGACGTCTACGTCATCGACCCCGGCAGTGGAGCGATCCGCACGGTTCTCGAGGATGGCTGGAACCGCGTCGAAAGCTTCTCGCCGGACGGCCGGTGGCTCACCGTCGTGCGCCTGGACACGACCTTCGCGCTCAGCGGCGACCTCATGATCATCGACCTCGAGACCGATCAGGTGCGGACGGTCGTGGAGCGCACCGGTGCGGGAACAGCCGGCGCACCAACATGGTATCCGGACTCCGGGGGTTTTCTCTTCAGCACCGATGCGGGTCGAGACGTCTCCGCGATCGCCCGCTACGACATCGGGACGTCGTCCTGGCGCTATGTGCTCGACACCAGGTGGGACAGCGAGGCCACGCTCAGTGGCGACGGGCGGAGCGTGCTCGTATTCCATGCGGAGAACGCGATCACCCGTCTGCACCTCCATGACGGCGAGAGCCTCGCCCACATCCGAGACCTGGCGTTAACCGAATCGGGCACCGGCTTCGGGTTGCCACTGGTCCCGCGGCCGTGGCTCTCCGCCGACGGCTCGACCGCGCTGCTCTCCTTCACGGCGACGGCGACCCCGATGACTCCCCTGCGCATCGACACCGCTGACTCGCGGCCGCCCGTGCCGCTTCTGCCGATCGACCAGGTCGTCACCTCCGACCTGGTCACGCCCGAGCTGCACGAGATCGAGTCGTTCGACGGTGAGCCGATCACGTACTTCCTCTACAAACCCCCTGTCGACAACCCGCCGGTCGTGATCGCGGTGCACGGGGGTCCGGAAGCACGGTTCGCGCCACGCTACGACCCGTTCATCGTCAGGCTGGTTGCCGACGGCATCGCCGTGGTCGCGCCCAACGTTCGCGGCTCGGCGGGATGGGGAAGGCGGTTCGTGTCACTCGACGATCGCCGCCTGCGTCTCAACTCCGTGCGTGACCTGACCGCCGTTCACGGATCGCTTGCCGAGCGCGGCGTCGATGCGGGCCGCGTTGCGGTGATCGGGGGATCGTACGGTGGCTACATGACCCTGGCAGCGCTGGCGTTCTATCCGGACCTGTGGGCGGCCGGCATCGCGACCGTTGGGATCAGCAGCCTGGTCACGTTTCTCGAGAACACATCGCCCTACCGGCGCCGTATTCGCGAGGTCGAGTACGGCTTCCTCGACACGGATCGCGACTTCCTCATCGAAGCGTCGCCGATGACCCACGCCGACGCGATTCGGGCTCCCCTCATGCTCGTGCATGGAGCCAACGATCCGCGGGTTCCGGTCGGAGAGGCGCGTCAGCTGCACGCGTCACTGGTCGCCCGCGGCGTCCCAAGCGAGCTGCTCATCTATGACGACGAGGGACACGGGCTCGCGAAACGTGCCAACCGCCTCGATGCCGCGCCCCGGATGCTCGCCTTCTTGCGAAGGAACCTCTACACGTAGGCGACGATCGCGTGCGCGACGTGCCCGGGACCGATCAACCGATGTATGGTCCGCCGGACCCTGTGCATGCTTCTGACTCCATTTCCGAGGTGAACCAGCAATGGTGATCGTGGTCGATCCCGGCGGCGACAAGCATGCGTATCAGGGCGGCCGGTACATCGAAGTGAGCGACGGTCACCTGATCATCAGGGATGTCCAGGGAGGGACCGCGATCGGGATCTTCGCTCCCGGCAAATGGCAATCGGCGCACATCGATGCGGTGCCGGCGCGAAATGCCGGGGGCGCCACCGGCATCAGACCGCGTTTGGGGCAATCGCTCTGACGTCCACCGGCTGACGGAGCCGCCGGCTCGCCCGAGCCCGAACGTGGATTGCCCGCCCCTGTTTGCGGCTTATATCTGATATTGTCGCTATCATGAAATCCGACACCTTCCCGCCGGGACCCCGTCCACGGCGCGGGTGGACTCTTCGTTTTCGGGTCAGGCGATCGCGAGCGTGAAGCTCGCCCCCCGGTGAGCGGCGCCCATCGCCGGCCCTCGCCCTCAGGTGGAGGGCAGTGCGCGCGGGCCGGTCGCCCGCTCGACGCTTTCGGAGAGCTCGGCGGGAGTGGTGTCGGCCTTCACCAGGAACTCGAGCGCCCCAAGCTTCAGGCCACGTTCACGGAGCTCGGGCTCGCCGTAGTTGGTGAGGATGATGACCGGGATGTGCATCGTCGTCTCGCCGGCTCGGAGACGCTCCAGCACCTCGAACCCGTCGAGCCCGGGCAGCCGGAGGTCGAGGTAGATGAAGTCGGGAGCCTCATCCGCGGCCATGCGCAGACCCTGGTTGCCATCGCTCGCCATGACCACCGAGTAACCGTCGGCGACGAGTCGAAGCCGGTACATCTCAGCCGCGGCGACGTCGTCCTCGATCAGCAGGACTTTGACGTCATCCTCCACAACCACTCCTCCGTGACCGGTGGAGTCAGCGCTCCCACCGCGAATATTGACTCCCGTGAGTACGGTAGCAAAGAGACCCTGAAGGCGCTCGTCGCCGGACGCACCGCATGATAGCAATATCACCGCTATCATGTTTTGTGATAGGATGTTCCTGACGGGGAGGGCGAGGGAAGTCGCGACAACAGTTGGAGGTGCTCAATGGCTCGTAAGTACAAGCCGATACAGCTCGACGTGAAGCCCGTGGGAGGCCCGTTCCTCAACGAGGCGGCGACCTGCCCTCAGTGCAGTTCCCGGATCACCGAGGTGCTCGGTCGGATGGGCCTCCGCCTGGTCTTCCGCTGCGATCGCTGCCGCGTTCAGTTCTTTCGCCAGCGGACCGCGACGAGCGCGAGCCTGGTCTGACGGACACACGCATCGTCGCAACGCACCGGGCCGGAGCACGTCGCAGATCGGCAGATGGAGCCACCGTCGTGGTGCTCGCCAGAGGCCGGCCCGATGTCCACTGAAGCGCGGATGCCGACATCCCAGCGGATGCTGGACCTCGACAAGCCGCTCTACACCATCAGCGTCGCCGCCGAGATTCTCGCGAGCCATCCGCGCACTCTGATGATGTACGAGACGATGGGCCTCGGGGTACCCGAGCGAACCGCGACCAACAGGCGACGGTACTCCCAACGCGACATCCTCACCCTGAGCGCGATTCAGCGGTGCACTCGCCAGTCCGGGCTGAACATCGCCGGCGCACGCTGTGTGATCAAGTGCCTGCAACTCCTCGACGCCAACGCGATCCCGCGACCGCCGGAGCTCGCAGAAATTGACATCGAGCACGTTCGCATCTGACGCCGAGCTGAACGCGCCGCAGGCAGGCCGGCTTTCCGACTCGATCGGAGCCGATCTTGTCTCCCGCGGCGACCCGCATCAGATCATGGAGGGCCGGGTCCGCGTTGCGGGGTTCCTTGAGTCGGGTCGGTCCACAGAATGACCCGGACCCCGAAAACGTCATGACACCCGTGCCTGATCGAGAAGCGGCGCAGGATGCGGCGCTGGACGCAGTCGAGCCTGAGCGTCTGCTCGCCGGCGAGGACGAGCACAGCACGTACGTCGATGATGCCGTTCATTGGACCAAGGTCTACACCGAGCTCCTCGACTTCAAGCGCAGCCTCCTGACGCTTGCCGAGCAAGAGGTCGCAGCGATGGACGAGGACGCGGCATCGGAGGTTCGTGAGACCGACCTCAAGGTGCTCAGGGCTGAGGCGGCTCGCTTCCAGCGGCGCCTCGGCTTCTGGCAGGAGCGTACCCGAGTGCTCGGCGGGCAGCCCGGCACCGAATCCGAACAACCCCGGCAGTGACGGTTGCGTCACGTCACCGCGTGTAAATCCTGCATCGCGAACCGTCGCATACGAGCTCGCGCACAGCCCGTGTAGCGTCTGATTACTCCAGGGGCGCGAGCGAGTGTGGCCGTGCCGAGAGTGGGACTTGGAGGTAGCGATGCCGTGCTGACTGTGGAGACTCCGCGAAAAGATGTGAGCGCGCTTCGGCGGCTGGGGGCACTGCCCGCGACCGCGCTGTTCCGGCGCAGGGACAGGGAGGAGCCACCGGCTCCGGTCGCATCCGGTATCGCATGCACGATGCGCGGTTGCCCCAATCACACCGCGCAGCTCTGCGCCTACCGCGACCGTCGCGAACGCTCATGCTCGGCAACGATCTGCCCCGCTCACGGCATCATGCTCTCGGGAATCACGTACTGCCGCCGCCACGCCGGCACCGTGCAGGCGATCGGTGAGCTGGCGCGGGATCAGAGCGGGCATCCCGACGTGGATGATCGAGCACCGTCGCTCGTCGACTGGGTTGCGCGCGACCTCGACCGCGATATTCGGAGGCTGCTGGCGCGCGCGGCGCGCCCGGGTGAGAGCGTCATCGCCGACGACGCGGCCCGACTCGCGCATGACTTCCGTCGCAACGCTCGTTGGGAACGGAGCTGGCGTCTCGTCGAGCACACCGGGCCGATCCTCAACGTGACTCTGCACGTTGCGGAGGACGACGACTCCCTTGTGCACGTTCGCGTGGGAACCGAGACTGTCGCCGACGGGGTGCCGCCGTGGATCGCGCGACGGCGAGAGGGACAGGACGTCGAGGCGGCGATCGACATCTCGCAGCGACGGCTGTTCTACCGCTACCTCGAGGAGACGATCTCCGATGCGGTCGCCCGCTTCAGGGACCGCTCCGACCGCATCGACAAGTAGGCCCGAGCCACTCACGGCCGCGGGGAGGCCCGTCTGGGCCGTCTAGACCCTCACGTGCTCGATGTCGATGTCGGCGAGCCGCTCAGGTCGCGGCACGCCGTGCGCGTCGAGCAACTGCAGACACATGATCAGGTAGCGCGCTCCGGCCAGGTTGAGCCCATGGCCGCGCGTGAGTCGCTGGATCGCGCTCAGCGTGATGATGTCGCGCTGCGAGTAGAGGCGGCGATTCGAGGCGGTGCGGCTCGGAACGACCAGCCCGAGATGCTCATACATCATCAGCGTTCGCGTGTGGGTGGCCAGGATCTCCGCCGTGATGCCGATCGTGTACAGCGGCTTGTCGAGGTTGAGCAGGATCGACGAGTTGGCCGCGGCGACGGTTCGAGTCATTGCTCGTGCCGCCTCGGCGCCATCACGGAGGTGCCGGCCAACTGCGCTCGGTCGGCATGGCGGGTGCCCGTCAGACCGGAGCGCACGAAATCATGATAGCGAGTGTATACCGTTCAGCAGCACCCGCGAACAACCGTCGTGTCACCGACGGGTGGCCACCCCAGCCGGGGGATGAACCCCGGCGGGGTGGGCTTTTGGGGAGGAGAATTCCAGCAACGGAGGGCTCAACGCCCACCGACGAGGTTATCAGTATGGTACCTACACTGTCAAGCAAACTGATACCTTGCCTGTAGCCATTACCTGACGCTTCGCACCGAGGCGCGTCGCCGCACACCTAAACGCCGTGGGGGACGGGCTCCTTGCTGGCCCCCTTCTCCACCGAGCTGACCTCTTCGCCCAGTCGAGGGACAGTCTCGACGCTCACCTCGCCGTACGATGTCTGATCGGATCAACTCGCCTCCGGAGTCGATCGGATCTTCGGTGATATAGTCACTATCACTAAAATGGCCATCTTCCGAGTGGTATAGCTGTGCCCAGAGCGGAGTGGACGCGGCCGACGCGCGAGGTGAAGAGCCCTGTGGTCGAGGATGCCTCGACAACCGAGGACACCCGCCGCGTCAACGAGGCGATCGGTCGGCTTGTCGGGCGGCTGCTCGACGAAGTCCCCTCGGACCCTCGGGATCCCGTCCCCCTCCAGGACCTGCTCCAGACGATGGCCGTCGAGGGCACGCGCGTCGTCCGCCAGACAGAGTGCGTCATCTCGGTCGTGCCGGCTTCGCGCCCCGACGTGTTCACCGTCGTCGCCGCCTCCGGACCGTGGGCGGAGAGCCTGATCGGCGAGGCGTGGCCACTCCACGAAGGCATGCTGCACGGACGGGCGATGCTCCAACGCGTCCCGGTCGAGACCACCAACGCGCCCGACGAGAGTGCGGCTCCGGAGGTCTTCGGCGCACATATCCGCGTCGGACGCCTCGTGCCGATGTCCACCGGTGTCCCGCTTCCCGATGGAAGCTTCGGCATGGGCGTGGTGGGCTTCTGGCGACGCGGGAGCCGGGCGTTCACCGACACGGAGCGAGCGATCATGGATCGCTTCACCCGGCTGATCAGCATCATGGTGCTCGGCGACGACGCACGAGAGTCGACAAGGCACCTCGTCGACCGTCTCCGTCTCACCGGCGAGGCGACACGGGAGTTCTCCTCCTCGCTCGATCCCGCGCGAGTGGTGCAGGCGATCATCGAACGCATCGCGGAGCTCGTCAAGGTGGATCGCATCACCGTGACCAAGTTCTGGCCGGATTCGATCGAGGCAATCGCCGGATACGACCGTTCCCGGCTGCCCGCGCGCATCGGGGCCCGGTGGGTGCTGACCCCGGAGCTGCGCGCGGCGATCGAGAGCGGCGAGATGGCGGTCGAGGGCTTCTCCGACGTCTCCGGCATGCCCCGGGACATGCAGGAACAGCTGTCGGACGTGCGCAGGCGCGTCATCGTGCCGCTCAGGGCTGGCGGCCGTGTGCTCGGCATCCTCGCTGTCAGCCGCCGCAGCGACGAGGCGTTCGGCGAGCTCGACATCGACAACCTCGAACAGATCGCGCTGTCGGCGGCGCGCGCTCTCCAGAACGCGAGCCTGTTTGCAGAGACGAAAGATGCGCAGCAGAACGCCCTTCATGCGCTCCTGAGCGTGTCCGATCACCTCGACGCAACCTCATCGGATGTCGACCTGTACGCGCGCTTCGCCGGGACGGTCGCTGAGCTTGTCGGAGCGCGACGGGTCACCTTGTGGCGGCTGAGCCCCGATCGAACGCGGCTCACCCCTGCGGCCGGGGCCCACGGGTTCTCCGCCGAGGAATTCCAGCAGCTTCATGCCGTGCCGTCCACTCCGGACGGCACGGCGATACGCGACCGCGTGGTGTTCGGTGATGCCGTGTTTCGCGGACGCGCGCCCGACCTGGGGCTTGGCGTGCTCGGCGACCTCCACGCGTACGCCACCCCGGACACACTGGCGGTCGCCTGGCGTGCGGGTTCGGTGCGGCTCGGGATGCTGGCAGCCCATGAGGCCATCAAGCCGGACGGCTTCAGTGACGAGGATGCCTGGACGCTCCAGCTGGCCGCATTCGCCGCCGGGCTTGTCTGGCAGATCAAGGCCTCCGAGGAGCGCATTCGGTCACTGGGCGATGCCGAGGCACAGCGCCTTCACGAGCACATCGAGCGCACGCGGTCGATGGAGAAGATGCGCTCGGACTTCCTCAAGCTTGCGTCGCACGAGCTGCGCGGCCCGATCGCCGTCGTGCGCGGGTACTTCTCGATGATGGCCGACAAGTCACTCGACGCGGCTGCCCTCGAGCGCGCGATGCCCGTGATCGAGCGCAAGCTCAACGAGATGAACGCGCTCGTCAACGAGATGCTCGAGACCGCGCGCCTCGAGGAGGGCATCACCCGTCTCGAGCGGCAGCCGCAGAGTCTGCGCCGCCTCGTGGCCGACGCGACGTCGGCGATTCAGACGCAGCTCACGCCGGGGCACCGTCTCGATGTCCGCCTTCCGCGAGACACAGTGCTGGTCGATGTCGACGCTGGGAGAATCGAAACAATTCTTCGGAACCTGCTCGACAACGCCGTCAAGTTCTCGCCTGACGGAGGCGAGATCAGCTGTCACACGACGGTGAGTCACGGCGTCGCGCGCGTCGCGGTCATCGACCACGGGCTGGGCATCCCCGCGGAGCAGATGCACCGCCTGTTCACGCGATTCAGCCGCCTGGTGACACCGGAGAACAGTCACATCTCCGGCACCGGACTGGGTCTCTACCTCTCACGCGAGCTGGCTCGACTCCACGGCGGTGACATCAGCGCTCGATCCACGCCAGGAGGCGGTGCGTCCTTCGTGCTGACGCTGCCGGTCTGGAGCGAGGATCCCGCCACGACCGCCTGAACCGCGTTAGCGCGGCGCCGTTGCCGGTCGTAACCGGCGGGAAGTTCCTCGTTGCACGCGAACCGGCCGCCTCCGGCTCCTGCCATCGCGCGTGCGGCCTCCTGGGCAATCAGGTCGACATGCTTCGCGTCAGGCGCCCAGACGCTGATCAGGCGGAGGGTCATGCGCGCTCCAGAAGAGCGACCGGCGCCGCTGTGAGCAGAGTCCCGAGGCGCACCTCGCCGCCATCGGTCTCACCTCCGGTCAGTGCATCCCGCCATCGCCCATCCGGCAGGTGGACAGCTGTGTCCTCCCATCCGAGACGAAGACGCAGCGGCCAGCGGAAGGCGATCGTTATGGTCGCCGACTGCCTGTCCGCGCGCGTGCGTGCGAAGCAGATGGCGTGGTGTGCCCGCGATCCCGTCACGGTCACGGGCTCATATCCGGCATCGGCGCCGAACGACTCGGGGTGGCGTCGACGCACCGCAAGGGACGTGGCGATCAGCCGCAGCTTCGGCGCGCCTTCGGCGAGCCGGGACATGAAGTCGCCGCTCTCGCCGCCGGTCACATGGCGGAGCAAAGCGATGCGCTCCTCGTAATCAACCGCCGAGCGGTTGTCCGGGTCCACGAGCCGGAGGTCCCAGAGCTCGGAACCCTGGTAGATGTCCGGAATGCCTGGAGCAGTCAGCTTGATCAAGGTCTGTGACAGCGAGAGGGTCTGCCACTCCGGCGTCATGCCATCGACCAGCGCAGTGATCTGAGCGATGACGTCCGGATCGGCGACCATCCCGCGCACGAAGTGTTCGAGACCGGTTTCGTATGGGTGGTCCGGCTCGATCCAGTTGGTCTCCATCTTCGCTTCTCGAGATGCCTTGAGCATGTACGCCCACACGCGGTCCGCACCGATGGGGTGCGCCCCGACGAGCGTCTGGTACAGGAGGTACTCCGCCCGGCGCGACGGCGCGAGCAATCCGCGGTGCCGTTCGGCCAGCACCTCGAGGCACGCGAGCGCATCACGCCACCGTTCCGGCATCTCGGAGAGCAATCCGATGCGCACCCGCGCGTCCTCGGCGCGTTTGGTGTCGTGCGTGGTCGTCGCCAGCAGGGTCGACGGATGGGCTGCCTGCGTCTCGCTGCAGGCTGCATGGAACGAGTCCAGATCAGCGACCCGGTCCGGATCGGAGCCCACCTCGTTGAGCGCCACGAGCCGGACATAGCGATAGAAGGCGGTGTCCTCGACGCCCTTGGCCATCACCGCACCCGCAACCTGCTGGTAGCGCTCGCGAAGCTCACGCTGCTCGGGGCTTGCGCCGTCGGTTGCACGAAGCACCGCGACGAGCGCGGAGAGCCGGGACCTGTCACATCGACCGGAGTGGCGCGCGCGGTCTTCGGCGGCGTCGATGGCGCGGCTGTCGTCGTCCGACAGCGGGACATCCCCGCTCGGATAGACGCGATATCGAGGCATGCCGGCCACGAGCTCCACGAGCTCGCCGCGCGGGTCGGAGATTCCGGCGCCGGTCGCGACCCGGACGAGCCGGTTGAGTTCGGCCTCGAGCACGTGCTCGAGCACCTCGCGCCGCGCCTGTTGCGACTGTGCCTGGAACCCATCGGAGTCGCCCGTGAACCGCTCGTAGCAGCCGGAGAGTTCCGAAAGCCCGTCTGGATGGACCAGCAGCGAGGTGAGGAGGGCGCCGAACTCGTATCCGGTGGTGCCATCCAACGGCCATTCCACGGGAAGGCGCTCGCCGGGCGCGAGGATCTTCTCCGCGATCAACCACGCTGTCGGCGCCCTGGATCGGAGCCGCGACCCAAAGGCGGCGGGATCGCGAAGGCCGTCGATGTGATCGACCCGCAAGCCGTCGACGATGCCGTTCTCGACGAGCTCGAGCGCACGCGTCAGAACGGCGTCGAAGACGGCGGCGTCCTCGACGCGAAGGCCGGCGAGAGATGTGACGTCGAAGAACCTGCGGTAGTTGAGGTGGGTGGATCCGGTCCTCGCGTCGTCGAGCAGGTAGTGCTGGCCATCGATCGTCTCCGGAGACGCCGGCCCGGGAGTGCGCGCTGTGCCCGGTGCGAGCGGAAAGGCGTTGCCGTCGCAGTCCACTTCGAGATCGCCGCTCGGTCCTTCGACGACCCGCAGCCTGCCCGACGCGATCAGCTCGGATCGAGGCTCACTGAGGACGGGCAGGAGCACTCTGCCCTGCGCCACGGGTGCGTCCCAGTCGATGTCGAAGAACCGTGCATGCGGGCTGTCGCGCCCGGAACGCAGGACATCCCACCACCACGAATTGGCGCGGCCGCTGATGCACATGTGATTCGGCACGACGTCGAGGAGCTGCCCCATCCCGGCACCGCGGAGCGCCGAGTCGAGCCGCCGCAACCCTGCTTCGCCGCCCAGGTCGTCGCTGACCCTTGTCGGGTCGACGACGTCGTAGCCGTGAGGGCTGTGCGGCGCCGCCTGCATGTACGGTGAGCAGTAAAGGTGAGAAACCCCCAGCGCCGCAAGGTACGGGACGATGGCTTCGGCGGCGGCGAAGTCGAACTCCTCGCGTAGCTGCACCCGGTACGTGGCGCGAGCAGCCGTCCTCACCCGCGCCGCCGGAGCGCTCGAGGTTTCGCTATTATCAGCTTCGCTATCAGCATGTATGAAGGTGATTCTATCAATTTCGACAGAGCACGCCACCGTGATGCGCCATGATTGACCCGCGATGACCGCTCCGCGACGGCGAATCGGAGGACGGTCGACACCCCGTCAGCAGGCGTGGCCCGGGAGCGAGGCGCCGCTCGGCGCGACCTGGGATGGCGAGGGCACGAATTTCGCTGTCTACTCCGCATCGGCAGACGCCGTGGACGTCGTGCTCTTCGCGGAGGACGGAGCCGAGACTGCCATCTACGAGCTCCAGGAGCGCACCGATCTCGTCTGGCACGGGTACGTCGACCAGGTCGGGCCGGGACAGCGATACGGCCTTCGCGTCTACGGTAAGTACGATCCGCTTCACGGGCTTCGCCACAATCCGCGCAAGCTTCTCCTCGACCCGTACGCGCTGGCGATCGCCGGACGATTCCAGCACGGCGCCGAGCTGTTCGGCTACTCCTTCGACGGCGACGACCTCGACGCCAGCCACCTCGACTCCGCCAACGCGATGCCGAGAAGCGTCGTCGTGGACCGAAGCTTCCCGTGGGGCGACGACCGCCGTCCGGATACCGCATGGGCCGACACGGTGATCTATGAGCTGCATGTGAAGGGCTTCACGATGCGCAATCCCGACATCCCCGAGGAGCTGCGCGGCACATACGCGGGGCTCGCGCATCCCAGCTCGCTCGAATACCTGCGGCGGCTCGGGGTCACCGCGGTGGAGCTGATGCCCGTGCACCACTTCATCGACGCCGGCCACCTGATCGATCGAGGACTGGTCAACTACTGGGGATACGACTCCGTCGGGTACTTCTCCCCGGAGAGCCGCTACTCGGCGGGCGGCGGCAACGGCGACCAGGTGCGCGAGTTCAAGGCCATGGTCCGCGCGCTGCACGCGGCGGGTCTCGAGGTGATCCTCGACGTCGTGTACAACCACACCGGCGAGGGCAATCATCTCGGGCCGACGCTGAGCTTCCGGGGTATCGACAACCCGTCGTACTACCGGCTGGTCGAGGACGAACCGCGGTTCTACTTCGACGTCACCGGGACCGGGAACAGTCTCAACGTCAGCAGCCCGATCACGCTGCAGCTCATCACCGACAGCCTCCGGTACTGGGTCACCGAGATGCACGTCGACGGGTTCCGGTTCGACCTCGCCGCGGCGCTCGCGCGCCAGTTCTACGACGTCGACCGGCTCTCGGCATTCTTCGACATCATCCACCAGGACCCGGTGCTCTCCCGCGTCAAGCTCGTGGCCGAACCCTGGGACGTCGGTGAGGGCGGCTATCACGTGGGCAACTTCCCGGTGCGCTGGGCCGAGTGGAATGGCGCGTTCCGCGACACCGTCCGCGACTTCTGGCGCGGTGAAGCCGGAGGCGTGCGCGACATCGCGAACTGCCTCACCGGATCGAGCAGCCTGTACCAGTGGGACGGGCGCCAACCCTGGGCGAGCATCAACTTCGTCACCGCGCACGACGGGTTCACGCTCCGCGACCTGGTCACCTACAACGACAAGCACAACCAAGCCAACGGCGAGGCCAACGACGACGGCGCCAGCGACAACCGGTCGTGGAACTGCGGCGTCGAAGGCGAGACCGACGACGCCGAGATCACGACCCTGCGCGACAGGCAGCGGCGCAACCTCATCGCCACCGTGCTCCTCTCGCAAGGCTGCCCGATGATCTGCGGTGGCGACGAGATCGGTCGCACCCAGCAGGGCAACAACAACGCCTACTGTCAGGACAGCGAGCTGTCGTGGTTGGACTGGACGAACGTCGACCGTGTGATGCTGCAGTTCGTGCAGCGGGTGATCGCGTTCCGGCGCGAGCAGCCGGTGCTGCGGCGCAAGCGTTTCTTCTCCGGCGAGGCGACGCGGCGCTCGGGACGAAAGGACATCGTGTGGCTGCTGCCCAACGGGACCGAATTCACCGACGCCGCCTGGGACAACGACGGCGAACGCTCGATCGGCATGATCCTCAACGGTGAGGAGATACCCGACCGCGACCCGCGCGGCCACCGCATCGTCGGTGACTCGCTGATGGTGCTGCTCCACAGCGGCGACGTTCCCATCACGTGGACGATGCCGGCAGGCTGGCACGGCGGATGGACGCTGGTCATGGACACCGACGACCCCGAGGGTCACCGGAGCTCATCCGTGCACCACGAGGGCGACGAGGTGCCGCTCCGACCGCGCTCGCTGCTCGTCCTCGCTCATCCGGTGCATGCGGCCGGCGAGCAGGCGGACGGCGCAGCCGGACGCTGAGCGCTAGTCGCCGATCGGGACGGGCAGGCGCGGCACGCGACCTTCGAGGAGCGGCGCGAGGTGATCACCGAGGTGGGCCGGCGCGAAGCAGTCCCCGCTGCTCCTGATGTCATCGATACCCCACCAGCGATGGCGTCGGACGATTGCGGTCTCGGCCGGCTCGAAGCCGCGCGTATCGACCTCGTGCGCTTGGATCCGGATCAGGAAGAACCGTTCGAGGTGCCGCTCGACCTGCCCCTGCCAGGTGAACTCGACTTCGCGAGTCCAGACGTGTGGCGGTGGCGTCGTGACGTCGAGGACGAGGCCGGTCTCCTCCAGCACCTCGCGCACCAGCGCCTCTTCGTACGTCTCGCCCGGCTCGAGCGCGCCGCCGGGTGCAAACCACCAAGGCTCACGGTCGGGCAGCTCGCCTCGGAAGAGCAGGAGGCGCTGCGCGTCGATGATCAGCGCGCGGGCAGCGGGACGGGTCGCCGGACGCGAGGACCGGCTCACGGTGCCGGCGGGAGCGAGATGCCGAACGCGTGGGCCAGCTGATCAACCCCGAGCGTGGTGACGGTCAAGCCTCGCCCCGAACGGCGCCGTCTCACCCAGCCCGCACCGACGACGCTCTGACACAGTGCTGCACCGAGAGCGCCGGCAAGGTGTGGGCGTCGCTCCGTCCAGTCGAGGCAGGCGCGCGCGAAGTTGCGCCGCTGGCGTCGGGCCGCGGCCACGTCGACGCCGAGACCGACCAGTGCCTGTTCGCCGGAATCCACGAGCGTGTAGTCGTCGTCGTGCGCGATCAGCCAACGCCGCTGCACGAGGGCGTTCAGGATCTCGACACCGAGCTGTCCGGCCAGATGGTCGTAGCAGGTGCGCGCGCCGCGCATCGCTTCCATGGTCCGCGCAGCCCGCAGCGACCGAACCGGCCGCTCCGGACAGATTCTCGAGAGCGCCTCCAACGCGAGTGCGATCTCGCGATCCGCGATCCGGTACTCGCGAGTGCGGCCGCGAGCCGCGACGGCCACCATGCGCCCCTCCACCAGCGCCGCAAGATGCTCGCTCGCGGTCGATGCTCGTACCGAGGCGGCTGCGGCCAGCTCGCTTGCCGTCGCCGACCCGCCGTCGAGCAGCACGTCGAGCATTGCGCAGCGTGCCGGGCTGCTGAGCAGCCGGCCGACCGCGGCGAACTCTGTGCCCATCACCGGCAACGGTACAGCCCCGACAGTTCGGTCATCACCGAAGTGTTCAACGGATAGGCTTGCCCGATGACCGGTGAGCCCCGTCCCGCTGTGCATCAGAGCGAGCGCGGCCTCGCCCTCGCGGCTGCGCTTGCGACCGTGGTGCTCTGGGCGTCGGCCTTCGTCGGCATCCGGAGCGCCGGGCGCTCGCTCTCGCCGGGGTCACTTGCGCTCGCGCGCCTGACGGTCGGCACCGTGGCGCTCGGCATCCTCGTCGCGGCACGCAGGCAACCCCTTCCCCGCCGCGCCGACCTTCCGGGGCTCATCGCCTGCGGGTTGCTCTGGTTCGGCGCCTACAACCTCCTCCTCAACCAGGCGGAACGGACGGTCGATGCCGGGACGGCCGCCATGCTGGTGAACACCGGTCCAGTGCTCGTCGCCATCCTCAGCGGGCTGTTTCTCGGCGAGGGCTTCCCCCGGCGCGTCGTGCTCGGATGCGTCGTCGGATTCGCCGGCGCCGTCGTGATCGGATACGCCACGTCGACGCGCGGATTCCAGGCCGGAGTCGGAGCGGTCCTCTGCATCGCCGCCGCCGCGGTGTACGCGGGCGGAGTCACCGCCGAGAAACCGCTCCTGCGGCACAACTCAGCCCTCACGATCACCTGGCTGGCGTGCGCGATCGGTGCCGTCGTCTGCCTGCCGTTCGCGCCGCAGCTCATCCATGACGTGGGCCGGGCCGACCCTGCCAGCCTGGCGTGGGCCGTGTACCTCGGACTGTTTCCGACTGCGGTGGGCTTCAGCTTCTGGGCCTATGCGCTGGCGCGCACCAGCGGCGGACGGATGGGCGTCATGGGATACCTCGTCCCGCCGCTGACGATCGTCATGGGGTGGCTGGTCCTTGGCGACGTTCCGCCCGTGCTCGCGATCGCCGGCGGCGTGCTCTGCCTTGCGGGCGTGGCGGTGACGCGGGGCACGCGCATCCGCCTCGGGCGGAGCCCCGGGAGGCAGTTGAGCGCGTGACCATATGTCATGTATAGTTGACATATGGCCTATGCGTCCTCGCCTCCGAGCGCCGACGCCGCGGTTGCGACGGTGCTGGGCGTGCTCAACGCGCTTCCCACCGGGGATCGGCTCGTGGCACTGCGCTCGATCGCCGTGCTCCTCGGGTCGCGGCGTGCGTCGACAGTGCTCGCCGCCCGTTCCGAGGGCATGAGCTGGCAGGACATTGCCGACCGGCTCGGGATGTCGCGCCAGTCGGTCTGGGACCGCTATGCCGCGGAGGACCGTAACCCTCCGCCGCCCGCCCGAGGCGCGCGTTCTCGTCCCCGGAGTGCCGTCCACACGTTCTCGAGCTGCGCCGCCTACAAGGCGGTCACGACCCGCCAGTGATCAGGAGCATCCCCATGGTCAAGACCGTCGACGACGCAACGTTCTACACCGATGTGCTCGCAGCCGCAACGCCGGTGCTCGTCGAGTTCGGCGCTGCATGGTGCCCGCCGTGCCGCATGCTCGCCCCCATCCTCGACGAGGTCGCGGTCGAGCGTTCGAGCCACCTCCAGGTCGTCACGGTTGACGTTGACGCGAATCCGCTGACGCAGGGCAGATACGGGGTGATGTCGCTGCCGACCCTGCTCCTGTTCGCCGGCGGCGAACCGGTTCGCCAGGTGATCGGATTCGTGTCCAAGGGCAGGCTGCTCGCATTCATCGACGAGGCTCTCGAGATCGCGGCCTGATACCGCGGGCCGCGGTTCGGCGCCGCCTACTCCTTGCGGGTCGCGGGGACGGTGACGCTGTCGAATGCATCCCACATCGCGGCGTACCTTCCGCGCTGTGCGATCAGCTCGTCGTGGGACCCCGCCTCGACGACCCGACCTCCGTGCAGCACGATGATCCGATCGGCGGCTCTCGCGGTCTGCAGGCGGTGCGCGATCACCACTGTCGTGCGTCCGTGGGACACCTCCTGCATGGCGGCGGCGACGTGAGCCTCCGTGACCAGGTCGAGGTTCGAGGTCGCCTCATCGAGCAGCAGGAGCACCGGATCGACCAGTTCAGCGCGGGCCAGCACGATCAGCTGGCGCTGACCCGAGGAGAGTGACCGTCCGCGCTCGGTGAGCTCGTGGTGGTACCCACCCGTGAGGCGGGCGATGAATTCGTGAGCGCCGACTGCGCGTGCGGCCGATTCCACGTCCGAGTCGCTCGCCTCCGGCCGGCCGTACGCGATGTTGTCGCGAACGGTGCCCGAGAAGAGAAAGGCCTCCTGGGGCACGTAGCCGAGCTGCAGACGGAAATCATGCAGTTCGATGGCGCGAAGGTCGTGCCCATCCACCTCGACGCTGCCGGTGTCCGGATCGTAGAAGCGCGCCACCAGCTTCATGATCGTGGACTTCCCCGCGCCGGTCTCTCCGACCAGCGCGACGGTCTCCCCTGCCGCGATGCTCACGCTGACGCCGCGCAGCGCTTCCGGCGGTTTGCGCCAGGTCGCGTCGCTCGACCGCAACAGCCGCGGATCCTGGGGGCCCCGCCGGGCGACCGGGCGGGCGCCCTCAAAGCCCGGACGGGTGACCGGCACCGGGTACGAGAAGCGAACCGCGTCGAGCGCGAGATCGCCATGAAGGCGGCCCATCCCCTGCGGTTCGGCCGCGTCCGGCGTGCGCGACTCGAGCTGCATCAACTCCGCGATGCGACCCACCGACACGCGGGTCTGCTGCCACGCGTCGAACACCTGCGACAGCTGCTGGATCGGCGAGAAGAACAGATCGATGTACAGAAGGAATGCGATGAGCGCGCCCGGCGTCAGGTGGCCGGTCGCGATGAGGCGTGCCCCGATTCCGAGCACGATCGCGTCAGCAACCGCGGACATGAACTGCACGAAAGGGAAGTACCTCGCCACCAGCCGTTGCGCGGCGACTCGCGTATCGAGGTATGAGCGACCGAGCCGGTGGAACTGCGTCTTCGCAGCTCTCTCGTGCACGAACGCCTGGGACTCGCGGACGCCGGAGAGACTCTCCTGGAAATCCGCGTTGACTATCGCGATCCGCTCGCGAGACATGCTGTACAGGCGAGCGGCCTTCCGGCGGAAGACCACGGTCGCAACCGCAAGCGGCACCGCAACCGAGAGCGTGCAGAGCCCCAGCTCCGTGTTGATCACGACCAGCGCCACCCCGACACCGACAAAGGTCACGATCGAGACGAGCGCGGAGAGCAGACCGTTCTCGATCAGTGACTCGAACTGGTCGACATCGGTCGTCATGCGGGTCATGATCCGGCCGGCCATCTCGCGCTCGTAGTAGTCGAGCGACAGGCGTTGCAGCTGCGCCCAGATGCGGATGCGCAACGAAAGCATGATGCGCTGCGCGGTGCGACCGGTGACGAACGTTTCGCCGATCTCGTCGATGAGGTCGATGAGCGTGACGACAAGAAAGACACCCGCCGCCGCGAAGAGCACGGTCGACGATCCCTTGGCCACGCCGTTGTCGAGCCCTGTCTTCACGAGGATCGGCCCTGCGAGAGTCATCAAGCCGTCGATGACCACGAAGACGAGGCCGAGCAGCAGCGGCCGGTGGAACTCGCGCAGCAGCCGGACGAGACTGAAGTTCCGATCGGGCCGCGACTCCCGCTCCAGGTCCACGCGGGCGACGTCACGGACGGGCCGGAGGCGCGCGACCCGGGCGAGCAGGTCCGGCGTCGGCGCGAGGTTGAGGCGCCAGCCGGACCCGCCACCGCCAAGCCCCGGGCCGAGGCCGGGCGCACCGAAGGCCCTGCCGGCGGCGCGGGCGCCGGAGAGCCGTCCGTCGCCTGCCCATGCCGACGCGGTGGTGCCGTTCGCGCCGGCGGTTGACGTGAGGGTCGCGAGTGCTTCGATGGAGTCACCGATCGCGGCACCATCCAGTTCCTCGAGCCCCGACACGAGCGTCCGGTACAGCGCGCTGCGCACCATGAGCTCGTCGTGGGTGCCCTGTTCGACGACCGCGCCGGCGTCGAGCACCACGATCCGGTCGGCAAGGTGCAGGGTGGACTGACGGTGCGCGATGAGCAGCGTGGTGCGACCCGCCATGACCCCGCGGACCGCGTCGTGCACCGCCGCTTCGATTCGCGCGTCGATGGCGCTCGTCGCGTCGTCGAGGATGAGGATGCGCGGGTCGTACAGGATCGCCCGGGCGAGCGCGATCCGCTGACGTTGACCACCCGAAAGAGTCAGACCGCGTTCGCCGATCGCGGTGTCATACCCGCGCGGCAGCTCATCGATGAACTCGTGCGCCTGGGCGGCGCGCGCGGCCGCTTCGACCTGCGCGACGGTGGCGTCGGGCCTTCCATATGCGATGTTCGCGCGGACCGAGTCCGAGAACAGGAAGCTGTCCTCGAAGACAACGCCGACCTGGCGGCGCAGCGAGTGCAGCGTGACGGCGCGCACATCGTGCCCGTCGATGAGCACCGCCCCCTCGACGGGGTCGTAGAAGCGGGGAATGAGCATCGCCAGCGTCGACTTCCCGCTCCCGCTCGGACCGACAACGGCGACGCGTTCGCCGGGAGCGATGTGGAGGTCGACACCGTCGAGGACGGGATCGCCGTCGCCGTAGCGGAAGCGGACCCCGGAGAACGTGATGTCGCCGCGGACTTCCGGAAGTTCGACCGCATCCGGGGCATCGGCGATCGCCGGAGCCAGGTCCAGGAGTTGGAAGATGCGTTCGAGACCTGCCCGAGCCTGCTGACCGATGGTCAGGACGCCGGCGAGCTGGCGGGCGGGCGCCATGAGCTGGGTGACGTATGTCGAGAAGGCGAGGAACGTCCCCAGCGTGATCTGATGCTGCAGCGCCAGCCAACCGCCGAGCGCGAGGATGGCCACCTGCGCGAAGAGTGGGATCGCCTCGAGAAGGGGTTGGTACCGCGACTGCAGGCGGACCGCCCGCATCTGCGATCCGTAGACGGTCTTCGCCGCGGCCGCGACGCGCTCGACCTCGCGCTGCTCCTGGCCGAATGCCTTGACGACGCGCACCCCGTTGAGGTCCTCGTCGACGATCTGCACCAGGTCGCCCTCGCGCTGCTGTCCGTCCCAGGTTGCCGGGAAGATTCGCCAGCGCATCCGGTACGAGACGATGAGCAGGCTTGGCGCCACCACGAGACTGACCAGCGCCAGCAGGGGTGACAGGGAGATCATCACGCCGAGCGAAAGCAGCAGCAGGAGGACGTTGCTGCTCATGATCGGGAAGAAGCTCAGCAGCCCCTGCACCAGCGTCGAATCGGAGTTGGCGCGCGCCACCAGCTGGCCGGTCGGCATGCGGCCGAGGTTGTCGAAGTCAAGGGCCTGCAGGTGCTCGTGCATGTCGTTGCGGAGGTCGTACTGGACCTCGAGCGCGACGCGGCCGCCTCGGTAGCGCCGGATATACGCGAAGCCGAAGCTCGCCGCCGCAAGCGCAACCAGCAGCGTGAGCCATGGCCAGAGCGGCGAGCGGTTCGTGAGGATGACGCCGTCGACGATCTGGCGAGCGACCAGCGGGACCGCCGTCTGGCACACGCTGCCGAGCACCGCGGCACCCACCGAGAACACGACGTCTCGTCGGTGCCGGAGCATATAGCCCCAGAGCCGCCGGATCCAACCCGGCTTGACGGGGGCTTCGCTCAACCGCGTGTGTCGATCGTTCGTGGATCCTCAGCCAGACAAACGGACCCCGTCAGCGTAGCGCGAGTTGCCTCGAAGACCGTGCGGCTACCCGGCGGCGGTCGACATGGAGGGCGTCACTCGGCGGCCGATCGCTCTGAGAATCCGGACGGCCAGCTCGGGGCTGTCGGTCAGCGTCACGCGGTACATGCCGCTCTCGTTGGTCCGCGGCTCGATGCGGATCACCCGCAGCCCCGCATCCTGCAGCGCTGCCAGCATGCGCGCGGCGCCCCCCTGGCGATGCGCCGAGGTCTCCATGATGTCGCTGTCCCTGACGTCGATCGCGAGCATTGCTCATCCCCTATGCCGGTTGGACCACGGACGCATGATGGGTCTCGCATCCTGTCGACTTGGTGAGCAACCTGTATCGGAGGGATTCCGCATGTACGTCGGATCAGTGGTGATCGACTGCAACGACTTGCCAGCCATGTACGCGTTCTGGACCGCGGCGCTCGGGTACGTTCCACGAGACACGCCCGAGGCAGGCTGGGCGGTGCTCCGCGATCCAGAGGGAACCGGCGTCAACGTGTCCCTGCAACAGGTTCCCGAGCCGCGAGTGGGGAAGAATCGCCTCCACCTCGACCTCTACACGGACGACCAGTCCGGCGAGGTCGCGCGCCTGCTCGCCCTCGGGGCGGTGCGCTTCCCGCGGACACCGGCGCCCGGCGAGGACTTCGTGACGCTGCAGGATCCCGAGGGCAATGTCTTCGACGTGATCGACAAGCCGCGCGGCTGAGACTGAGGTTGGTCTCGAGGGATGACCACCATCTCATGGGCACGCGGGACATCGCCCGCCGCACCGATTGCGACTGCGAGCGAGCCGGGCGATACGGGTGCTTCCCGTTCAGCCCGCGTGCGACCTACTCGCTGCCGAGCGGGGTCAGCAGTGATGCCCGCCAGCCCGGGCTGTGGATGAAGGCTTTGAACGCCGCGGCGGCGGGGCTGAGCAGGCGGTCACGCGCCCAGGTCACGTGCCACATCCGCTCCACGGGGAACCCCGCCACCTGCAGGGGCCTGAGCAGGCCGAGCTGGAGCTCGAGACGCACGGCGTAGGTCGAGAGGACGGTCACACCGAGCCCGCCCGCGACTGCGCGTTTCAGCGCGCCGTTGCTGGCCATCTCCATTGCGGCGATCGGCTCCGCTCCGGCCGCGCGCAGGATCCGCTCAGCGGACTCGCGGGTGCCCGACCCGCGCTCGCGGAGAAGGAGCGGGCCCTCGAGCAGATCGATCGGCTGCAGCGGCTCGCGATCGGCGAGCGGATGGCCAGGCGCGCAGAAGCACATCAGCGCGTTCTCGAGGAATGGCTCGGCAGCGAGCGCGTCATCCTCCCAGAGCGTCCCGACCACGCCGATGTCGGCGATGCCCTCGAGGATCAACTCGCGCACCCGTGCACGATTGACGACGTCGAGGCTCAGGGCAACGCCGAGATGCTCGCGGTGGAAGGCGGCCACGGCATCCGGGAGCACGTAGATCCCGACCGTGGTATCCCCGGCGACCCGGACGCGCCCGGTGCGGAGCCCCGCAACGTCCTCGATCGCCTCCTGCGCGTCTCCGACCATGGCGAGGATTCGCCCGGCCCGCTCGTGAAGCGCCTGCCCGACCGCGGTGAGCACGGGCGTCCGGCTCCCCGGGTCGAGGATGGGCCTGCCCACGGCGCGTGCCAGCGCCTGCATCTGGTGGGTCACGGCCGGCTGGGTCAGGGAGAGCACCTCGGCGGCGCGTGTGAAGCTCCGGTGCTCGATCACGCTCGTGAAGATCCGCAGCTGTCGCAGCGTGATGCTCCGCTCGAGGCTGGTCGCCATTAGTGAATCTTATGGGACAGATAAAAATCATGCATTGGACAGCAATCCCGGGGCGCTCTATGGTCCCTGCATGGTTGCTCTCCACCCCGAAATCAACCGGCCGACGCCATGCCGATGAGCGACGTGCGAGCGGAGATGGCGCCGATCTTCGTGGGTATCGGGGGCGACAGCGGCAGCGGCAAGTCGACCCTGGCAGCCGCGTTCTACGACCTCCTGGGAACCGAGCGCATCACCACCATCTGCCTCGACGACTACCACTCGCTCGACCGGCGCGAGCGAGCGCTCATCGGCGTGACTCCGCTCAACCCGCGCGCCAACAACTTCGCCCTCATGGAAGAGCAGCTCTGGGCGCTCAAGCGTGGAGAGTCCATCACCAAGCCCGTCTACGACCACGCCGACGGCACCTTCAAGGCACCTGAGCGCATCGAGCCGAACGAGGTCGTGATCGTGCAGGGGCTCCACCCCTTCCTGCTCCCGGGCGTCCGTGAGGCGTTCGACCTCAAGGTCTGGCTCGATCCCGAGACCAGGTTGCGCATCAAGTGGAAGCTGCAACGCGACATCGCCAAGCGCGGCTACGACGAGTCGCAGGTGCGAGCCGAGATCGAGGCGCGCCGCTCCGATGCGGAGGCGCACATCCAGCCTCAGCGTGCGCAGGCGGACCTGGTCGTGCGTTTCTCCACGCCGAGCGACGTGCTGTCGCCGGGAGCGACCGACCACCTCAACGTCCGCCTGACCCAGCGCCACTCCATGCCGCAACTCGCCTTCGAGCACGCGCTCGACAACGGAACCACCGTGCGGCTGCGCAATGACATCGCCGACGAGGACGGACGTCGATCGGACGTCATCGAGATCGACGGACGCATCTCCGTGGAGGACGCCGCGCGGATCGAACGCTCGGTCTGGGAGCACGCGAGCGAGCGACACCATCACCTCCACCACCTCCGCCAGAAGGAGCTCGGGGGATACGACGAGCCGCACGGGCGCCGTCACAGCGACCCACTGGGTTTGACACAGCTCATCCTCGCCCACCGGATTCTCAGCGCCCAGAAGTCGCTGCTCGTTCGTGTCAAAGCTGACGACTACGCGGCGATACACCATCAGCTGACGGCGCCCCGCGTCGGCCCCACGGAGACACGCGAATGACCGCACTCGAAAGCCCCCCAAGAGACGCGGCCACGGACCGCTGGTCCTCGGGCGTGATGCCTTACGCACAGATGGGCTACTGGCAGCCGGACTACATTCCCAAGGACACCGACGTGCTCTGCGCATTCCGGATCACGCCCCAGGAGGGCGTCCCTCCGGAGGAAGCCGCCGCCGCGGTTGCGGGCGAGTCGTCGACAGCCACCTGGACGGTCGTCTGGACCGACCGGCTCACCGCGTACGAGCACTACCAGGCCAAGGCGTACAGCGTGGAACCTGTTGCCGGGACCCCAGGTCAGTACATCGCGCTGATCGCCTACGAGCTCGACCTCTTCGAGGAAGGATCGATCGCCAACCTCACCTCCTCGATCATCGGAAACGTCTTCGGCTTCAAGGCGTTGAAGGCGCTCCGGCTCGAGGACATGCGCATTCCCCTTCACTACGTGAACACGTTTCAGGGACCGCCGCACGGGATCGTCATGGAGCGCGAGTACCTGAACAAATACGGTCGCCCGCTTCTCGGCGCAACCACGAAACCAAAGCTCGGTCTCTCGGCGCGCAACTACGGCCGGGTGGTCTACGAGGCGCTCCGTGGCGGTCTCGACTTCACCAAGGATGACGAGAACATCAACAGCCAGCCGTTCATGCGCTGGCGCGATCGATTCCTCGCGTCGATGGAAGCGGTCAACAAGGCGATGGCCGAGACCGGCGAGATCAAGGGCCATTACCTCAACGTCACCGCCGGCGACATGGAGAGCATGTACGAGCGTGCAGAGTTCGCCAAGGAGCTCGGCAGCGTGGTGATCATGCTGGATCTCACCGTCGGTTACACGGCGATGACGTCGATGTCGAAGTGGGCGCGGCGCAACGGTGTGCTCCTCCACCTCCATCGCGCCGGGCACGGCACCTACACGCGCCAGAAGTCACACGGGGTGAGCTTCCGGGTCATCGCGAAGTGGTGCCGGTTGCTCGGCGTCGACCACATCCATGCGGGGACCGTCGTCGGTAAGCTCGAGGGCGATCCGAACATGGTGCGGGGCTACTACGACACGCTGCGCAAGGGATTCGTGCAGCGCGACCTCCTCCACGGCATCTACTTCGACCAGGACTGGGGGTCGATGCCGGGCGTGATGCCGGTCGCCTC
>DAIQQM010000117.1:0-6753 GCA_036786805.1 Candidatus Dormiibacterota bacterium | reverse complement strand
GGACATTCGCGGCAAGCTGCTGACGCAGCTGTTTCGACGCATACAGCGCCGTATCGGCCTTATCAGCCACTGATGACGGATCATCGCCGGCTGCGCCCGCGGCTGATCCGACGCTGATGCTCGGGGTTCCCCAGGAAAGGTGCAGCCGTGAGACAGCCATCTTCAGACGAGCTGCCATCTCCGAAGCTCCTCGCGCATCGGATCCCACCATCAGAATCACGAACTCGTCACCGCCGGTTCGTGCAAGAACATCGGCACTTCGCAATTCGCTCTGCATGCAGGTGGCGAGCGACGACAGCAGCTCGTCGCCGGCCGCATGGCCATGCAGGTCGTTGACGGGCTTGAGTCCGTCGACATCGACGGCCACGAACGCGAAGGGCACCCGGGGCAGTTGGCTGATCCGCTCGCTCAGTGCGCGACGATTCGCAGTGCCCGTCAGGGGATCGGTCCGCGCGAGATTCGCGACGGTGTCGTGCAGTGCGGCATTGGCAAGGGCAAGCACGCCCATGGCGGTGAGCGCCTTGAGATGCTCGAGTGTCGCCGGCCCGATGAGCCCGTTCTGGCGTCCCGCGACGGCCAGGATGGCGAAGACGTTGCCGTCGCGAATCATCGGCACCCAGACGCAGTTCGTGATTGCGGCCTCCTGCATCGCGGCGGCCACCGGCTTGCCGAAGACGCTGTAGTCCAGGTGAGCCACGGCTGCCTCTCGCGATGCGATGACCTGTCTCGCGTAGGGGTGGTCGGAGATCTGAAAGCTCGCACCCTTCATGTAGGCCGTGCCGTCCGGATCGTGTTCTCCGGCGTTGGTCATCGCGGGGCCGTCGACGAGAAACAGCTGGGCCCGTCGTTGCGGCTCACCGGTGGCTGAACAGAGTTCCGATGCCGCGTGCGTGAGTGCGGCGATCACAGGGTCCACGAGCAGCGTCGAGCTCATCTGCGCGGACGCGCTGCTGACGATACGAAGCTCCCGGATCGTCTCCAGACGCTCGGTGACGTCACGCACGCTGGTCACGTACCCGGTGGTTCGCGAGTGCCTGTCGATGATGGGTGATGTCGAAAACGAGAGCCAGCGCACGGTCTGGCTGGCGCGGCTTCGGATTCCCATGGTCGATCCGCCCGCGGTGACGTCGGAGTTCTGGACCAGGATGACCGGGCTTCGCTCGACGGGGACCAGGGTTCCATCCTCTCGAATCAGCTCGAATCTCGAGGCAACCGACTCGGCCGTTTGGTCGTCGCGCTCCTCCAACTCGAAAAGGTGCTGGGCTGCTCGGTTCATCGAAGCGAGACGGCCATCCGCGTCGTAAACGATGATCCCATCGGTCAGCGACTCCTGGACAGTGCGAAGTTTGTTCTCCGCGGCCTTGTGACGCCCCTCGGCACGCTCAAGCCGTCCGGTGACAACGACGATGGCGCACCCGCCAAGCCCCAGCGCCACGAGCAGGCCGATGGCGACGATGGTCACCCCTTCACCACCGGCTCCCGCCGGGGTGGCTGAAACTTCCGTGCTCACGCTCACCGCCCATCCGAGCTTTGGCACGGGAGCGCCCGCGGCGATGACGCCCGACGAGACGGCCGTGATCGAGCGGCCGTTGAGCGCCGCCAGGAGGGCTGGGCCTTCCGTGGTGACGATCGAACCGCCACTGGTGGGCTCAGCCGTGGTCATGAGCGTGCCCTGCTGATCTGCCAGCTGGAGACCGATTTGCTGCAGCGATGAGAGTTGCGCCGCAAATGTCCGGAGGCTGCCGATCTTGTACCCGATCAGCAGGATGCCGATCATCTTCTCGGGCTGGGCTCCCTGGCGGGCCGCGAAGACCGGCGTGCCGATTCCGACGATCAGCGGAGCGCCGGAGACGGCGGAGACGTATACGTTCGAAACGTAGGTCGTTCCGGTACTCATGACGCCGGCATACCAATCGCGGTACGCGAAGTTCTGTCCGACGAGCGATGGATTTGCGGGCCAGATGGCGCGGAGGGTACCGAGGCTATCCGACAACGACGCGAAGTCAAAGTCGGGTTCGAGTGAGCCGAGTTGCTGGAGATCTCCTTGTAGCGCGAGCAGCCCGGACGGACTTGGGACACCCTGTCCGAGCGCGGCGACGAACTCGGCACGTTTGACCGCCAGCTGCTCGAGCTTCCCGATACCGTCCATCTTCTGTGCGAGAAACGCCGCGGTGACCTGCGCTGTGGCCGAGAGCTTGGATCGCTCCGACGTCAGATTGGCGCTGTACGCCCCTTGGATCCCGGCGATCGCAACGGCGCCGATGACCCCGAGGCAAAGCGCGGCCATGAGACCCACGGCAATCGTCTTGCCCTTCATGGACTGATCATGAGCCTGGAATGGTCACGAGGCCGTGATGGCCGTACCGGTATCAGACGGCGATCCACGAGTCGGTGACGACCCGCATCAGCGCGATCGGTCAATCCTCGCTGGAAGCGGCGCGGCCCTCATCGCACACGGTGCGGTAATCGCAACGCTGACATTGCCAGCGCGACGGTTTTGGTGGAAACGATCCCGTGCTCGACGCCAGCGCCAGTTCGCGCGCCGTCGCCGAGAGGTGGCCGTGCGCCCTGCGCAGGAATGCCTTGTCGGCGATCACGCGCGTGACGGCACCTTGCAGGTAGTGAAATTCGACGGCAACCTCATCGGCCTGCTCGCGCTGCGCAAGACCGACGGCATACGCGCGCAGCTGGAGGTCGGCTCGCAGCGCGCCCTCCTCCTTGGGGCGGCCGGTCTTGTAATCGACCACGGTCGGGATGCCGTCGGGCCGCGTGTCGACGCGGTCGAAACGGCCCGCGGCGTCGGCATGGTCAAGGCTGATCGTCACAGGCTCCTCGACCTGGTCGATCGTGGTGTCGATCCAGCCTGGTGAGTCCAGGTAGCGACGCAACTGATCCTCGCCGTGCGCGCGCAACTCGGCGTGGCGCCCCTTTGGGCCCCGCGATTGTTCCCACGCCGCGTGCCACATCGACGCGACGACGTCGCCGCTCACGTCCTCACCTGCCATGCGCCGCGTCGCCGCGGAGCGCAACACCTCGTGAATCATGGTGCCGTACCAGCTTCGCGCATCTGGACGGACAGGCAGATGCCATCGCCGCAGGTAGTTGTAGCGACGCGGGCAGCTCCTGAAGACTCCGAGGTCGGAGACGGCGATGGAGAGGCGTTGCAACACTGGAGAGCCCGTCGGTCGCGGCGCCCGGACAGCGACCGTGCTGTCCGCCGGCATCTCCTTCGACAGCACCGAACCACCTCGAAGCGACATCGCCATGGTGAGAAACGGCGTGCAGGACTCCTCGCTCGACGGCTGCGGGTAGGTGCGCGCCCATGTGTACACGAGACGGTCGCGAGCACGGGTTGACGCGACGTAGAACAGGCGGCGCTCCTCGTCGACCGCCACATCGCCGGGAGGGGGCGGTTCCGGGACCAGGTCATCGGGGAGCTGCAGGTCGGACGACGATTTGGTGCGTCCCTGCCACCGTCGCTCGGTGCATCGCGAGAGGAAGACGACCGGCCACTCGAGGCCCTTCGAGCCGTGCGCGGTGAGCAGGACGACGCCGTCTTCGATGGCCTCGATGCTCGGTAGTTCACCGCCCTCGTGGCTGTCGCGGAGCACACCGAGGTAGCGGAGCGCAGTGCTGACGCGACGGTCGTCGCTCCAGTCGGCAAAGGTCTCGAGCAGCTCACCGAGCTTGTTGAGGTTCGCGCCCATCTGGAGACGCGCAACCCCGGACTGCTCGTCGACGATGCCGAGAAATCCGCTCGCCTCCAGCGCGAGCTGGAACAGGTCGCGAACGTCTTCGCGCAGTGAGGCGGCATGGAGCTCGTGGATGTCCTCCACGCAGTGCTGAGCGGCCGCGAGGTCCGTATCCTCGAGATCCTCAACAGCGCCGCCACCGACGAGAGCGGCCAGCGGCACGTCGTGATGGTGTGCGGCACGAACGAGAGCCACGCGACCGGCGGTGGAGACTCCCCAACCGGGCAGCGTGAGGCACCGCAGCACCGCCTGCGAATCATCTGGATCATCGACGGCGGCGAGCAGCGCCAGCGCGTCCTTGATCTCGCGTTCCTGGAAGAAGCCGCGACCACCCGCCACCTGATAGGGGACGCCGCACTGTCGCAGCGCCCGCATGGCCGGCTGCATGTCGACGTGTTGACGGAAGAGCCACGCGATGTCGGCGGGTCGCGTCCCGGCGGCGATGAGGCGGGCACACTCGCGAGCCACGGACATCGCCTCGCTCCGCTCCTCGGGCGCGCGCCACACCTCCACGGCGGCGCCGGGTCCGCGATCGGCGATCAACCGCTTCTCGATGCGGGTGGCGGGGCTGGCGACGGCGATGACAGCGCGCGACGCCGCGACGATCTGGTCGGTGCTCCGGTAGTTGTGCGTGAGCACGAGCTGGCGATGCTCGGGGTACTCCCGGGTGAAGCGGTCAAGGTTGGCGCGGCTCGCGCCACGAAACTTGTAGATGGACTGGTCGTCGTCGGCGACCACGAAGAGATTGCGGTGGCCGGCGACGAGCGTCTCCACCAGCTTGGCCTGCGCGTAGTTGGTGTCCTGGTACTCGTCCACCATCACGTGGCTGATGCGATCGGCGACCGCGCTGCGCACCGCCGGCTGCTCGCGGATCAGACGCTCCGCGTAGAGGATGCAGTCGTCGAAATCGAAGACCCCCGCACGCCGGTAGCGCTCGTCGAGCCGCGCGTAGACGCGCGCCACGTCCTGGTGGCGTTCGAGCACGATCCGCTCCGCGGGGTCGTCGCACGCTTCGACGCGTGCAGCCGCCCAGGTTGCGTAGGCGTCGGGCGTGACCAGCTCCTGCTTCGCGGTGCCGATGACCTCGAGGAGCGGGTCCATGAGGTCGTGCGGCCGCAGCGGGTTCCAGAGCAGCGGCGGGCGCAGCTCGTCGAGCACCGCCTCCACATGCAGCCAGCGCTCGGCGGCGTCGGCGATACGGAGCACGGGGGAGATGCCGAGAAGCCAGCCCCACTCGCGAACGACCCGGAGGCCGAACGAGTGGTAGTTGGTGAGCGGCGCATCGTCCCCGAACGAGCCGTGCGAGCGCTCCACGCGCGCCCGCATCTCGTCGGCGGCCTTGCGGGTGTAGGTGAGCACCAGCTGCCTCCCGGCACCGATACCGAGAGCCGAGAGCCGGTGATATCGCTCGACGATGATCCGCGTCTTGCCGCTGCCCGGCCCTGCGATCACGAGGCAGGGGCCGTCGCCGTGCTCGACGGCGATCCGCTGCTCGTCGTCGAGGGCGGCGGAAACGAGCGGGGCGTCGGTGAGCACGGTGCCGGTCATCGACGTCGATTCTGGGCTGACGTGGCGACACCAGGCTGTCGCGCGCGGCAAGAATTGCCGGATGGACGCGATGGAGCCGGGTCCCACCGTCGACGGTGCGCCGACACCCGGTCTCGCCGAAGCCCTCCCCTGGCTGCGCCAGGCGCGGCGCATCCTCGTCTTCACCGGCGCCGGGATCTCGACCGAATCAGGTATCCCCGATTTCCGCGGCCCGAACGGTGTCTGGAAGACGACCGACCCGCAGCGCTACTCGATCGAGAGCTATGTCAGCGATCGCGAGGTCCGCGTGGAGCGCTGGAGGACTCGCCTCGAGGGGCGATTCTCCGGCGCCGAGCCGAATGCGGCCCACCTGGCGGTGACCAGGCTCCAGGCTGCCGGCCTCGCGCCCGTCGTCGTGACCCAGAACACCGACGGTCTCCATCAGAAGGCGGGCACGGTGAACGTGATCGAGCTCCACGGCACCTCGAACGAGGCCATGTGCCTCGGGTGCAACCGGCGGATGCCCATCGAGGTCGCGCTCGATCGCGTGCGCGAGGGCGACGAGGATCCGCACTGCGAGGTCTGCGGTGGCCTGCTCAAAACGGCCACGATCAGCTTCGGCCAGGCGATGGTGGCCGCCGACGTGGATCGGGCGATCGAGGAGGCGCGCCTCTGCGATATCTGCCTCGCCGTGGGATCGACCCTCTCGGTCTGGCCCGCGGCCTCGATCCCTGTCGAGGCCGTCCGGCATCGCGCGAGGCTGCTGATCATCAACCAGGGCGCCACCGACCTGGACCGCATGGCCAGCCTCATCCTTGCGGGCAGGGCGGGGACGGTCATGACCGAACTGGTGGCCGGGCTCCTCGGTGACCAGGACTCAAGGTAGAATTCAAGGTCCGCGCCATTGAGGCCCGGGTCCAGCCGAAAGGCAGAAAGGAGGTGATTCCGACCGTGTCGGAAGTGAAGGTCCGCGAAGGCGAGACCTTTGAGAGCGCGCTACGACGGTTCAACAAGAAGATCAAGCAGAACGGCATCCTCTCCGAGGTTCGCAGACGCGAGCACTACGAGAAGCCGTCCGTGCGCCGCAAGCGAAAGCTGCTTGCAGCGCGGAAGCGTCGCGTCAAGAGCGCCTGACGCATCTGCTCCCATGCGGGTGAGCGTCATCCGCGATCCGTGCCTCAGCCCGCGGCAGCGTCGTGTTGTCGCGGAGGCACGCCTCGGGTCGTTGCTCCGCGCCTGCGGAGCGCGGCTCGACGTCCCCGCACGCGCAGGTCTGTCCGTGCGGCTGACCGATGACGCGGAGCTCCGCGATCTCAACCGGCGTTTTCTGAGCAACGATGCGGCCACCGACGTTCTCGCGTTTCCAGCCGGGGAGCGAGCCCGAGTCGGGGACGTGGCCATCTCGGTGGAGCGCGCCATCGCTCAGGCGCGGAATGGGGCGGCGGAGCTCCGTCTGCTCGCCGTGCACGGGCTC
>DAIQQM010000116.1:0-6808 GCA_036786805.1 Candidatus Dormiibacterota bacterium | reverse complement strand
AACCATGAGGCGGGTGAAGCCGAACACCTGCTGCGCCTGGAGCAAGCCATGTCCCTCGACACCGCCCACCAGCGCATCCGCGTCGACCAGGACATCGTCGAGCATGAGGGCGGCGGTGTTGCTCGCTCGGATGCCGTGCTTGTCCTCCTGCTTGCCGTGCTCGAAGCCCGGAGTGCCGGCTTCGACGACGAACCAGCTCGCTCCGTCCGGGGCATTGGCAAGGATCGAGTAGAGATCGGCCACCCCGCCGTTGCTGATCCACTGCTTTCGACCGGTGATCCGGTAGCCGGTGATCCGGCCGCCCTCCTCGACCCGCACGGCCGTGGTGCGCAGGGCGCCGAGGTCGCTCCCCGCCTCGGGCTCGGTGGCGCCGTAGGCCATGAGCGCACCCTTCTCTGCGATGCGGCCGAGCCAGCGGCGCTTCTGCTCCACCGTCCCACCGAAGACGACCGGGTCGCTTCCCAGAAACGTCGCCAGGACGCCGGTGGCGACTCCGAGATCGATGTTGGCCATCTGCTCGCAGACGCGGTAGACATCGAATGCGCCGCCACCCATGCCGCCATAGGCGTCCTCGATGAACAGCAGCTGGATCCCGAGCCCCTCGCCGCACATCGCGCGAACGATCTCCATCGGAAACTCGTCACGTTCGTCGAAGCCGCGCAGGATCTCGTCGCTCAGGCGAGCGTGCGCGAAATCCCTGATGGAATCGAGTGCCAGTATCAGGCTTTCGCTGTCAAGACCCTGTCGCATTGGAGCGCCTCGTGTTGATGGACTCTGATGGCATCCTGGGCCGCCGGCGGGTGAAGCACCAGAGCCGGAAGTCAATGAACCGGCGATGACGTTCGACCCTCATTGGTGTGACAAAGTCACGCTCCCGGCTGCGGCACTCTGGAGCAGCCGGACGGTGGCCTCGCCCCCGACGCCGGGGAGCTCGATCGAACGGTAGCCCTCGAGGCGGATGAGCACGGTGCCGGTTTCATCCACAACCATCACGTCGAACGAGCCGTCGTCCTTCGCCTGGGCTCGCGCCACCGGCGTTCCGAAGGGCGCCGTGCCCGGCGGTGCGGCCACAACGCGGTCGATTCGGAGCGGGAGCGCGAAGCGCCCCGCGGTCGCCAGATCCCAGATCCCGGCGGTCTGCAGGGCAAGCTCGATCAGGCGAGGTGTCATCAGCATTGGCGACGCCGGGGCATGATCGTCGGGCAACCCGGTGGCCATGACACCGATCGCTTCCATACCGGCCACATACTCCTTCGCGAGCACCCGGTAGCAGGGGCCGTGAAAGAGCACCTGGTAGATCGCCTCGGCCGGGATCGCCGGGCCAAGCAGGGGGGGGACGGGCATGGTCTCAACCCCAACCGGCGCGCGGCGCATTCGAACAAGCCCGGTGAAGTGCGTGGTCACCTGCGGGGCCAGGCCGGCGCGAAGCTCGTGGGTGCCGATGAGACGGCAGTCCGCAACGAGATCCTCCCCCTCCTGCCGATAGCTCGCGCGCAGCGTGAGGGTGCGAGGGGCTGCGCGGTAGAACTTGAACGGGACGTTGAAGTGCACGTCCTCGACCGCCGCCACCGACCAGCCGGGCAGCGGGAGCGAGGCCAGCTCCGCGAAGGCCTCGACGCCCATCACCCCCGGGAGCAATGGGGTTCCTTCCATCGCGTGATCGTGGAGAAATCCCTGCTTGGCCGGATCGAGTTCCGTCTCGACGGTCAGCCCGCCGTGGACCCCCATCCGGATGTCCGACCCGATCATCGGGCCGCGAGCGCCGACGGCCGAAGGATCCACGCCACCGGTCTCGTGCCACTCGCTCAGCAGGGCGCCGAGCCGGTCGGCGATGAGCACCTCTCCCCGCGTGCCCCCAACGGTGAGCTCGCGGCGCACCACGGGAACGCCCGCCTCCGGGGGCAGGACATCGATGCCCGCCAGCTCCATCATCTTCGGGATCGACCCTCGAGTTGCCATCCCGATGCCCGTCCATGCCGTCCAGTCGATGGCGATGCCGCGCGTGGCCGACCGGGTCGTGCGGAGATTCGACGTGAGCTTGCAGAGCAGGTCGTTCGAAGCGCTGTAGTCGGTCTGCCCGCCGTTGCCGAACCGCCCCGCGACGGAGGTGAACGCCACCGTGGCGCCGACGGGCATGTCTCCGATGCCGCGCATGAGGTTGAACCACCCGTCGCTCTTCACATCGAACACGAGGTCGAACTCTCGAGGCGACTTGTCGGGCAGGAGATGGCTGATCTCGATGCCGGCGGCATGGATGAGCACGTCGATGCGACCGTGCTGGGATCTGATGCTCTCGATCACCGCGGCGACCGCGTCGGTGTCGGTGAGGTCGACACGGTGGTACCAGACGGTGCCCCCCGACGCGCGCACCGCTGCCATCGCCGACAGCGCCGCGTGCTGCCGCTCCAGACCGCCCAGCTCGCGCTCCACGATGACTGGGGTGGGGTGCTCGCCTCGCGCCTTGAGCCGTTCGACCAGATCGCGCTTCAGACCGTCGCGCTCGGCGGCGAACTTGATCATGTCGGGGTTGTTCGGGTCGGGCTCCGGGGCGAGGTCGAGAAGGTGGAAGAGACCGCCCGAGGCTGCGGCCAGGTCGGCCACGATCGCCGAGACGATGCCCCCGGCCGCGCCGCTGACAAGGAACACCGTCTGCGGCGTGAGGGAGAGACCGGCCGCTCCGTCGGCCGCGGGCCGCCCCTCGAGCGCGACGGTCCAGCGGAGCCCGGCGCGGTGTCCGATCTCGACGACACCCGGGTCACGCAGGGTCTCATCGATGAGGATCTCGGCAACATGCTCCGCATCTGCGGTGGTCTCGACGTCGACCGCCTTGACCAGGGCGTCCAGTCGTTCGCGCTTGTACGCCTTCGTGAACCCTGTGACCGCTCCGCCCAGGGGCGCGCACGCCCCGGCGTCGTCGTAGCCATGCTGGCCTCCCAGACGCACCGCGCTGACCAGGAAGCTTCCGACCCCGGCGACCGACTCGTAGAGCGCCCGCATCGTCGTCGACAGCAGCTTCACGCGAATCCGCAGCGCTTCGCGCCACGTGACCAGGTCCATCACGCTCAAAGCGCCCTCAGGGTCAAGCGCGGGAAGCCAGTACACCCCCTGGATGGGGCCCTCGTCGAGCCAGACGCGCAGCCGGTCCTCAACGCCGGGGCGTCGAGGCTTGCGTCGAGTGCGAGCGTCATGACGCCTCGGGCGGTGAGCATCGCTGTCAATGCGGCGGTCACGCCAGAACTGTCAGGCATCACCACGACGCGGCTGCCGGCGCCGAGCACCACGCCGGTTGCGGCGCATCGCGCCAGGGGTGGCCGCAACGCCGGCACCGGCACTCGGCGGGGAACGGCATCGGCCGCCTTGAAATCGGGCAGCGCAACACGGTCCGGCACGGTATCCACCCTCGGCGCCGCGACCGTCGCTGAAGGGGTGCCCGAGCCGAGCCCAGCGGCATACAGCCCGCACAGGGCATGGTTGAAAGAGGCGATACCACCGATCTTCGGATGGTTGGTGAACAGCGCCACAACGTCGGGGTGGTCGCCCAGGACGTCGAGGACGAATCCATGCAGAGCACTCTTCGGGCCGACCTCGATGAACGCACGCGCGCCGGCGTCGTAGAGCGCGTGCAGGGCCTTGACGAATTGCACCGGTGAGGTCAGCTGCTGGACGAGGCTATCGACCAGCTCCGGCACCGTGTCCGGCGCCTGCGAGTAGAAGTCGCCGGTTCGACTGGACACGATCGGCAGCGACGGTGGACGGAGGTTGAGGCGGCTCAGAGCCAGTCGCAAGACCGGCGCGGCGGGAGCCACGAGCGAGGTGTGGTACGCGTGGCTGATGCTCAGCGGCACCACCGAGAAACCCTGCTGCTCCAGCGCGTCGCTGGATCGCTCAACGGCATCGGAGGTGCCGGCGATCACCGACTGTCCTGTGCTGTTGAAGTTGACGATGCTCACGCCACCTCCGGTGGTTGCCACCGCCCGCTCGATAGCCTCCCGCGGGGCCAGGACGGCCGCCATCCTCCCGGCGTCAGGGACCCGGACGTCTGCAACCGCGCGACCTCGTGCGCTCACCGCCAGCAGCGCGTCCGGGAAGTCCAGGGCTCCGGCGGCGACGAGCGCGGCGTACTCACCCATGCTGTGGCCCATCACCACGTCCGGAACCACCCCGTAGGTCGCGAGGAGCCGCGCCAACGCCACCTCCACGGTGAGCACCGCCGGCTGCGTGACGGCGGTCTTGGCGAGGCGTGCATCCGCCTCTGCACCGGCACCGCCTCGGTCGCTGAAGATGAATTCGGTGAGCGGCGCACCGAGGAGCGGGGTCATGATCCCGTCCGCCTCGTCAAAGGTCCTGGCGACGACCGGCTCGGCTCGCATCTCTCGCAACATGTCCACGTACTGCGAGCCCTGGCCTGTGAAGAGAAAAGCGAGCTTGGAGGCGGGACCACGGCCGTGGAAGACGCCCTGGCTCGCCAGGGCTCGCCACGCCGCGGGGTTTCCCGACTGGAGTGCGTGCATTGCCCGCCCAGCCTTGTCGGCGAGATCCGAGGCGTCGGCGAAGTCGATCGCAACTCGGTGCGCTGCACCGAGGTCGGCAGCGGCGGGTTGGCAGGGCTTCGGCGCCTGCCCCCCGCTTGCCGCCGCCCGCACCTGCATGAGCCGCTCAACCAGAGCCTGCTCATCGGCTGCACCGAGCACCAGCGCGCCGCGCAGGGGCAGCGGTGACGCCGTGTCATGCACGGCGACGGAAACCGCCGGCGCGCGCGATCGGGTGACATCGGGGAGTGCCGGGACCGCGATCGCAACCGGGCGGCCCCCCTCCACCGAGCCGGGAACGTACTCGTCCAGGACCGCGTGAAAATTCGCTCCGCCGAAGCCGAATGCGCTGACGCCGGCCCGGCGGACGGCGCCGGCCGGGACTGCCCAGTCTTGAAGCTCGCCGTTGACGCGGAACGGTGAGTGGGCGAAGTCGATGTCGGGGTTGGGTCTGACGAAATGGAGGCTTGGCGGCAGCGCCTTGTGGTGCAGGGCAAGGATGGTCTTCAGCAACCCGGTCGCGCCCGCCGCGGCTTTGAGATGGCCGAAATTCGATTTCACGGAGCCGAGCGGCACCGAGCCCTGGGCGAGCCCGGCTTCTCCGAAAACAGCGTGGAGGCTCTGCATCTCGACGACGTCGCCGACCCTGGTCGACGTGCCGTGGCCCTCGAGGAAGTTGACGGTGCCGGGCGACAATCCGGCCTGCTCCCAGGCACGTTGAATGGCAAGGCGCTGGCCGATCGGGTTGGGTGCGGTGATCCCCTTGCCCTTGCCGTCGCTCGAGCCGGCGACGCCTCGGATGACGGCGTACACGGCATCGCCGTCGCGCTCCGCGTCGGCCAGGCGCTTGAGCAGGAAGACGGCCGCGCCTTCACCCATGACGAATCCGTCCGCTCCTTCCGCGTACGGCCGCGTGCCGGTGGCCGAAAGGGCACCGATCTTGCAGAACTTCACGTAGAGGTTGGCACCCATGTTCCGGTCGACACCGCCACCAACCACCGCGTCGACGTCACCGGACGCCAGCAATGCCACCGCCGCCTTCAGCGCCGCGAGGCCTGAGGCGCATGCCGCGTCGACGGTGAAGCCCGGGCCTCGGAAGTTGAACAGGTTGGCGACCCGGCCGGCGAGGATGTTGCCGAGCTCGCCCGGCATGGTGTCCTCAGTGACGTCCGGGAAGCGCAGGCGAGCGCCGGCTAACGTCTCGTCCAGAACCGCCTTCTGCACGTCCGCCGGCAGCGCTCGGAAATGCGGCGCCGCTCGAATCACCTCGGCGTACTCAGGGAAGTAGATGCGGAGCGAGCTGAGGTAGTGGTGCTCGCCACCGATTGCGCTCCCCAAGATCACCGCGGTCCGCTCCGGTTCGAGCGGGCGCGACGGATATCCGTAGTCATCCAGGGCAGCCTTGGTGCAAGCGATCGCCCACTTCTGTCCATCGTCGAGCTCGTCGCCGACCCGGGGTGGGATGGGCAGTCGCCAGCCAAACGGATCCCATGTCCAGTCCCGAACCCAACCGCCGATCTTCGAATAGGTCTTGTCAGGAGCTTTCGGGTCGGGGTCGTAATACAGCTTGGGATCCCACCGGTCGGGCGGCACTTCCGAGATGCTGTACCGCCCAGTCTCGAGGTTCTTCCAGAAGGCGCCGACGTCGGGTGCGTCGGGGAGAATGCATCCCAGCCCGACCACGGCGACCGCGCAACCATTGCCGTTCCGGCCAGTCGGAGTGCTCAATTCACTTATTGTCATTCTTGTCTCAATTTCGAGGGTCGCGCTGGAACAACGTGTCGGCGAGCTCATCCATGTCGTCGAGTAGGCCCTGCTGCGCGGCGTGGATGTCTTCACAGCGAAGCGCCGCCTCCAACGTCTCCAGCTCTTGCGTTGCGGCCCCATCTCCGGAGAGCAGCCATCGCACCCCTTCCTCCGCCACGATCAGCGCCGCCTCGCGGGCGAAGATCCGCGCCATGACCGCCTGCGCCGCGGGCGCGAATCGGTCATCGGCCTTCGGATGCTGTTGACCGTCAGCCGCGCGCTTCGCGCGTCGTGAGAGGCTGGCGGCGCATTCCGCATACGCGATCAACCTGCCGAGGCGAAACAGCACGTGCTGATGACGCGTCAGCCGGCCGATCCTGGCCCGCTCCATGACCTCGGCCAGCGCGTGATATGCAAGAGCGGCCACGCCCGCCCCGACGTCCGGGGTGATTGCGTTCAGCGCCTCCAACGCAGCAGCCTCGTCGAGGTAGTGACGACCGCCGCTCTTGAGATGCTGTTGCCAGCGGTCGCGG
>DAIQQM010000020.1:0-27894 GCA_036786805.1 Candidatus Dormiibacterota bacterium | reverse complement strand
CCGTCGGCGATGTTGACGGCCGACTGCTGCTGGCCCTCGGACTGCAGGATGCGGGCGCGCTTCTCCTGGTCCGCCTGCTTCTGCAACGCCATCGCCTGGAGGATCTGCACCGGCGGGGAGATGTCGACGATCTCGATCCGGTTGATGCGGATCCCCCACTTGTCGGTCACCTGCTCCATCTGCTGCTGCATCGCGGCGTTGATCTGCTCGCGAGAGGAGAGCGCCTCGTCGAGGCTGACGTTGCCGAACGCGTTACGAAGCGTGGTGCGTGCCTGCTGATCGATCGCGACGAGATAGTCGGAAACGTTGAACAGTGCCGCTCGCGGCTCGATGACCTGGCTGAAGATGGTTGCGTTCACCGCGACCGCGACGTTGTCGCGGGTGATCACGTCCTGCCGATCTCCGGTGCGCGGCGTCTCGCGCATGTCCACCCGGAGGAGCTTGTCGATGAAGGGCGTGATGATGGTCAGGCCGGCTTGAGATTCCCGACGGAATCGTCCAAAACGGGTGACCACTCCGGCGAATCCCTGGGGCACGACGCGCACCGCGCCGCCGATGAGGATGGCCACCACGATGAGCAGGACGACGACGATGATCGCGGTGACCAGGCCACTGTTGTCCACTGAGTCAGCCTCCCTTGGGGGGCGCGACCACGAGGGTGGTGCCGCGCACTTCGACGACAGTAACCTGCTGATGTGCCGGCACGCCGCCTGGATTGGTTGTCACCGCCAGCCAGCGTTCGTTGAAGAGGCGCGCGTGCCCGGGGTGGTTCTCGTCGCCGACAGGCTCGAGTGTCAGCGCGGGCTGCCCGACAAGATTGTCTGACGCGCCCGGCATGGCCAGCTTCGGGCCGAGGCGGCTCGCGGAGATCCGGGCCAGCGTGGGCCGCACCGCCATGGTGCCGATGATGGCGACCGCAGCGCCGACCACAGCCTGGAGCCACACCTGTGTGGGGAAGATGGCGACGACCGTCGCCGCGAAGGAACCGAGCGCCAGGAACAGCGCGTAGAACGCCTGAGTGTGGACCTCCATGCCCACGAGGACCAGGCCGGCGAGCAGCCAGACCACCCACATCCAGGACAGCATGCGACGAGTGTACCCGGCTGAAGAAACCCCTACACAGGCGGATCGCTGGTCATCCGTCCTCCGGCGGCCCGGAGGAGCGCCAGCGCGACCAGGCCGCCGGCGGTCGCCCATGCCGCGAGGCTGATCGTCACCTGGCTGAAGTCGGTTCCTGCCAGCTGTGCGTGGATCAGGAAGATCGCGAACATCGGGTAGGTGAGGCGATGGATCCAGAGCCACACCGCGGGGCGCATCACGCGTCGCAGGGTGGCCGTGACCGTGATCAGCACGAGAGCGAGGAAACCGACCGTGCCCAGCCCGACGGCCAGTTGTGATCCCGTCCCCTCATCGACCCGAAACGGCACGAGGACATCGAGCGGCGTGACCTGTGAGGTCGCGTCGAGCAGGAGCGCAGTGACGTGCACCACGACGAGCGGCACCCAGAACCAGGCGAGAAACCCGTGCACCGCAACGACGGCCCGATTCCGGGCGAGCGGCGCGAGATACGCGGCACGGATTGCCATGCCGGTGAGCAGCGAGGCAGCGAGCACGAAGAACGCCGCCAGGGCGGCTGCGCGGGTGGCGTACCACAGGACGAGGTCGAGGTTCGCGTCAGGCATCGAGGACGAGCGCATGCCGCAGCGACCCGCGGCGCCGCGAGCCACGCGTCCACGGCCGACGCTCCCATGACACATGCGCTCTTGGCGAGCACCTCGGCACGGAGCGCGGTCCCGGCGACGACCGACACGGTGGTGACATCGGTGCGAGCGGGCGCCGCGGTCCGCGGGTCGATGAGATGGTGTCCACCCGGCCAGCGCCTGCCCGAGATTCCAGAGGTTGCGATGCCCGCATCCCCCACGGTCACGAGGCGCCCGTCGCAAAGCGCAACCGTCCAGCCGCGGCACTCGGGTCCGTCGCCACGAGTCCGGACGTCGCCACCGAGGTTGACCGCCGCGTTGTCGAAGCGCTCGCAGAGACGATCCGCGAGCCATCCCTTGCCCACCCCACCGAGGTCGACCGCGCAGCCCGGAGCCACGCGAGCCCAGCCGGCGCCGACGTCGAGCACCTCTGGAAGCGGTGGCACCTGCGGGCGCGCCGCCTCGCGTCGCAGGATCGCCGGATGTCGACGCACGGCGGTGATCGACCGGTCGTACCCCGCGGCGACAAGCGCGGGAAGGCAGGCGGCATTGACGAGGCCGTCGCTCAGCAGATAGGCGTCGAGGCACACGCGGAGCAACTCGCTGAGGAGCGCGGAGACGGGCGCGCGTGCACCGGCCGCGGCGTTGAACCGCGAGAGTTCGCTGCGGGCGTCGAAACGCGTCAGCCTGCGCTCGAAGGTGACGACATCCGCCACCGCTGCGGACACGTCAGCCGCGGGCGCATCGCAGACCATGAGCTCGCATCGCGCTCCGCCGAACGCCGCGAAGGCGTGACCGATGGTGCGGGCGGTTGCAGTCTTCATGAGACGTAGGTGTTGATGAGGGGCTGCGTCGAAGCGGGCGCCGCGACGACCGATGGTGCGATCGACCCACCGTCCGCGGACCCCGTGCCCTGGTCCTCACAGCGCCCGCTCGAGCTCATCGCTGAGCGGCGCAGCGCCCGCACGTAAGCTTCGATGTCGAGCCGCTGCGATGCCGTCAGCGACGCAAGAATCGCCCGGCGTTCGGTCGCCGTCGTCGCCTGACCAAGGCGTTGAGCGATGGGCAGCAACGACGGATCGAGGGTCGCGGTCGCGCCGCTGCCGGCGAAACCTGTCGCGCCGCATGTCGGCGGGATCACCAGTGACGCGGTGCCGTGCGATGCGCCGTTCACCGGTGGCCGCAGCGGTGCCGCCGCGGGTTTCGGGTCGGTGGCGACAAGCACGCCGCTCACGCCGCAGAGTGCGACAGCGCTGACGCTGCTGATCGCCTTGAGTGCCCGCGCGGTGAGGGTCACGGTGCTAGACGGTCCGGATGATCGGCAGCTCGGGGAAGGATGCGCCGAGCACCGACGCCGGGTCCGCCCGGAGCCAGTCGCGGATCAGGCTCTGGTACACGCTGCGAAAATCGACGTTGTACTGCAGGTTTCCCGAGTCGACGGTGCTGGTGAGCGACGGCTGCTCACCGAGCACACCACCCTTGACGGGCTTGCCGACGACAAACACGGGTGCGGCGGCGCCATGGTCGGTTCCCTTACCGCCGTTCTCGCGGACGCGCCTGCCGAATTCGGACCAGGTCATGAGCACCACGCGATCGGCCATCCCATGGTTGGCGATGTCCTGCATGAATGCGCTCACCGCGCTGTCCACGTATGCAAGCAACGCGCTCTGGCGGGTGTCCTCGTCCTGGTGCGTGTCGAAGCCACCGAGGACGACGTGACAGATCTTCACGCTCGGCTGGGTGACGATCATCTCCGCCGTCAGCTGCAGCGATGCCGCGAGGCTGTTCTTGCTGCCGTACACGGTGCTCTGCGGCGTGTAGGTGACCGAAGGCGCGTAGCGATTCTGCGAATCCGCAAGCGCCGCGATCCCGTACTCCGCGGTCGTCAGCGCCTGGTCGAACAGTGCCCCGTAGATGCCCGGCGTCCTCCGATACAGCGCCGGACCAGCGACGCGTCGTCCCTCGCCGCCCTCCACCGCGTAGGTGGGTATCGAATCGATCACGCTCACCGAAGCGTTCTGGGCGAGCAGTTCGGCGGGGGTGCTCGCCTGGCCGAGAGCGCACCCCGTGAGCGGATGGCCCTGCGCGTCGAGTTGGCCCGCGAGCAGCTTGCCGAGCCATCCTTCGGTCTGCCGCATGGTCGGATCAGCGTGCTCCCAGATGTACAGGCCCTCGAAGTGCGAGTACACGGGCTTCGGATACCCGACACCCTGCACGAGTGCCACCGAGCCGGCGTCGAAGAGCTTCTTGATGCCGGGCATCACCGGATTGAGGCCGATCTCGGCGTTGAGCCGGAGCACTTTGTCGGCCGGAATCCCGATCGTCGGCCGCGCCTGCAGGTAGGCCGGGTCCGCGTAGGGGATCACGGTGTTGAGCCCGTCGTTGCCACCCCCGAGCTGCAGGATGACCAGCACATGGTCGTTGTGGACGTCGTCGATGGTCGCGGCGAACACCGACTTGGCGAAAACCGGCGGCACGATGATGCCGGCACCGGTTGCGGTGATGCCGCTGACCATGAAATCGCGGCGGGTGATCATGTCATCGGCCTCACTTGAGCTGAAACTCGGGGCTTGCGAGGAGCGCGTACCACCTGTCGCCGTTGCTCTCGCTCGCATTGAAGACGGTCGCCGTGTCGGACCCCACCACGCCGTCGAGCTGGGTCCGCACCGCCTCGAGGGGATCCGGGAGGTCCGGGGTGGACGCGACCACACCCGCCGCGAAGTTCAATCGCGCCAGCCATGCCGCCGAAGACACCCAGCCCTGGTTGGACGGCCAGCCGGCCACCGTGGGCATGTCGTAGAGCAGCTGATCCATCGCCGCGCCGGACCGCACGCACGTCGCGGCGAGGTCGGGGCGTTTCAGCGCTCGCATGGTGGCGACCATGTACTCCGCGGGGCCGCGCACCAACGATCGGTATGCGCTCGCGGAGGTGAAAGCCGGGTCGGTGAAGATCGCTCGCATGAGCGTCTTGATGTCGTAGTTGCTGTCGCGGAACTGCGATGCCACGCTGTTGACGAGCGCGGTGGATGGATCCGGCGTGCAGAACTGCACCAGCGCACTGCGCGCGATGCGTGGTGCGCAGGCGGGCTGGGACAGGATGATGTCGAGCGCCTCTGCCGGGTCGATATCGCCGGTGTGGCCGAGGAATGTCTTGACCCCGGCGTCGTGCTGGCCGGCTGCGAGCACCCCCTTGAAACGTGCCCCCTGAGCGATGAGCTGATCCAGGGTCTGGGCGTACACCGCGGGTGTCGAGCCCTTGAGCTTCGGCGGCTGCATGCGCCGTCCGTTCGCATCGACGAGCACGGTCCGGATTCCTGAAAAGGCGCGAGCCCCTTCGCGCACGTCGGTCTCGGTGTAATGACCGGCGCCGAGCGTGAACAGCTCCATGAGCTCGCGGCTGTAATTCTCATTCGGGGCGGCGGCGGTGCTCTCCTCGAGGTCGAGGTAGCGAATCATCAGCGGGTCGTAGGTGACAGCCTTGATGAGCGTTCGGAAGTTGCTCCGACCGATCGATCTGTAGAGCTCGTTCTGCTGGAGGACGAAGGGCAGGCGCGCCGCCTTGCGATAGTCGCTGGTGAGCAGCCCGTGCCAGAAGAGCGTCATCCGCTCCGGGAACTGCGCCGGCGTCGTGGCCATGTGGTCGTACCAGGCTTGAACCACCGCCTCGTGGTTGGTGGCGTCCCCCACCCGCGGCAGTGCCTGCGCCGCCTGGTTGACGACCATGTCGACGAGGTCGGCGTACCGCATCGACGCCGCCGAATCGAGCTCCGCGGCGGTGTACCCGAACGTCGCCCGGCGCAGGAGGTGGGCCGCCAGGCCGGCCGGGCTGCCGAGCGGGCTCGTCCAGGCTCCCTCAACGCCGGACGCCGATGCGGTCTCGCGCGACGCCGCGGGCAGCTGCATGGCGAGGTATCGAAAGCCAACCGCGCCGATCACGCCACCGGCGCCGATGCCGAGGACCTGACGCCGGCTGAGCTGCAGGTTGGCGCTCCCCATGGCCGGCCAGTTTCGCCGTCCGATCTGAGAATTACCCTGCCCTCGCAGGCCTCCACGGCGCCTCTCAGCCGATTCTCAGGACGCGGGCGACGCGGCCCGCACCGCGGCCGGTCCATCGCCGCACTCGGTAGACTGGGATCGAGGCCGGCGTGCAGCCGGCCGGATGCAGATCACTTGCAAGGAGTACCAACCATGCCGTCCACACCAGCCGAAATCTTCAGTGAGATCAATTCCCGCATCGCCGCCGATCCGACCAAGGCCGCCGGGATGAACGCTGTCTACGCCTTCGATCTGAATGGCGAGGCCCCTGGTCAGTACCACATCGCTCTCAAGGACGGCAGTGCCGACATCGGCGAGGGAGTGCCGGAGAACCCCAACATCACGATCACCATGAAGTCGGAGGACTTCGTCGACCTGGCCACCGGCAAACTCGACGGCACCATGGCTTTCATGAGCGGCAAGATCAAGATCAAGGGCGACATGGGGCTCGCGATGAAGCTCCAGTCGGTGCTTCGCTAGGCGCACAAGGTCTGCGCACGGTGGCCGAGGAGCTCCGACCCGTGCGCTTCGACTACGACGAGCAGCATCGAGCGCTGCTGATCGATTGGTCCGACGGCGCCTCGCACCACATCCCGTTCGCCGTGCTCCGCCGGGCCTGCCCATGCGCGGCATGCAAGGGGGAACCCGGGTTTCGGGGCCGCTTCAGCTCGGACCCGGTCCTCCATCCCGGCGAGGATGAGCTCGCGGATATCTCACTGGTCGGCGCCTACGGGTTGAACACCGTCTGGGCCGACGGCCACAACACCGGGATCTACACATACGAGCGCCTCCGCGAACTCGGCAACGCGTCGGCGTAGAGTTCGCCGCCATGACCGCCGAAGCAACGCCGACCACCGCCACGCAACTGCTCCGGTCCGTGAGCGACGGGGTCCTCACCCTGACGCTCAACCGGCCGGAGGTCCTCAATGCGATCACCCCTGCGCTCCTCGATGAGGTCACCGGGGCGCTCGTCGAGGCAGCCTCGGGCCGCACCGTTCGCGCGGTGATCATCACCGGCGCGGGGCGCGGCTTCTGCAGCGGTCAGGATCTCCGTGCCACCGCGACCGACGGTGGATTCGACGTGGGAGCGGTGCTCCGGGATCACTACACCCCGGCGATCCGCGCCATCCGTTCCATGGACCAGCCGGTGATCGCCGCGGTCAACGGCGTCGCGGCCGGCGCCGGATTCTCGCTCGCGCTCGCCTGCGACCTCCGCATCGCCGCCGAGTCCGCAACGTTCGTCCAGGCGTTCGTCCGAATCGGTCTCATCCCCGACCTCGCCAGCACCTATTTCCTGCCCCGGCTCATCGGCCCGGCCCGCGCCGCCGAGCTCACCATGCTGGGGGAGACGGTCGACGCCACTCGCGCACTCGACCTCGGCATCGTCAACCGGGTCGTGCCCGACTCCGAGCTTGCCACGGCCGCCGCCGAGCTCGCCGGCCGCCTGGCGCGCGGCCCGCGCTCCATCGCCCTCACCAAGCGGGCGCTCGAGGTCTCGCACGAGAACGATCTCGAGGCGCAACTCGCAGTCGAGGAGCGCCTTCAGACGGAGGCGACGACGACGAGCGATTTCTTCGAGGGCGTGAGTGCCTTTCTCGAGAAGCGCCGGGCAACCTTCACCGGCTCGTAGGCGCCCTCACGTGCTCAGTGCCGTCGAGAAGCTCACGGCCCTCCTGGGCCCCCCGAGGGTCCTGACCGGCGCCGAGGTCAGCGAGGACGACTGGCACGACGAGTCGCTCGTGGCCCACTGGCACGCTCCGGACGTGGTCGCCCTCCCCCATTCGGCCGCCGAGGTGTCGGCGATCATCGCGATTGCGCGCGAGTTCGGGCTGCCCGTGACGGCTCGCGGCTCCGGGACCGGCCTCGCCGGCGGCTGCGTCCCCCGCGAGGGCGGCGTGCTCATCGCGTTTCGCGAGATGAGCGCCATCCTGGAGATCGACGTCGACAATCAGGTCGCGGTCGTCCAACCCGGGGTGAGCCTCCGCCAGCTCGACGAGGTCGTTGCCCGGCACGGCCTCGTCTATCCGGTCTACCCCGGGGAGAGCAGCGCGAGCCTGGGCGGCAATGTCGCCACCAATGCGGGCGGCATGCGAGCCGTCAAATACGGGGTCACCCGCCACCAGGTGCTCGGCCTCGAAGCGGTCCTCGGGACGGGCGAGGTCATCCGCACCGGCGGCAAATTCGTCAAGGCAACCTCCGGCTACGACCTCACCCAGCTCATCGTCGGGTCGGAGGGCACGCTGGCCGTGGTCACCGAGGCGATCCTGCGTCTCTATCCCCGCCAGCCGCACGCGGCGACCGTGCTGGCTCCGTTCCGAACCGTCGCGGAGATCGCCACCGCGGTTCCACGCATCGTCCAGAGTGGCGTCGCGCCGATGATCCTGGAGTACATCGACATGATGTCGATGGCCGCGATCACCGCCGCGCGCGGGCTCGAACTGGGGATCGGCGCAGCGGTCAAGGAGGCCGCGCTCGCCTACCTGGTCGTGGTGCTCGAGTCCCGTGACCCGGGCCGCCTCGACGAGGACATCGAGCAGCTCGGCGACCTGATCACGACGCTGGGCGCTCTCGACGTCTATGTGCTGCCGGCGCGTGCGGCATCCGACCTGATCGAGGCGCGCGAGCGGGCATTCTTCGCCGCCAAGGCCGCGGGTGCCAACGAGATCATCGACACGGTCGTCCCGCGCGCGCAGATCCCTGAGTTCCTGGCAGAAGTGTCACTAATCGCGCAGGATACGGGCTCGATGGTGATCGGGTGCGGCCACGCCGGCGACGGCAACGTTCATCTGTCGGTGTTCCAGTCCGACCCGGAGCGGCTCGAGCGAGTGCTGCGCGGCGTCTTCGCCGCCGGCGCGGCACTCGGCGGCGCCGTGTCCGGCGAGCACGGCATCGGCACCGACAAGCGCAGCCACTTCCTCGCCCTGGAAGACCCGGCGAAGCTTGCGCTCATGCGCAGGATCAAGACGGCGTTCGATCCCGACGGCATCCTCAATCCCGGCGCGGTGCTCGAGCCCGAGACCGCGTCGATGCAGCCGAGCGCGAGATGATCGGCGGCGAGGCGGTCGTCCGCAGCCTGGTGGCGTCCGGCGTCGACGTCGTGTTCGCGAATCCGGGCACCTCAGAGATGCACTTTGTCGCAACGCTCGACGCCGTGCCGGAGATGCACGGCGTGCTTGCGCTCTTCGAGGGAGTCGCCACCGGCGCCGCCGATGGCTACGCGCGCATGCGCGACACTCCGGCGGCGGTCCTCCTCCATCTCGGACCGGGCCTCGGCAACGGGCTCGCAAATCTCCACAACGCGCGGCGCAGCCACGCCCCCGTGGTGGCGATCGTCGGCGACCACGCCACGTATCACAAGCGGTTTGATGCGCCGCTCGAGTCCGATATCGACACCGTGGCGCGCAACGTCTCGACCTGGATCCGCCGGAGCATGCGGTCCACCGATGCCGGCGCGGACGCCGCCGCCGCGGTCGCGGCTGCGTGCGGACCGCCGGGGCAGGTGGCCACCCTCATCCTTCCGGCGGACGTCTCGTGGTCCGAGGGCGGATCGGTGGCGCCTCCGGTGACGCGGACTCCGCGCGCCGCAGTGCAAGCCGCCACGCTCGAGGAGGCCGCGGCGGCACTCCGTTCGAAGGAACGTACGGCGCTGCTCATCGGCGGCGGCGCACTCCGCGAACCGGGCATCCGCGCGGCGTCACGTATCGCGGCTGCAACGGGCGCGGAACTGCTTGCCGAGACATTCGCCGCGCGCGCCGAGCGGGGCGCGGGCATCCCGGAGATCCAGCGACTCGCCTACCTCGCGGAGATGGCCGCGGGACAGCTCGATGGCCTGAGACATCTCATCCTCGTCGACGCGAAGTCTCCGGTCTCGTTCTTCGCCTATCCGGGGAAACCCAGCGACCTCGTGCCCGACGGTTGCGACGTGCTCACCCTCGCCGGCGAGGGTGACGACGCGGTTGCAGCGCTGGAGACGCTCGTCGCGGCGTTGGGCGCCGACACCTCCCCAACTGTCGCCGATCCGGCGCGCCCGGAGCGGCCGACCGGTGACCTGGGCGCCGAGTCGATTGCTCGTGCCATCGGCGCGCTGCTGCCCGAGGGAGCGATCGTGTCCGATGAGGCCAACACCAGCGGCACCTTCCTTCCCCTGTTCACCGCGGGGGCTCCGCGGCACGACTGGCTCACCCTGACCGGTGGGTCGATCGGCCAGGGCCTTCCGGTGGCGCTCGGCGCTGCCATCGCCTGCCGGGACCGGCAGGTCCTGGCCCTCGAGGCGGACGGATCGGCGCTCTACACGCTCCAGTCGCTCTGGACCATGGCGCGCGAGCAGCTCGACGTCACCTCCGTCATCTTCAGCAACCGCCGCTACGCGATCCTGCGGATGGAGCTCGCCCGGGTCGGCGCGACTTCGTCCGGCGAACGCGCGCTCGCGATGCTCGACATCGCGCCGCCTGAGATCGACTTCGTCGCGCTCGCCCGGGGCTTCGGAGTCCCCGCGACCCGCCCGGAGACCGCGGAGGCATTCGCGGATGACCTGGCCCGGGCGTTCGCCGAGCCGGGCCCCCACCTCATCGAGGCGATCGTTCCTTCGCTGTTCTGATCACCGATGCAGGCGCTCTCCGCCTCGGATCGGGACCGCCAGCCAGTTCTCGCGGGGCGGCAGCGGACAGCTCCACCTCGGGTCGTAGCTGCATGAGGGCTGGTACGCGAAGTTGAAGTCCAGGATCAGGCGTCCGCCGCCATCGGTCCCGAGATCGGCGCTCTTCGCGGTGTCGAGCAGGTAGCGACCCGCGCCGTACGTCTCGCCGCCGGAGGTGGCATCGCGAAACGAGAGGAAGAACCCACCCGCATAGTCGAGCAGCCAGAACATCGAGAGACTTGACGGCGCACCGCCGAGCGAGAAGCGCGCGGTGGCGGCACGCTGCGCGGTGATGTGTCCGCTCGTCGAGCCCGGAAGCTCGAAGGTCGCACCGTCGGCGGCTTCCACCTCGGCCGGCGTGCGCAGCGCCGGGTCGTACCCGTAGTACTCGGGGGCCGTGGAGTCGCCGCGCTCCGCCGCGGGCACGGGGCTCTGCGAATGGGTCCGAAAGAGCCGATCGCGCACCGCACACCAGCGCATCCACGCCGACGGAGGGTCCGGCTCGGCGCGGACCGCCGCGTACAGCTCGCTCACCTGACGGCGCCAGTCGGCCAGCTCGAGCAGTTCGGTGATCACGGGACCAGCGTCGCGATTGCCTCGGTCAACCGAGCGAGCGTACCTCGCGCTCAGCCACCGTCGCCGTAGACGACGCCTTCCCGCAGCTCGTCCATGCGCCGCATCCGTGCCAGGGCGGTCTCGCCGAGGCGAGCGAGCACGGCGGCGATCAGCGCCTCGGTGAGCGCCAGCGCAGAGACCATCGAATCGAACGGCGCCACGGTCGTCTGCACGCCGGTGACCAGGACGTAGCGTGCCGAAGCGGCCGCCGGAGACAGCCACGGATCCGTCACGAGCACGACGGTGCTGCCCCGGCCGGCGGCGACCTTGGCGCTGTTGATGGAGTCGCTCTGATAGCGGCGGTAGTCGAAGACCACCAGGACATCGCGGCGCCCCAGGTCGACCAGGTGATCGGCCGGATTGCTCCGCTCCGGATCGACGAGCTCGACGCCGGGACGGATGAGGTGCAGCTGGCTTGCCAGGTAGCGCGCCATGAAAGCACTCACCCGGCCGCCGAGCGAGAGCACCCGGCGGCGTGGGTCGGCGAGGAGGTCGATCACGGCCTCGAAGTCGTGCTCCGACACCATGTCGAGGCTGGTCCGGAGGCTGTGCTCGTAGGTGGCGAACGCATCGTGGAGCACCGAGTCGCTTGGGCCACCGGGGGGTGTCAGCTCGTAGCGCGCGAGCGGCGAGCTGAGGCGCTCCTGCAACTCCTGCCGAAGCGAGTCCTGGAACTCCGGGTAGCCGCGCAGGCCGAGCTTGGTGATGAATCGAGTCACGGTGGCGGGACTCACGCCCGCGCGCTCCGCGAAGCGGGTCAGGCTCTCCAGTCCGGCGACCGGATAGAACGCCAGCAGCACTTGCCCGAGCCGCCGCTCGGACGCGCTGAACGCCCCCATCCGCTGGCGCACAAGCTCACCGACGAGCAACTCCGGCATTGAAACGATTCTTACAGTTTTGCGCCGTTTGGGTTTGTTCGATAAATCTGTTGACGCTGGTACGGAGGCGCTGCTACTGTGCGCCCACCGCACCGGACTGCATGGGGAGATGAGCCGATGACCGTTCAGGCTGTTGACAGCGATACCGAGACTCTGCACAGGCTCGGGTACGCCCAGGAATTGCTGCGGCGGATGGGGGGCTTCTCCAACTTCGCTGTCTCGTTCACGATCATCTCGATCCTGTCGGGGTGCCTGACCGCGTACGGCGTCGCGATGTTCAACGGCGGCCCGATCGACATGAACATCGGCTGGCCGCTCGTCGGTGTCATGGTCATCATCGTCGGCCTCGCCATGGCGGAGGTCTGCTCGAGCTACCCCACAGCCGGTGGGCTCTATTACTGGTCCGCCAAGCTCGGCGGCAAGAACGGACCGGCCTGGAGCTGGTTCACCGGCTGGTTCAACCTCGTCGGTCAGGTGGCGGTCACCGCGGGCATCGACGGCGGCCTCGCGCTCTTCGCGTCAGCGTTCATGAACAACTGGTTCGGATACCCGCTGACACCATGGCCCATTCTCGGCGTCTATGCGGTTGCGCTCTTCCTCCACGGATTGCTGAACACGTTCGGGGTCCGGCTGGTCGCGCTCCTCAACGACGTCTCCGTCTGGTGGCACATCACCGGAGTGGTCGTCATCGTCGCGGTGCTCCTCATCGTTCCCAAGCACCATCAGTCGGTGTCGTTCATCTTCACGAGCTTCCAGAACGGAACCGGTGCGTCCTTCCCCGGCAACATCATCTATGTCTTCCTGATCGGTCTTCTGCTGGCGCAGTACACCTTCACCGGGTATGACGCCTCGGCGCACATGACGGAGGAGACCAAGAACGCGGCCACCGCAGGGCCGCGCGGGATCGTCCTCTCGATTGTCGTCTCGCTGTTCGCCGGGTGGATCCTGCTGATCGGCGTCACCTCCGCGATTCAGAACTACGGCACCGAGTCCACCGCGGTCGTACCGGCAGCACAGATCTTCATCGACGCGGCGGGCGGCGGTCTCGGCCAGTTCCTCCTGCTCATCGCGATCGGCGCGCAGTTCTACTGCGGCATGTCCTCGGTGACCGCAAACTCGCGCATGATCTATGCCTTCTCGCGTGACGGCGCGGTTCCGGGGCATCAGCTCTGGAGCAAGATCAACAAGCGCACGCGCACGCCAACCAACTCGATCTGGCTTGCCGTGGTCGGCGCGTTCATCCTCTTCCTCCCGTACGTGTTCAACACCTACGCATACGCGGCCGTGATCTCGATTGCGGTCATCGGTCTCTACGTCGCGTACGGCATCCCGATCCTGCTGCGGCTGCGCGCGGGCGACGCATTCGAGCGTGGTCCGTGGCACCTCGGTCGGTGGAGCCGCGTGGTCGGAACCATCGCCGTCGTGTGGATCGTGATCATCAGCATCCTCTTCATCCTCCCGACGGCATTCCCGATCACCGGGACCAACTTCAACTACACGATCGTCGCCTTCGCGGTGGTGCTGGGCGGCACCACGATCTGGTGGATCGTCTCGGCGAAGAACTGGTTCAAGGGCCCTCGCGTGCAGGGCACGGCAGAGGAGCTGGCGATGATCGAGGCGGGGTTCGCGCCCACGACCGCGCCGGTGCCCGCCGTCTCGGCAGGCTGAGCCCACTCATCGGTTCATCACGCGTGCTCGCGGCGCCGGCGCCGCGAGCACGCGAAGGATCCCCAAGATGTCCAAGCCCAGGATTGGCGTGACCTGCAGTCCGCGCCGCGGACCGGCGTACTACTCGCCGTACATTCGCGCCGTCGAGGCGGCCGGCGGTGAGCCGGTGACACTCGATCCTCAGCCGAACGGCCTCGGAGCCGACGAGGCGTCGTCATTGATCCATCGCATCGACGGGCTGCTCGTCCCGGGTGGCTGGGATGTCGACCCGCCCGCATACGGTGAGGCCCGGCAGGAGGAGACGCCCAACGTCGATCCGCCGCTCGATCTCACCGAGATCGCCCTTGTCCGCGCCGCCGTCGAGGAGGGGGTGCCCGTATTCGGGATCTGCCGCGGACAGCAGGTCATCAACGTGGCGCTGGGCGGCTCGCTGCGCCAGCACATCGACGGTCACGACAACCACGGGCTGCCGCGCGACCTGCTCGCACACTCCATCGATGTGGTTCCCGGCTCGGAGCTGTCGAAGGTCACCCCCGGTGATCACGTGATGGTGAACAGCCTGCATCACCAGTCGGTGAAGGACGTCGCACCCGGCCTGCACGTGACGGCCAAGAGTCCGGACGGTGTCGTCGAGGGCATCGAATCGGCGGACGGAATGATCGTCGCCGTGCAGTGTCATCCCGAGGAGTTGCTCGACCGGCAGGGATGGGCGATGTCGCTCTTCCGGCGGTTCGTCGATCGCGTCGCCGAGCGCAACCACAATGGCGCGGTCGCAACCGATGCCGCCAAGGAGGGCAGCTGAACCATGCTCACGCTCGACGAACTCACCAACTCCGTCGAAGCCGGCGATGTCGATACGGTCGTCGTGGCGTTCACGGACATGCAGGGTCGCCTCATGGGGAAGCGCATGGAGGCGCACTTCTTCCTCGACGAGATGGCGCACAAGAACCCGATCGAGGGTTGCAACTACCTGCTCGCACTCGAGATGGAGATGGATCCCGTGCCCGGCTACGAGATCGCCAGCTGGGAGCGGGGCTACGGCGACTTCTCGATGGTCCCCGATTTCGCCACCATGCGGCGCATTCCCTGGCTCGAAGGCACCGCGCTCGTGCTCTGCGACGTCGCGTGGAACGATGGCACGCCGGTTCGCCCGTCGCCGCGCCAGGTGCTCAAGGCGCAGATCGAGCGCGCCCGTGGCCTCGGATACGAGGCCATGTTCGGCTCCGAGCTGGAGTTCTTCCTCATCAAGGAAACGTATGCGGAGGCGCACGCGCAGCACTACCGCGGACTCACCCCCTCGGTGCCGTACATCCTCGACTACCACATCCTCGCAACCAGCTATGACGAGCCGTTCATTCGCGCGGTGCGCAACAACATGCAGGCGGCGGGCATGCGAGTGGAAACATCCAAGGGCGAGGCATGGCCCGGCCAGCAGGAGCTGAACTTCCGGTACGACACCGCCGTGACCATGGCAGACAACCACGTCATCTACAAGAACGGGATCAAGGAGATGGCACACCAGCGCGGCTGCTCGGTGACCTTCATGGCCAAGCCGGATCACACCTGGATCGGAAGCTCGTGCCACATCCACTCAAGTCTCTGGGGTGGCGGCGACGCACTCTTCGCAGGCGAATCGACACTCTTCAAGCAGTACCTCGCCGGCATGATCGCTTGCGCCGGTGAGTTCGCCGTGTTTCTCGCGCCGAACGTCAACTCCTACAAGCGCTACGCCGCCGGAAGCTGGGCGCCGACGACACTCGCCTGGGGTTACGACAACCGGACGTGCGGCTTCCGTGTCGTCGGTCATGGCAAGTCGCTGCGCGTGGAGTGCCGGATCCCGGGAGCGGATGCCAATCCGTACCTTGCGTTTGCCGCGTTGCTCGCAGCCGGATTGCACGGCATCGAGAACAAGCTCGAGCTCCCGCCGGCATACACAGGCAACGCCTATGAGTCCGATGTCAAGCGCTTTCCGCACACGCTGAACGAGGCGATCACGGCGCTCGAGCAGGGCACGGTCGCGCGTGCCGCGTTCGGCGACGACGTGGTGGATCACTATTTGAACTACGCGCGTACCGAGCAGCACCTCTTCGACAAGGCGGTCACCTGCTACGAGCGCGAACGCTTCTTCGAGCGCGGATGACCCTCCGGGTTATCAACCCGGCCACGGAGCAACCCGTGGCCGAGCTGGAGCAGGCGGGCGTGACCGAGACCGACCGCGCCGTAGCGGCGGCGAAGGCCGCGTTCCCGGCCTGGCGGGCGGTTGCCCCGTCTGACCGCGCGCGCCTGCTGCGCCGCCTCGCGGGTGTCATCGAGGACCATCACGAGGAACTCGCCCTCCTGGAGACCAGGAACGTCGGCAAGCCCATCGCGGACTCGCGCGGCGAGGTGGGCATGGTCGCCGAGGTCTTCCACTACTACGCCGGCGCCGTCGACAAGCATTTCGGCCAGACGATCCCCGTGGCCGGTGGTGTCGACATGACCTTCCGCGAGCCACTCGGCGTGGTCGGGCTCATCGTGCCCTGGAACTTCCCGCTCAACATCGCCAGCTGGAAGGTCGGGCCCGCACTCGCGTGCGGCAACACCGTGGTCCTCAAGCCGGCCGAGCTGACCCCGATGACCGCGATCCGCCTCGGCGAACTCGCCCTCGAGGCTGGCATCCCGCCCGGCGTGCTCAACGTCGTGGTGGGCCCCGGCCGCATCGTCGGCGAGCGGCTCATCCACCATCCCGATGTCGCCAAGATCGGCTTCACCGGCTCCACGGAGGTGGGGGTCGGCGTCATGCGCGGGGCTGCCGAGAGCATCAAGCGCGTGACGCTCGAGCTCGGCGGCAAGTCGGCGAACATCGTCTTTGCCGATGCCGACCTCGAGCGCGCGGCGGCCGCTGCGCCGTACGCGGTGTTCGGCAACGCCGGGCAGGACTGCTGCGCGCGCTCGCGGATCCTCGTGCAGCGCGAGGCGTACGACCGCTTCGTCGCACTGCTCATTGCCGCAACCGGTGCGCTGCGCGTCGGCGATCCGGAGGACGACTCGACTGAGATGGGGCCGCTCGTCTCGGGCGGTCACCGCGCGACCGTGGCCTCGTTCGTCGAGTCCGAGCCGCTGTTCAAAGGATCGACACCCGACGGCCCCGGTTTCTGGTATCCGTGCACGCTGGTCGAGGCGACCAATACCGACCGCATCGCTCGCGACGAGGTCTTCGGGCCGGTGGCCGCGATCATCCCCTTCACCGACGAGGCCGACGCGGTGCGAATCGCAAACGACACGCCCTATGGACTGTCGGGATCCATCTGGACGACCAACGGCGGGAGAGCGCTGCGCGTCGCGAGGGCGCTCGAGACCGGAGTGCTCTCCATCAACAGCAATTCCTCGGTGCGGGTGTCCACGCCGTTCGGGGGCTTCAAGCAATCGGGGTTCGGTCGCGAGCTCGGCATGCAGGCGCTCGACGGCTACTCCGAGGTCAAGAACGTATTCATGACGACGGAGGGCTGACACGGAGATGGGACGCCTCGACGGCAAGGTGGCGGTGATCACGGGCGCGGCGGGTGGCATCGGCCGCGAGGCGGCGATGCTCTTCTCGTCAGAGGGAGCATCGGTTGTCGTTGCCGACACAAGCCGGTCGGCGGGTGAGCAGACCGCGGCAGAGTGCAAGCGCGCGACCTTCGTCGCGGTCGATGTCAGCGACGCGGCGAGCGTCGCAACGATGTATGAAGCCGCTGTGGCCGCATTCGGCGGCATCGACATTCTCTACAACAACGCCGGGATCATGCCACCCGACGACGACTCGATCCTGACCACCGAACCCGACGCGTGGGACCGCGTTCAGGCCGTCAATGCGAAGGGCGTGTACCTGTGCTGCAAGTACGGGATTCCACATCTGCTCGAACGCGGCGGTGGCTCGGTGATCAACGTCGCCTCATTCGTCGCGCTCGTGGGTGCGGCGACCTCGCAGATCGGGTACACGGCGTCCAAGGGTGCGGTGCTGTCGATGAGCCGCGAGCTGGCAGTCCAGTTCGCCCGCCAAGGGGTGCGGGTCAACGCGTTGTGTCCGGGGCCCGTCGAAACACCGCTGCTCATGCGTCTCTTCTCGGACAATCCCGATGCGTATGAGCGCCGGCGCGTGCATCTGCCCATGGGCCGGCTGGCCACCGCGCGAGAGATCGCAAACGCCGCGCTGTTTCTCGCCGGCGACGAGTCGTCGTACGTGAACGGTTCGACCTTCCTCGTGGACGGTGGGCTGACCGCCGCCTACGTGACTCCCGAATAGCAGGCGCGGCGGTTCCTGTAACCCGCGGGCATACTCTCCGTATCTCGAATCCCGAAGAGGCGCGGCCGTCACTCTGTACGTCGGTGTCATGATCGCAACGCATGGTTGTTGAGGCGGCGCATCGCTCCGCGGCGCTGCCGGACCGCCGGGCGTTTCCGAGCGAGGTGCTCGCACCGGTCACCATCGAGGGGCTGGCCACCGCGGTTCCGCCGTATCGCGCCGGCGGCGACGAGGTGCTCGGGCTGCTCACGAAGGTCTGGCCGCGGCTCGAACGCCGGGTCAGCCTGTTCACCGAAGAGCTCGCCGACACCCACCGGTACCTGGTGCGCCCGCTCGATGAAGCCCTCGTACCGTTGAGCCCCGGCGAGCAGGCGCTTCGCTACGCCGCCGAGGCGACCCCGCTCGCAATCACCGCCGCGGAGCGGGCTCTTCGTGATGCCGGCGCCGCGAGCGACGACATCGGGCTCATCGTCGTGTCCTCATGCACCGGGTTCGTGCTTCCCGGCATCGACGTGCAGCTGATCAATCACCTCGGGCTCAGGCGGGATATCCGGCGCATGCCCTTCATGAACTTCGGCTGTGCCGGTGGCGCGGCCGCCCTGACGTGGGCGTCGGACTGGGTGCGCACCCATCCCGCCCAGACGGCGCTTGTGGTGGCCGTCGAGGTTCCCTCGCTCACGTTCCGTCCGTCGGACACCTCCGCGGACAACCTGTTGAGCGTGCTCGTCTTCGGCGATGGAGCCGGCGCCGCGGTGCTTCGCCAGGGAGTGATGCCGGGTCGTATCGGCATCGGCCGGACCGCTCACCATCTGGTGGCGTCGAGCACCGACGCGCTCGGGTTCGAGAGGGCCGATGACGGATTTCGGGTCGTGGTCTCTCGTCAGCTGCCACGACTGCTCGAGACACACCTCCCCGCGCTCGTCGACCGCTTCATCGGCTCGACCGCCGGACTGGATGCCGTCGCGCTGCACCCGGGGGGACAGGCGATCGTCGACGCGGTCACACGCTGCCTCGCGCTTGACGACCGTCAGGTGGCCGCAACCCGGCGCGTCATGGCCACAACCGGCAACACCTCGTCTGCCGCGATCCTGTTCGTGCTCGAGGAGCTGGCGGCACATCTCCCCGTCGATGCGGGACGCGGTCTCGGTGCCGCGTTCGGCCCCGGCGTGATGGTCGAGCTCTTCGAGCTGCTCTGGGCGTCATGAACCGCGGGGCGCGAAGCGCCCTTGTCCTCGCGACCGCGTCGCAGCGGCTCGTCGAGTTGCGCATCTCGTCGCGCAACCGAGCGAGGCTGCCGCGGGCCGAGCAGGCGTCGCCTGCCACCTACCCGGTCATGGTCGCCGTGCACGTGGCCCTGTTTGCGGTCAGCGCGTGGCCGCGGCGCGGACGGCGGGTCTCGCGACCGGTGGAGGTTGCGGCGCTCCTCGGCCTCGCCGCATCGGCGGGGCTCCGGTTGTGGGCGATTCGCACCCTGGGGGAAAGCTGGAACGTGACCGCGCACGTGTCCCCCGAGGGTCACATCGAGACCGGCGGCCCGTATCGGTACGTGCGCCACCCGAACTACGTCGCGGTGGCACTCGAGTTCGCGTGCCTCCCCGTCGCGGTGGGTGCCCTCCCCGAGGCTGTGGTGCTCTCGCTCGCCAATGCCGCGGTGCTGATGCCCCGGATCCGTGCCGAGGAGCGGCTGCTCGATGCCATGCCCGGCTATCGACAGGCGTTCAGCGGCGTCCCTCGGTTCGTTCCGCGGCCGGGGCGGCGCAGCCGTCAGATCCCGGCGAGCGAGAGCCAGTCGCGCGCTGAGAGATCCCGAAAGGTCTGATACCCGCAGTTGATCGCGATCAACTTGGCGAGCGCGCGCGGATCGCTTCGGGCTCGCGTCATCGCGCGCCGGCTCAACACCGGCGATCGCGCCAGGAAGAGCGCGAGTTCGGTGAGCCGGCGGCGCTCGCGAACGAGGCCATTGTGGTCGCGTGCATATCGGGCGGCGGCGGTGGGCTCGGAGATGCGTCCACTGAGGAGGTCGCCCACGTGCACGGCAAGACGCTCCGCGACGAGCATCCCGATCGCGATGCCGTCTCCCGTCGTGGGGTCGTCGTAGCCGGACGCGTCGCCGGTGAGAAAGATGGCGCCTTCCGCGACGGCGCGGACACGCTGATGGAAGTACGCGGCGCCGAGCGGTCCTGCGACCAGTTCCGCGTCACGGAGACCGGCGATGCTCCGACGCGCCGCGCCCGCGTAGGTCCGCGCGGTCATCGGCGGCAACGACCGATGAGTCAGGATCGAGACAAGCAGCAGGTCGGGCCCCACCGGAGCCTCGTACCACTCGTGGTCGCCGGCGAGGGTCACGGTCACCGCGTCACGGTCGCGGGTGTCGACGCGCCAGTGGCCGGCAAGCCCGTAGCGCAATCGCGCCTGAGATCGAGCCCGAAGGCCGGCCCAGGCTCGCACCTGCGAGTGCAGCCCGTCAGCACCGATGACGATGCCGGCCCTGATATGGCCGGCCGTTGTGGCGACACCGACCACCCGCTGCGACTCGTCGTGGATGAGCCCGGTGACCCGCTCCCCCTCCCGCACGGTGGCATGAGGTTGCCGCCGGACCGCATCGACGAGCACCTCATCGAAGCTGGTGCGCCGGATGCCGAGCCCTTCCGGCGCCCCGCCGGCCGGCGGAATCGGGAACCGCACATGCACCCCTGGACCGCCCTTCGCAAGCTGATAGGTGACGCCGCGGAGCGGCCGCGCGCCGGTCTCGAGGACCCGCTCGTACAGGCCCAGGCGTCGCAGGGCCTCGACCCCGGGCGGCATGATCCCCTCGCCACACGCTTTGTCGCGGGGGAATCGGGCCCGGTCCACGAGCACCACGTCGTGACCGCCTCTGGCGAGCAGCAGGGCGGCCGTGGACCCGCTCGGTCCCGCGCCCACAACGACCGCCTCGGTCTCCAGCACGAGGGCACTGTCGCAGAACGAGCCTTTTCCGGGCGTCTCGCGCTGTACAGCACCGCGCGGACCCCGGGGGGATGATGTCCCGGTGAACTTCCTTTCGGGGCTGCACGGGGCCGTCGCCCTCGCGCTGCTCCCCGCCCTGCTCTTCGCTGAGGAGGCCGGGGTACCCCTGCCCTTTGCTCCGGGTGAGCTGACCCTGCTCGTCGCCGGCCTGCTGATCGCGTCGGGTGGGCTCAATCCCTATGCGTTCATCCCGCTGGCACTGGTCGCGTGCATCGCCGGCTCCCTGGTGGGTTACAGCTGGGCTCGAGCCGTCGGCGATCGAGGACTGAAGGGTCTTGCGCGGCGCCTTCGTCAGCAGCGCAACCTCGAGCGGGTCGAGGAGCGGCTGCGCGCCGCCGGGTGGCGCGGCATCGCGATCAGCAGGCTGATTCCCGGGCTCCGGATCTACACCACACTGGTCGCCGGGGCAGTCCGCTCGCCCCGGCGGTCCTTCATCGTGGCGATGGTCTCCTCGACCGTCGTCTGGGTCGGCGTCTACGTTGCGCTCGGGATTCTGATCGGCGTCCCGGTCGAGCATTTCCTCGATCAACTCCAGAAGCTCGCCGTCCAGGGCGCGATCCTGATCGTGATGGGCGTGGGCTGCTATCTCGCGGTCCGCAAGACGCCGTCGTCGTCCGGCGCCGGCCTCGTTCGCGTTCCGCGATGGGTGCGCGTCGTGCTTGCCGCCCTTCTCGACATCGGCGTTGTGGCCAGCATCGTGACCGGGTTGCTCGCGCTCGGCCGCCTGCTCGGAGTCGGCTTCGGGAGCGGGTGGGTGGACGGAGTCGTCGTGCTCCTGGTGGTCGGAGCGTTCTACGTGATCGTGGCCCGGCGCAGCGCCGGTGCGACTGCCGGTGAGGTGCTCCTGCAGACGAGCTACGTGAGCGGGCACCGACTGCCGCTGAAGCCTCGCGCGGCACTGGAGGCGGTGCGATCCCTGGTGACCCGAACCGACGACGAGCTCACCGCCACCGGGGACCTGCTCCACGCTCTCGGCGATCCCGATCGCCTGCGGATCGTGACCCAGCTGCTCGATCGTCCCCAGAAGCTCGATGACCTGTCGGCGCGCTCGAAGCTCTCACCGTTCGAGGTCCGGCACCAGCTGGATCGCTTCGAGTCGACCGGGGTTCTCGTGGTCAGCGGGCAGGAACCGGATGCGACCTACGCGATCCGCTCCGACCTCCGCCACGTGCTCGTCCAGCTGCTCGCGATCATGGAATCGACGCCGGCCGCGGCCGAGCCGCGCGGAGTGTCCCCGAATCCGGCAGGAGCCTGAAACTCCCCACCCACGCCGGCTATAGTCGCCCCGAGGAACTGGACTGTCGGGCGAGTCGGCATGAAGCGGGGGATCATTGCCGCTGCACGGTTCCGTCGGGGGGCTCAGGTCGCGGTCGTCGTAGCGCTGGTGCTGGCCGGACAGGCCGTTCCCGCCGCCGCCGGCACCATCAACAGCGTTCGTCCCAACGGGCTCGGAACGCTCGACTGCAACGGGTTCAGCTCCATCCAGAAATTGGTCAAACCAAGCCTTCTCTGCGCGGACCCGCGTGGACTGACGGGTGGACCTTCCACGACAACGGCTCACCCGCCGCTGCGCGACCGGCAGCTCCTTTTGGAGCCTGCCGACCACCAGCGCAGAAACGGTTCGGGAAACTTCACCGACAGCGATCTGGCCGGCCACACCTTCACGGCAACGGTGAACTGCAGCGATGGCAGCGGCACCATTCCGCTGGCTCTCAACGGCACCACCTTCGCTCTCTCGCACAACTACGGCACCATCCCTTCGCAGCTACACGATTACCGTCACCGTCACAGATAATGACGGCGTCTCCGGCACCGGTTCGACGACCGTCACCGTGATCCTCTGAATGCTCATAAGTCCATTGCGCCGCACGGTATAATCCACGCCGAACCCCCGCCAGCTGCGACCGCTCCGGGCCGCTTTCCGGTGATTCGCGAATGCTGGCGAGTCCGTGAGGAGAATGTTGTGCTGCAGGCGAGTCACGCCGATCGTTTCTCATTTGGTCTTTGGACCGTGGGCTGGCAGGGAGTCGACGTCTTCGGTACCGCCATTCGCGCCCCGCTCGACCCCGTCATGGCCGTTGCGAAGCTCGCGGAGCTGGGTGCGTTCGGGGTGAGCTTCCACGACAACGACGTGTTCCCGTTCGGCGCGTCAGCGGCCGAGAAGAGCGAGGCGATCGGGAGGCTCCGACGGGCGGTTGACAGTGCCGGCCTCGTCGTCCCGATGGTGACCACCAATCTGTTCTCACATCCGGTCTTCCGCGACGGTGCTTTCACCGCAAACGACCGCGCGGTGCGCCGATTCGCGATCCGCAAGGTGGCGGACAACCTCGACCTCGCGGCCGAGCTTGGTGCCGGGGTCGTGGTGTTCTGGGGAGGCCGCGAAGGTGCGGAGTCGGGTGCCGCGAAGGATGTTCGCGCCGCGCTTGACCGATACAAGGAGGCCTTCGACATCCTCACCACCTACGTCATTGAGCAGGGCTACGGCATGCGCTTCGCCATAGAGCCCAAGCCGAACGAGCCTCGCGGCGACATCTTCCTGCCCACCATCGGGCACGCGCTCGCCTTCATCGGCGAGCTCGAGCACGCGGAGATGGTCGGGCTCAATCCCGAGGTGGGTCATGAGGAGATGGCAAGCCTCAACTTCGCCCATGGACTGGCCCAGGCGCTGTGGCACGGGAAGCTCTTCCACGTCGACCTCAACGGCCAGAACGGACCGCGGTACGACCAGGATCTTCGCTTCGGCGCCGGCAACGCCCGGGGCGCGTTCTGGACGGTGGACATCCTCGAGTCCGGCGGCTACCAGGGGGCCCGCCATTTCGACTTCAAGCCGCCGCGGACGGAGGACATGGACGGTGTCTGGGCGAGCGCAGCCGCGTGCATGCGCAATTACCTGCTGCTCCGGAGCCGGACGCAGGCGTTCCGCGCAGACCCCGAGGTGCATGCCGCGCTGGCCGCGGCACGGCTCGACCAGCTCGCGCAGTCGACGCTCGCCCCCGGCGAGAGCCTGAGCGCGATGCGCTCGGAGACCTTCGACGTGGAGGCCTCCGCCGCGCGAGGCATGGCGTTCGAGCAGCTCGACCAGCTCGCCCTCGACTATCTCTACGGCATCCGCTCCTAGCCGCATGGCGGGCGCGCTGCCTCGACGGCCCGAATGCCGCGCGCGGCGTGTGACCTCGGCACGGCCATGAGTGGCGGCGCACTCGTCGGCGTCGACATCGGCACCAGCTCCGCCAAGGGCATCGCCATCGACCCGGCTTCAGGAGAGGTCCTCGGTGTCGCCGAGCGTGACTACCCGGTCAGCTCGCCCCAGGTCGGCTGGATGGAGCAACCCCCCGATGCATGGGTCACCGCAACGCACGAGGTCCTCGCCAGACTCAAAGCAGGCGGCATCGAGGTGCTCGGCATCGGCTTCTCTGGTCAGATGCACGGGCTGGTGTGCCTGGATACCGGCGGCTCGGTGATCCGGCCCGCCATCCTGTGGAACGATCAGCGCTCCGCTCCGCAGTGCGCCGCACTCGAATCCGGCTCCGGGAGGGAGCGGCTGATCCGGCTCACGGGCAACCGTGCGCTCCCCGGCTTCACCGCCCCGAAGTTGCTCTGGATGCGGGAGAACGAGCCGGACGCCTACGCCCGCATCCGGCGCATCTGTCTCCCCAAGGACTACGTCCGCGACCAGCTCGTCGGGGGGCATCGCAGCGACGTCGCCGATGCGTCGGGCACCCTCCTGCTCGACGTCGGGCAGCGACGCTGGAGCACCGAGCTGCTGGCGGATCTGGAGATCCCCGCCTCATGGCTCCCGGATCTTGCCGAGAGCCCGGACTCGGTCGGCACGCTCGACGGTGTCGCCGTGGCCGCGGGAGCCGGCGACCAGGCAGCCGCGGCGGTTGGCGCGGGGATCACCGGACCGGGTCCTCTTTCCGTGGTCCTCGGCACCTCGGGCGTGGTGCTGGCCGCGACCGATCGCTTCCTGGCTGACCGCGAGGGACGCGTCCACGCTTTCTGCCACGCCGTGCCGGATCGGTGGCAGGTGATGGGAGTGATGCTCTCGGCGGCCGGGTCGCTCGCCTGGTACCACGACACCCTCCTCCCCGGAGTCGGCTTCGACGCGATGCTCGATGAAGCCGAGAGCGTGCCCTCCGGCTCCGACGGGGTGTCCTTTCTCCCCTACCTGGCCGGCGAAAGGACGCCGCACGCCGACCCCCACGCCCGCGGTGCGTTCTGCGGTCTGTCGGTCACGCACGGACGCGGAGCTCTCACCCGCGCCGTTCTCGAGGGAGTGGCGTTTGCCTTGCGCGACTGCCTCGACACCGTGACCGGCGTGGGCGCCACCGCCACTCGTGGCCGCGTGTCCGGAGGAGGCTCGCGAAGCCGGCTGTGGCTCCAGATCGTCGCCAGCGCGCTCGAGATGCCGCTGGAGGTGATGGCCACCGATCAGGGCTCGGCATTCGGGGCGGCGCTGCTCGGCGGCGTCGCGGCCGGCGTCTATTCCGACCTCGACCAGGCGAGCGAGGCGTGCGTGCGCGTCACCGAGGTGGTCGATCCGGTGGCCGAGTGGATCGAGCCTTCCCGTGCCGCCCGCGGTCGCTTCCGCGACTACTACCCGGCCCTGCGCTCGGTTCAGTAGACCCTCAGTCGCCTACGCGGACTGCCGCTCGGCAGCGCGAGCGGGAACCAGGGTCGGCTCGTCGAGGACCCGCGTCAGGGCCAGTTCCGCGGCGCCGAGCAGCGGTCCGTCGGCGCCGAGCTGCGTCGGCCGGATGAGCCCGTCGAGATCGAGCGACGGGGCCATGACTCGAGCGCGCAACTCCGCTTGCACGATCTCATCGACCACCGGCCACATGGTGGCGAGCAGTCCGCCGAGCACGACCCGCTGGGGGTTGAACACGTTGACCAGGCCGGCGAGCCCCATGCCCAGCCAGCGGCCGACATCCTCGACGGCGGCGAGCGCAACCGGGTCACCCCAGGAGGCCTCCCTGAGCAAACGGTTGACGGCGTCCGGCCTGTACACCTTGTCGGCGATCCCGACCCTCCGGAGGATCGCCGGACCGCCGATCTCGGTCTCCCAGCAGCCGATCGCGCCGCAGCGGCAGCGCTCGCCGGCGGGGTTCACCTGGACGTGGCCGACCTCTCCGGCGCAGCCCGCCGCTCCGACGAGTGGCTTGCCGTCGATGATCAGGCCGCCGCCGACGCCAACCTCGCTGGAGACATAGACGAGGTGGTCGACGCCGACTCCCGCCCCCCAGGTGTGCTCGGCCAGCGCGCCGAGATCCGCCTCGTTGCCGATGAGCACCGGAAGGCTCGACCCGATCTGGTCGGCGATGAGGCGGCCCAGGGGGACGTCGCGCCAGCCGAGGTTGGGCGCGAAGTACACCATGCCGTCGGCGCGGCGGACCACCCCCGCGACGGCGATGCCGAGGCCGGCAACCCAGCACCCGGCCGGGATCGATGCCTGCGCCGCCTGGATGAGCTTGCCGATGTCCTCGATGGTCTGATCGACCGCCAGGCGGCGGGGTCGATGCGTCATCCGGGCGCGGTGGAGGATCCGGCCGCCCAGCCCGACGACCGCCGCGGAGAGCGAGTTGACCGCGATCTCGGCGGTGATCGCCGCGGCTCCCTCCGGATTCGGACGGGCGACCAGCGACGGCCGGCCGGGGGATCCGAGGCGCGCGGGGTCGCCCTCTTCCACGAGTCCCCGAGCACGGAGGTCGGCGACCAGCTCACCGATGGTGCTCCGGGTCATCCCCAGGGCGCCGCCGATCTCAGACCGCGACAGGGCTCCGGACTGATGCAGATGGCGAAGCAGCAGGCTCAGGTTGTGTCGCCGGACCGACTCCGGGGAGGCCATTTGACTCATGGATCGATGCCGCCGATCTGCGAGGCCGATGGAGCGTTCGTTGGAGTCAGGCCCGGGTCTGCCCGCCACGGCGAGAGAGGACGTCGATGGTCCCGGCGGCCAGCAGCACCAATGCCACGACCACGTCGATCCACTCGGACGTGACTCCGATCAGTTCGAGACCGTTGTAGATGCCGCCGATGACGAGGCCGCCGAGCACGCCGTGGATCGTCTTGCCCCGGCCGCCGAAGAGGCTGGTACCGCCGATGACCGCGGCAGCGACCGCCAGCAGCACGTAGCTGTTGGCGTCCTTGATCACATTGGTGGTGATCGATACCTGCCACGAGGCGAAGAGCACCCCGGCGATGCCGGCGGTGAGCGCCCCGAGGACGAAGCACCACGTCCGGATAGTGGGCAGGCTGATGCCGGCCCGGCGCGCCGCCTCCGGGTTGCCGCCGATCGCGTACACGTAGCGGCCGAAGCGCGTGCGCTGCAGCAGGACGGTCCAGCCGAAGAGCACGACGAGGACGATCGGGATGATGAACGGCAGTCCCTCGATGACTCCGAAGTGGGCGCGGTTGACGTTGCAGATGACCACGACGACGACGCCCGCCGCGGCCGCGACGATGATCTTGAGCAGGGTCAGGCTCGCGGGCGGGGCGACGAGACCGGATCGACGGCGCCGGCTGTCGCGGTACCACTCCCAGCCCGCGGCCACGACCCCGACGACGATGAGCAGGATCCAGCTCACTGCCGGACTGAACTGCCCCCAATAGAGGTTGTAGACGAAGGCCTCGTTGCTGAACTGGGAGTTGCCGATGCCGACGAGGCTGCCGTTGAGGACGATGATGCACACTCCCTCGAGGATCAGCAGCCCACCGAGGGTGACGATGAACGAGGGCATCTTGAGGCGCGCGACCAGCGTGCCCTGAATCAGGCCGACCACTGAGCAGACGAGCAGCGCGACGATGATGGCGAACCACCACGGCCAGCCGAGACCGGCGGGCTGCACCTCCTCGGCGACGAGCACCGCCCCCAATCCCATCACCAGACCGACGGACAGGTCGATCTCTCCGAGCAACAGCGCGAAGATCTCGGCCATCGCCAGCAGCATGTAGATGGTGCTCTGCTCGACCAGGTTGACGAGGTTCTGGGGTGACAGGAACTTGCCGTTGGCGATCTGGAATGCGACGGCCACGACCACGAGTCCGAGCAGAACGGGGAGGACGCCGCTGTCGCCGCTGCGGATGCGCTGCAGC
>DAIQQM010000019.1:0-27901 GCA_036786805.1 Candidatus Dormiibacterota bacterium | reverse complement strand
TCGACACCGTCGACGACGCGGTGTTCCAGATGCTCGAGTACCGTGCCGCGATGGTGGAGGCGGTCCAGCAGCGAAAGCTCGCCGCCCGGCTGCCGGAGCGGGATCCCGGCCGCGAGCACGAGATCGTGGAGCGACTGTCCCAGCGTGCGCCGCGCCTCGGCGAGCATCGGGTCGACCGCCTCGTGCGGGCAATCATCGACGAGTGCCTCGACGCCGTTCCCGCCTGCCCGCGGGCGGTTGCGTGAAGGCGGTCCACCCCCGGACCGGCGCCGCTTGACACTTGCTATGCGCGCATATAGTATGCGGGCATCATATCCGCCCCTCCGAGGAGCCTGCATGATGCAGACGTGTGAGTGCAGTGCCACGACGGCGCGGCCATGACCACGCCGGCCGGCGCGGCCGCAAGCGTGGACGGGGAACCCGGGTCGCGGACGTCGGGACCTGACGAGAGCCCCGGCTTCCTCCTCTGGCGCGTGACGCTTCGCTGGCAGCGGGTGATCGTGGCGGCGCTCAGACCCCTGGGTCTCACCCATGTGCAGTTCGTGCTACTCGCGAGCGTGTGGTGGCTGGCATCGGTGGCACGGGAGGATCCGACCCAGCGTCGCGTCGCCGAACACGCCGGCACCGATCCGATGATGACCTCGCAGGTGCTCCGTGGACTCGAAGCCAGGCGGCTGATCACGCGAGACCCCGACCCGGACGATTCTCGAGCCCGGCGCCTGGGCATCACGCCGGGCGGCGCGGCGCTCGCCCGGCAGGCGATCGCGGTTGTCGAAGCGGCGGACTCGGAATTCTTCGCCGCAGCCGGAGAACGGCGAACAGTGCTCCGCACCCTGCACAGGCTTTCGGGATGAACGACATGCGAACCCTGGCCGACGGTCATACTCGGGTTTCAGCGGCGACCGGTCACGGAACGCTGTAGTGAGGCGAGAATTCAATGGCGACAGCGACTCGAGCGCCTGAGCGGGCGCGCACCAGGCGATCCGAAGCGTCCGACATCGCGATGCGGATCGGGCCGGTTCCCGAGCGCACGCTCGTCAAGCTGTTCCAGCGCCAGGCAGCCTCGCGTGGCGACCAGCCGGCGATGTTCCACCGCGAGGGCGACCACTGGGTGCCGCTCACCTGGGGCGGCTACAAGCAGCAGGCTCACGAGCTGGCCGCGTTCTTCATCGACGCCGGTCTGCAGGAGCGGGAGCACGTGGCGGTCTGGTCCTTCAACCGGCCGGAGTTCGTCATCACCAGCACTGCGACCATGCTCGCCGGGGGATGCACGGCGCCGCTGTATCAGACCCTGAGCGCGCAGGAGGCGGCCTACGTGCTCGGCCACTCGGACGCCCCGATCGCCGTTGTGGAGGGTCAGGCGATCCTGGCCAAGGTCCTTGAGGTGCGCGAGCACCTTCCGGAACTTCGGTGCGTCGTCCTCATGGAGGGTGATGCGCCTGATGGCTACGGAGGTCTCGTGATCTCCTGGGCCGAGGCGCTCCGGCGGGGACGCGACGCGATGGGCAAGCTCGGCGCCGAGCTGGACCGGCGCGGCGACGCAGTCCAGCCATCGGACGTTGCGACGCTCGTCTACACGAGCGGCACCACAGGACCGCCCAAGGCCGTCATGGCGACGCATGCCAACCTCATCTCGGCGATCAATGGCCTGGCACCGATCGTGGATCTCTCCGCAGCCGACCGCGTCCTCAGCTACCTCCCGCTGGCCCACATCCTCGAGCGGATCAACAGCGAGATCCGCCTGTACTGCGCCGGGAACTCGCTCTGGTTCTGCGCCTCGATCGCGGACATGCCCGCCGAGTTGCGCGATCTCCGGCCCACCTGCTTCGTCGGGGTCCCGCGTGTGTGGGAGAAGATGGCAGCGACCATCAACGCCACGATCGACGCGATGCCCGCGTCGCGTCGCCGCGTGGCGCGATGGGCGATCGGCGTCGGCGAGGCGGCGGTCGATCGCGGCCAGCGAGGCGAGTCGTCGACGCTCACGCAGCGGCTGCGCCACGGCCTGGCCGACCGCCTCGTGCTCCGGAAGATCCGCGAGGAGACCGGTCTGGATCAGGCTCACACCCTCATCACAGGCGCCGCGCCGATCGCCGTGCATTTCCTGCGCTTCTTCCATGCCCTCGGCCTCGAGATCCTCGAGGGGTACGGGATGAGCGAGAACATGACGGTCACGAGCGTCAACCGGCGCGGGCACGCGCGGCTCGGCACGGTCGGGCAGGCCGTCGAGGGTGTTGAGATACGGATTGCCGAGGACGGCGAGATCCAGATGCGCGGGGACGTGGTGTTCGCCGGGTACTACAAGGATGCGGCGGCCACTGCCGACACGGTGGTGGACGGCTGGCTCCACACCGGCGACATCGGCGAGATCGACCGTGACGGATACCTCCGCATCACGGATCGCAAGAAGGACCTGATCATCACCGCGGGAGGCAAGAACGTCTCCCCCACCAACATCGAGGACGCGCTGCGCAACGAGCTGATCGCGAACCCGGTGGTCATCGGCGACCGGCGCCCGTACATCGTCGCGCTGCTCACGCTCGACGCCTATGGCCTGGAGATCTTCGCCGGCCGGCACGGCCTGGGGTCGAGCCTCGACGATCTGACCCGGCACCCCACGCTGCTCGACGAGATCCAGCAGCGTGTGGAGGCAGTCAACCGCAGCCTCGCCAACGTGGAGCAGGTGCGCCGGTGGATCGTCCTGCCCGGCGAGTTCAGTGTCGGCATCGAGCTCACGCCGACGTACAAGGTCCGGCGGAGAGTCGTCGCCGACCGCTACGCGGCGGAGATCGAGAGCCTGTACGCGCCGCGACCCGATCCAACCCACCCGGAGGCCGGCGACCGCTAGACCCGAGGTATCATCGGCGCTCGAGGATCCCGCGAATGATGGCGGCCTGCCCCACGTGCTGCACGTCGTCGACGATGATGCTCACCAGCCGGACACCCAGCGTGACCGGGGGATCCCAGCGCTCGTCGACAATCCGATCGAGGTCGGCGTCGGTCAGCGGCGCAACGTATGCGAGCGTGACAGCGTGAACGGCGTCGTAGTACTCACGCAGGGGCTCGGCATCGACGATGACCTCCGCGACCTGCGACGGGGTGTGTCCGAAGCCGGTGTCAGCGGGGTCGAGCGTCAGCCCGAGCCGTGCGGCCCAGCCACCTGAGATCCACACCTGCCCGGTCCCCGCGACCGCGGCGATGTGATCGTCCTGGATGCGGGTGAGGTGCCACAGCAACCACCCGATCGAGTTCGCCTCGCTGTCGAGGCGACCGGCCAGCTGGTCGCGGGAGAGCCCGTCGACCACCCGGTGCAGGATGTCGCGGACCCGACCGAAGGAATCGGCGAGCAACTCGGCGCTTGTCATCTCGAACCTCGTGGTGGGACCGGTGCGCGACCGAGGGTACTCCCTGCCGCGGCAGCGGCACACGGCATCCGGCGTTGACGTTCATCCATCATGGGTGCATGACTGACCATCCCGAAGATCTGCCCTGGAACGACGCCCCCGCGGACTCCGATGCGCCCCTTGGGAGCGGCGATCCTGATCCGGCCGAGGTGACCGGCGACGAGGACGATCCGGCGCTCGAGGACGAATCGCTGGCGGGACGGCTGCACGATGTCGACGAATACCGGCGTGAGACCCTCGACGAGCGTCTCAGCGAGGAGGAGCCGGATCGAGCCGCGACGTTCCAGGAGTCGGAGGCGGGTTCGATCCAGGCACCGGAGAATGGCGACGACGACATCGCGCTGCTGCGTGGCGAGCCCGATCAGTCGGACTCGCTGGAGCGCGACGACCAGTCCGCCGAGGAGGCCGCGATCCACGTCATCCCCGACGGTCGGGTGTAGGTCGCACCGGGCGCGGTCGCGCGCACGACGCGCAGACCATTGTGCCCCCGCGTTGAGGGACGAACGGCTCTACCGTCACGAGGCTCTCACGGCTACCGTTGGATCCAGAGTTAAGGCACCTGGAGATCACCATGACGGTCAAGGTCGGCATCAACGGATTCGGACGGATTGGACGCGACGTCGTGCGCGCAGCATGCGACCGCGGTGCCGATCTGGACATCGTCGCGGTCAACGACATCACGACGGCAGCGACGCTCGCGCACCTTCTCAAATACGACAGTGTTTTCGGTCGCTACCCGGGCGAGGTGTGCTCCGAGAACGACACGATGATCGTGGACGGCCGGAGGATCAAGGTCTTCGCGGAGCGCGATCCCAGGAACCTCCCGTGGCGTGATCTCGGTGTCGACATCGTCATCGAGTCGACGGGGAAGTTCACCGATGCCGAGAAGGCGCGCGCGCACATGGATGCCGGCGCCCGCAAGGTGGTGATCACCGCGCCCGCGAAGAACGAGGACATCACGATCTGCATGGGTGTGAACGACGAGGCCTACAACCCGTCGGCCCACCACGTCATCTCCAACGCGTCGTGCACGACCAACTGCCTGGCGCCCGTCGCCAAGGTGCTCTCCGACACGTTCGGCATCGAGGCGGGCTTCATGACCACCGTGCACGCGTACACGGGAGACCAGGTCATCCTCGATGCGCCGCACAAGGATCTCCGCCGTGCGCGGGCAGCGGCCCTGTCGATCATTCCGACGACAACCGGGGCCGCCAAGGCCGTGTCCCTGGTCCTGCCCGAGCTCAAGGGCAAGTTCCATGGTCTGGCATTGCGCGTCCCCGTGCCGGATGTGAGCCTCGTGGATCTCACGCTGACTCTCTCGACGGCGGCGACGGTCGAGGCGATCAACGCCGCGATGCGCGAGGCGGCCGGGAGCTGGCTGGCCGGCATTCTCGCGGTGAGTGACGAGCCGCTGGTTTCGATGGATTTCCTCAAGGACAGCCACTCGTCCATCTTCGACGCGCTCAGCACGATGATGATCGGCGATCACACCGCCAAGGTCCTGGCCTGGTACGACAACGAGTGGGGCTACTCCTGCCGGGTCATCGACCTCGTCCAGCACATCGCGGGAAAGCTCTGACGTGGCCGCCGCAACCGTGAGCGGCATCACCAGAGCCACGATCGACGACATCGACGTCAGCGGGCGCCGCGTGCTGCTCCGCGTTGATTTCAACGTTCCGATGCGCGACGGACGCGTCGTCGACGACCGGCGGATCCGGGCGGCGCTCCCCACGATCGAGGCGCTGCGCGGTCGCGGCGCGCGGATCATCGTGGTCACGCACCTCGGTCGCCCGAAGGGTCACGTGGATGCGGCCCTCAGCGTCGGACCACTCGCGCGGCGCCTCAGCGTTCTGCTCCGCTCGACCGTGCGCGAGGCGGCTGACGTGGTGGGACCAAGCGCGACCGCCATGGCCGCGGCGCTTCGGGATGGTGACGTCGGCATGATCGAGAACGTCCGGTTCGAGCCGGGCGAGGAGGCGAACGATCCGGCATTCGCGGCCAGGCTGGCCTCGCTTGCCGACATCTACGTCAACGACGCCTTTGGGACGGCACACCGCGCGCATGCGTCGACCGAGGGCGTGGCGCATCTGCTGCCGGCAGTCGCCGGGCGGCTGATGGCCCGCGAGCTCGAGGTCCTCGGGAGCGTCCTCGACGAGCCGCGCCGTCCGCTGATGGCGATCATCGGCGGCGCCAAGATCTCAACGAAGGTCGGCGTGCTCACCAATCTCATCGATCGCGTCGACATGCTGTGGGTCGGCGGGGCGATGGCGACGACCTTCCTCCGCGCGCAGGGCTACTCGACCGGACGCTCGCTCGTCGAGGATGCGTTCGTGGACGCCGCGCGCGGCCTGCTCGAAACCGAGGCGAGTGAACACGGCCGCCTCGCGCTTCCCACCGACGTGGTGGTGACCGCGAACGTCGACGGGAGCACGCCGACGCACGTCGTGCCGGCCGAGGCGATCCCCGACGACATGATGGTGGTCGACATCGGTCCGGACACGGCCGCACACATCGCCGCCGACTGCTTCCGCGCCGCAACGGTCGTCTGGAACGGACCGCTCGGCATCTACGAGATACCCGCCTTCGCCGAAGGCACCCGGACCGTCGCTCACGCGTTGGCCGGGATGTCAGCCTTCACGGTGATCGGTGGCGGCGACCTGGCAGCCGCAGTCGAGGAAGCGGGCGTCGCGGGCAAGATGGGATTCATCAGCACCGGCGGAGGTGCGTCGATCGAGTACCTCGAGGGCAGGACCCTTCCCGGCGTGTCCGCGCTGCTCGAACGCGACGCGGTCAGGCCGGCGACGCGATAGGGAAGCTCAGCGCAGCGCCTTCGAGGAAGGCGCGCGCCGCGTCGTAGGCCGCTTCGATCAGCGCGGCGGTGTGGGCGAAGCTCAACGGCGACACCGCCCGCGGCTTCGGCCCGGGCAGCGAGAGGACGGGAACATCCGCGGGGACGGCGGCGAGCGCCGCGGCGGTCTGCTGCCGGAGGACGACGGTGGCCGAGAACAGCATGGTCTCCATGAGCGTCGACGGCCGGATCGGGGCGTGGCCCGGGTAGGTGCAATCGAGGATCACGAGTGACCGCGCGCCCGCGTCGACGGCCTGCTGGATCGGGACGTTGGCGACCAGGCCACCGTCGTAGAGCAGGCTTCCCTCGTGGGCGACCGCGGGGAAGATGCCGGGTATCGCGGCGCTCGCAGTCAGTGCCGGAATCAGTGGCCCCGAGGTGATCACCTTCGCCACCCCGGTCGCGACATCGGTCGTCACGACGTGGAGCGGGATGGCGAGCGTGTCGAAGGTCGCGCCGCCCGCCAGGGTCTCCATGAGGACCGACACCAGGCCGGCGCCCTCGAACAGATGGGTGTGCTGCCGGCGGAGCGTCCCCAGCTGGCGGAGCACGTTGTGCGGGAAGACGCGCGTCGAATCGAACCGCAGCCAGAGATGGGAGAGCCGGTGTGCGGCGCCCCTGGGGTCGGAGGCAACCACCGCGCCGTTGACGGCACCGATCGAGGTGCCGACCACCAGGTCCGGGATGATGCTGCGCTCGGCAAGTGCCTCGAGCATGCCGACCTGCATCGCCCCGAGGCTGCCACCACCGCTGAGCACGAACGCGACCGGCCGTGGCAGCGACCACAGGCTGCGATCGATGTCAGTTGGCGCCATCGTGATCCTCGTCAGCCGTCCTTGCGCGAGGTGTCATCCGGGAAACGATGCGGATCCTGCGACGCCATCTCCTCGTACACGTCCCACCGCTGCTCGACCGCGTGCTGAGCCAGGTCGAGCAACCGGTGCGCCTCGGCCGGATCCGCTTTGACGAGCGTGCGGTACCGCAACTCCTTGTAGCGGTACTCCTCCAGGGGGATGCGCGGTCGTGGCGAGTCGAGACGAAACGGGTTGCCTCCCTCCGCACGCACCACCGGGTCGTAGCGGACCAGCGGCCAGTGCCCGCTGGCAACCGCGTTGTACTGCTGATCGAGGCCGGTGCGCATGTCGATGCCCTGTTCGATGCAGTGGCTGTAGGCAAGGATGAGCGACGGGCCGTCGTAGGCTTCCGCCTCGCGGAACGCCTGCAGCGTCTGCTGCGGGTCGGCGCCCATCGCAACCCGAGCGACGTACACGTTGCCATAGGCGATCGCCTGGAGGGCGAGATCCTTCTTGGCGACCGTCTTGCCCGCTGCGGCGAACTTCGCGACCGCGCCGAGTGGGGTCGACTTCGACATCTGCCCGCCGGTGTTGGAGTAGACCTCAGTGTCGAGCACGAGCACGTTGACGTTCCGTCCCGTTGCGAGGACGTGATCGAGGCCGCCGGAACCGATGTCGTACGCCCAGCCGTCACCGCCGATGATCCAGACGCTGCGACGGATCAGATGATCCACGACGCTCCGCAGATCGGCCACGGCGGGTCCGTCGAGCGACGCGATCCGACGCTTCAGCTCGTCGACACGCTCGCGCTGCGCGTGGAGCTCTGACTCCCGCCGTTGCGGGGCGTTGAGGATGCTGTCGACCAGCTCCGCACCGACCGCATCCCGCAGCTCCACGAGCCGCCGCCGTGCGAGGTCGGTATGTCGATCGATGGTGAGCCGGAAGCCGAGCCCGAACTCGGCGTTGTCCTCGAACAGCGAGTTCGACCAGGCCGGCCCGCGCCCTTCGGCGTTGCGGGTCCAGGGAGTGGTCGGCAGGTTGCCGCCGTAGATCGATGAGCAGCCGGTTGCGTTGGCTACCATCAGACGATCCCCGAAGAGCTGGGAGAGGAGCTTGATGTAGGGGGTCTCGCCGCAACCCGCGCAGGCGCCGGAGAACTCGAAAAGCGGTTGCAGGTATTGCGCCCCCCGGACCGTGCCGAAGTCGACGCGCGAACGGTCCGCGAGCGGCAGCGATTCGAAGAACGTGATGTTCTCGCGCTCGCTCGCAACCAGCGGCTCGCGGTCGGCGAGGTTGATGGCCCGGCGCTCGGGTGCATCCGGCGCGACCACGGGACACGCCTCGACGCAGAGTGCGCACCCGGTGCAGTCCTCGACGTATACCTGCAGCGTGTAGCGTGAATCGGGCAGGCCGCGCGCCGCCAGGGGCGCGCTGTGAAACCCGGCGGGCGCGCCCGCGAGCTTCGACTCGTCGTAGTACCGGGAGCGGATCACGCTGTGCGGGCAGACGAAGCTGCAGTTGCCGCACTGGATGCAGAGGCCCGGATCCCAGACCGCGACGAGGTCGGAGATGTTGCGCTTCTCGTAGGCGGCCGTACCACTCGGGTAGGTGCCGTCGACGGGAAGCGCGCTGACCGGCAGTTCGTTGCCCCGTCCGGCGATCATGGCCGCGGTCACATTCCGGACGAACTCGGGTGCGTCCAGCGGGACGATCGGCGCGAGCTCGCGCGTCGAGGTGACGCGCTCGGGGATGTCGATGCGGTACAGGCCTTCGAGCGCGCGGTCGACCGCAGCCTCGTTGCGCTCGACCACGTCCTTGCCGCGCTTTCCGTATGTTTTGGCTATTGTTGTCTTGATCCTGGCGATCGCCTCCTCGCGCGGGAGCACGCCCGAGATGGCGAAGAAACAGGTCTGCAGGATCGTGTTGGTGCGTCCGGGGATGCCCGCGTCGCGCGCCATCCGTCCGGCATCGACGGCGAAGACGACGAGGTGCTTCTCCACGATCTGCGCCTGCACGTGACGGGGCAGGGCGTCCCAGACATCGCCGGGTGGCGACGGGCAGTTGAGGAGCAGTGTCGCCCCCGGCGCTGCGCGGCCGAGCACGTCGATGTGCTCGAGCGAGTTGAAGTAGTGACAGGCGACAAAGCTCGCCTGCTGCACGAGGTAGGGCGCGCGGATCGGGTCGGGGCCGAAGCGCAGGTGGGAGACCGTCTGCGAGCCCGACTTCTTGGAGTCGTAGACGAAGTATCCCTGCGCGTACACGCCTTCCTCGGACCCGAGGATCTTGATGGTGTTCTTGTTGGCGCCGACGGTGCCGTCCGAGCCGAGGCCGAAGAACACCGCCCGGACCGTCCCCGGCGGCTCGATGTCCAGCGCGCCGTCGTACGGCAGGCTCGTCCCGGAGACATCGTCGTTGATGCCGACGGTGAAGCCGCGACGTGGCTTCTCGCCGGCCAGCTCGGCGAAGACGCCGGCCGCCATTCCCGGCGTGAACTCCTTGGAGGACAGCCCGTAGCGCCCGCCGACCACGAGCGGCATGCGCCCGTTCTCGTCGCCCGCATGCGCCTCCGCCAGCGCCGCGACCACGTCGAGGAAGAGGGGCTCGCCCGCCGACCCCGGCTCCTTGGTGCGGTCGAGCACCGCGATCCGGCGCACCGACGCGGGGAGCGCATCGACCAGGGACTGAGCGGGGAACGGTCGATAGAGACGAACCTGGAGGACACCGACGCGTTCGCCGGTCTCCATGAGATGCGCGACGGTCGACCGCACGGTCTCCCCACCCGACCCCATGATGACGATGACGCGTTCAGCCTCGGGGTGACCGGTGTACTCGACGATGTGGTACCGGCGCCCGGTGCGCTCAGCGAGACGGTGCATCGCATCCTCGACGATGGCGGGCGTCCGCGCGTAGAACGGGTTCACCGTCTCCCGCGACTGGAAGTACGTGTCCGGGTTCTGGGCCGTGCCGCGGATGAAGGGTCGATCCGGGGAGAGTGCCCGGCCGCGGTGAGCGCGAACCAGCTTCTCCGGCACCAGCGCACGAAGGTCGTCGTCGGTGAGCATCTCGACGGTGTTCAGCTCGTGCGACGTGCGGAACCCGTCGAAGAAGTGCAGGAAGGGCACCCTGGTCTCGAGCGTCGCCGCCTGGGCGACGAGTGCCATGTCGTGCGCCTCCTGCACGGAGGCCGACGCGAGCAGTGCGAAGCCGGTCTGGCGCACCGCCATCACGTCCGAGTGATCGCCGAAGATGGACAGGCCCTGCGCCGCGAGGGATCGCGCCGCGACGTGCATCACCGCGGGTGTCAGCTCGCCGGCGATCTTGTACATGTTCGGGATCATCAGCAACAGGCCCTGCGAGGCCGTGAAGGTCGTGGCCAGCGCGCCGCCCTGGAGGGCGCCGTGGAGCGCACCCGCTGCACCGCCTTCGCTCTGCATCTCCACGACCACCGGGACGTTGCCCCACACGTTGCGGCGCTCATGGCTCGACCACTCGTCGGCCAGCTCGGCCATCGGCGACGACGGCGTGATCGGGTAGATGCAGCACACCTCGTTGAGGCGGTATGCAACCGATACGGCGGCTTCGTTGCCATCGATGGTGACGCGCATCACACGGGCTCCGGAATCATCTCGATTGCGTGGACCGGGCATTGCTCGAAACATGCGCCGCAGCCGGTGCAGCGAGTGAGGTCGAACCTGTAGCGCTTGCCGGCGCCGAGCTTGATGACCGCCGTCTCCGGGCAGGCCCCCAGGCAACCGTCACACTCGAAGCAGTTGCCGCATGACAGGCAGCGGCGCGACTCGTACGTCGCCTCGACTGCCGAGAGGCCGCCGACCACCTCGTTGAACGCCTCGAGGCGCGTCTCGACCGCAAGCTGAGGTTGCTGGCGGCGAGCAGCGTCGCCGAAGTACCAGAGGTGCAGGCGGTCGAACGTCGCAAGCCCGTGCTTGGCGAGGGAGGCCACGTTCACACCGCGCAGGTAGGCGTCGATGTTGGCTGCGGCTTTCTTCCCATGGCCGACGCCGACGGTGACGGTGCGCTCGCTCGGGACCATGTCGCCGCCCGCGAAGACGCCGTCGCACCCGGTCATCATCGCGGGCGAGACGACCACGGTTCCGTCCGGGCCGAACTGCACTCCCGGCACGGCGCGCAGGAAGGCCGTGTCCGTCTCCTGGCCGAGCGCGAGGATCAGCGTGTCCGCCGCGAGGGTCTCGAACTGGCCCGTCGGCCGTGGGAATCCGGAGTCGTCGAGCCGCATGACCTCGACGGTGAGCTCCGGTCCATCGAACGCGGTGATGGTGCGCAACCAATTGATGCGGACGCCTTCACGCTCGGCATCCTCCGCCTCCTCCTCCTTCGCGGGCATCTGCTCGCGCGTGCGCCGGTACACGATGAGCGCATCGTCGGCGCCGAGACGCCGCGCCACCCGCGCCGCATCCATGGCGGTGTTGCCGCCGCCGTACACGGCGACGCGATGTCCCACCTCAGGTTGCGCGCCGGAGGCGACACTCCGCAGGAATGACACGGCGTCGACGATCCGTGCCGCGTCCTGCGTCGGAATGTCGACACGCTTCGAGAGGTGCGCGCCCACGGCGACGAACACGGCATCGAAATCGCCGCCGGCACGTTCGGCGGCGAGATCCTCGACGCGGTGGTCGCACGTGATGCGGACTCCCATGTCCATGATCCGCGCCACCTCGGCATCGAGCACGTCGCGCGGCAGCCGGTACGCCGGTATGCCGTAGCGCATCATGCCGCCCGGCAGATGGCCCGAATCGCGGATCTCGACCGAGTGCCCGCGACGGGCCAGGTGATACGCGGCGGAGAGCCCGCTCGGCCCGGCGCCGATGATCAACACGCGTTTGCCGCTCGGCGCCGCGGGCGCAGCGAACCTCCAGCCATGCTCGAGCGCGAGATCACCGAGAAAGCGCTCGACAGCATGGATCGACACCGCGCTGTCGAGCTCCGCGCGGTTGCATGCGGTCTCGCACGGGTGATAGCACACGCGCCCGTGGATCGCCGGGAACGGGTTGTTGGTGACGAGCTCGCGCCACGCTTCCTGGTTGCGGCCGGCCTCGGTGTGCGCGAGCCATGCCTGGATGTTCTCGCCGGCCGGGCAGCCCGCATTGCAGGGTGGCAGGAGATCGACGTAGAGCGGCTGGCGCTGGCGCGCGGGCGTGGCGTGCTGCCGGTGGTGGCGGAGATCGGTGAGTGGGGTGATGTCCGGGCGCGATCCGCTCACGCGGCGACCCCCACCGGCGAGGGTGTCCTCGAGATGCCAGAATCCCACCCATGATCGACCAGGACGCCTTGCACCGGCCGACCCGCCTGCAGGTCGGCGACGTGATGACCCGGGACGTGGTGACGATCTCCGTCGACACACCCTTCAAGCACATCGAGCAGTTGATGGATGAGCATCACATCAGCGCCCTTCCGGTCGTCGATGCGGATCGTGCCGTGGTGGGCATCGTGTCCGAGGCGGATCTGCTGCTCAAGACCGAGGCCGGGGGGGAGGAGCCCGGAGGCTGGACCAGCGACGCGCGAGAGCGCCGGGCCAAGGCCCACGCGCAGACGGCGGCGGGTCTGATGTCGTCGCCCGCGGTCAGCGTGGCGCCCGACGTTCCCCTGGCCGCCGCCGCCCGCCTGATGCGCAAGCAGGGCGTCAAGCGGTTGCCCGTCGTGAAGGATGGTCGCCTGGTCGGCATCCTCAGCCGCGCGGACGTGCTCAAGAGCTACCTGCGCACCGATGACGAAATCCGTTCGGACGTCCTCGAGGGTGTCATCCGCGCAAGTATGTGGCTGGATCCCGACCCCTTCGACGTCCAGGTCGACGACGGCCTGGTGCGGATCCGCGGCCAGGTGGATCGACGCAGCGACGTCGAGATCCTGACGATACTCATCCTCGCCGTCGAGGGCGTGATCGGCGTCGACCCGGAGCTGACCTTCCGGTTCGACGACCGCAACGTCAAGCCGCCCAAGGAGCTCAGCGGGATCTGATCCCCGCGCCCGGTCAGGCAGGTGGCGTCGCATGCTCCGGCACCACGAGCAGGGCCGCGTGGGCCGAATGGAGCAGCTTGGTGGACACGCTGCCGAGGAACAGGCGCCGCACCGGGCCCAGGCCGCGGGTACCGACCACGATGAGGCTCGTGCCCGGTCGCGAGCTGCCGGTGGCGATCAGCGCCTCCGCCGCGTCGCCGATGGCGATCGCGGTGTCGACGTCCTTCCCGGCGATGGGCTCCAGCGTCCTGGCGAACTGCTGCAGGTGCCCGTGCTCCATCTCGAGCTCGTCGTCGGGCCCGAGGTACTGAGCGCCCGAAGCCGAGACGATCGGCTCAGCTTCCACCAACTCGATCTCGGCTTCGCGATAGAGATGCGTGATGGTGGCGGCGAACCGGGCCGCGTCTCGGGATGCGGGCGAGTCATCGAACCCGACGATGACCTGCGCGGGCGGCCACGAGCCCTCCCCGCCCCGGACGATGAGCACTGGGCGGTGCACGGAGTGCACGACCCGCTCCGACACGCTGCCGACGACGATCCGCCTGAGGCCGTCAAGCTCGCGGCTGCCGACCACCACGAGGTCCGCCGAGACCATCTCGGCGACATCCATCACGGCGTTGAACGCCGGTTCGCGGGCGACGTGGAGGCTTCCGACCGTGGCGCCGAGTGCCAGGACGCGAGACTGCTCGTCGTCGAGCAGCCGGCGCGCGTCGTTCTCGAAGGCGTCCCACGCGCTGTCAGGACCGATGTACGGCGCGTACGCCAGCACGCTGGAGGGTGCGAACTCGTACGCCGTGACCAGATGCAGAGCGGCTCCTGAACGCCTGGCCAGGTCGGCGGCGGCGCTGAGAGCCCAATGAGCAGCGGTCGAGCCGTCGGTCGCCAGCAGGATGTTCCGCAGGCTGACCGGCCGCGCACGCTTCTCGTCAAGGCTGAGCACATCCATGGCTCCAAACTCCGGTGATCGTTGAACCCGTGTCTATAGGAGATCAGGCGGGGCCGTCGCCGGGCAACGGTCTTTGGTCACGGGATCCGGCGGCGATTGACCCTTATGTGGGCATCGCCGCCGCAGCGGCTTCGGGCGCTGAGGAGAACTGGCTGGAGTACAGGTCGTAGTAGAAGCCGCGGCGTGCGAGCAGGTCCGCGTGACTGCCGACCTCGACGATCCGGCCGGCGTCCATGACCACGATCGAGTCCGCGTTGCGGATCGTCGACAGCCGGTGGGCGATGACGAAGCTCGTCCTGCCGGCTCGCAGGCGCGCCATCGCCTCCTGGATCAGGACCTCGGTGCGGGTGTCGACGTTGCTCGTGGCCTCGTCGAGGATGAGGATGGCCGGCGCGGCCAGGAATGCCCTCGCGATCGTGATCAGCTGCTGCTGCCCTGACGAGATGTTCGACGCGTCCTCATCCAGGACCGTGTCATAGCCGTCCGGAAGGGTGCGCACGAACTGGTCGACGTAGGCGGCCCTGCCGGCGGCGACCACATCCTCGGTGGTGGCGCCATCCCTGCCGTAGGCGATGTTGTCGCGGATGCTGCCGGCGAACAACCAGGTGTCCTGCAGCACCATCCCGAACATGCTGCGCAGGCGTTCGCGGGGCAGCACGTTGATGTCGACGCCGTCGATGAAGATGTGCCCAGAGTTGATCTGGTAGAAGCGCATCAGCAGGTTGACGATGGTGGTTTTGCCGGCACCGGTCGGCCCCACGATCGCAACCGTCTCGCCGGGTAGCACGTCGAGGTTGAAGTCCCGGATGAGCGGCTTGTCTGCCACGTAGCGGAAGGCGACGTGCTCGAGGGAGACCCGCCCTTCGGGCGGGGAGGCGGCCGGCGGCTCGGCGACATCGGGCTCCTCCTCGTCAGCGGCAAGGAACTCGAAGACGCGTTCAGCCGATGCCAGACCGGACTGGAGGAGATTCATCTGACTGGCGATCTGCGTGATCGGCATCGTGAACTGGCGCGAGTACTGGATGAACGCCTGGATGTCGCCGAGCGTCATCGCGCCGGATACGACACGGTAGCCTCCGATGACCGCGATCGCGACGTAGTTGAGATTGGCGAGCAACTGCATCGCGGGTTGCATCGTCCCCGAGAGGAACTGAGCTCGAAAGCTCGCCTCATACAGCTTCTGGTTCTTGGTGTCGAAGTCGGCGATGGTGCTCGCCGTCCGGCCGTAGACCTGGACCAGGGCGTGTCCGGTGTGGGTCTGCTCCACATGAGCGTTGACCGTACCGGTCCTCTCCCACTGCGCCGCGAACTGCTTCTGGGCACGGCGAGCGATGACCAGGGTGAGGCCGATCGACATCGGGACGGTGATGAGTGAGATGGCCGCCAGCAGCGGGCTGATCCACAGCATCATCCCCAGCACGCCGAGGATCGTCAGCGCCGAGGTCAGCAGCTGGCTCAGCCCCTGCTGCAGCGTGGTCGTGACATTGTCGATGTCATTGGTGACCCTGCTCAGCAGGTCACCGTGCGGATGGCTGTCGAAGTACTGCAGGGGCAGGCGCCGCAGCTTCGCCTCGACGTCACGGCGCATGGCGTACACCGTGCGCTGCGCGACGCCCGCCATCAGGTAGCCCTGCATCCAGCTGAAAGCGGCGCCGAGCAGGTAGAGCAACGCGACGACACCGAGGATCACACCGAGCTGGGAGAAGTCGATGCCCTTCCCCGGGGTCACGTTCATGCCGGAGAGAAGCTGACTCAGCTGGCTCTTGCCCTGGAGTCGGAGCCCCGCGATCACCTGAGCCTTGGTCATCCCCGCCGGGAGCGCCCTGCCGATGACACCGTTGAAGATGAGGTCGGTCGCGTTGCCGATGATCCGTGGCGCGATGACGGTGAACGCAATGCCCGTCGAAGCGAGCACGGCCGCCAGGGTGATTCGCGGGACCTCGGGACGGAGGCGGCCGACCAGTTGACGGAGCGTCTGGCCGGGATGCCTTGTGCTCTGCGGCGGGCCGGCGGGCCCTCGGAACGGTCCGCCCGGGCGTCCGCCCATCGGGCCGTGGGCCATCATGCCGCTGCACCGCCGAGCTGCGACTCGACGATCTCCTGATAGGCGGAGCAGGAACCCAGGAGTTGCCCGTGGGTCCCCAGGCCGACGACGCGCCCCCCGTCGAGCACGATGATCCGGTCGGCCTGGAGAATCGTGCTGACCCGCTGCGCGACGATGACCACGGTGTTGCCACGGGTCCGGTCAAGCATTGCCGCGCGGAGGCGTGCGTCGGTGGTGGCGTCCAGCGCCGAGAAGCAGTCGTCGAAGAGGTAGATGAGGGGCTGCTTGAGGAGCGCCCGCGCGATGGCCAGACGCTGGCGCTGGCCGCCCGACACGTTCGTTCCGCCCTGGTCGACAGGCGCATCGAGCCCGCCCGGCATGGCGGCGACGAAGTCGCGCGCCTGGGCCACCTCGAGCGCCGTCCAGAGGTCCTCATCGGTCGCGTTCGGTACGGCGAATCGAAGGTTGGTGGCCACCGTTCCGCTGAACAGATACGCCTGTTGCGGCACCAGCCCGATGTCGTCCCAGAGGCTCTCGAGCGAGCGTTCGCGGACGTCGACGCCATCGATCAGGACCGCGCCAGCACTGGCATCGAAGAATCGGGGGAGGAGTTGCAGCAGCGTCGTCTTCCCCGCGCCGGTGCCGCCGATGATCGCGGTGGTCTCGCCCGGTTGCAGCGTGAAGGACAGGTCGCGGAGCACCGGTTGCTCGCCGCGAGGGTAGCCGAAGGTCACGTCGCGAAACTCGATGACCCCCTTCCGGTGTGCCGGCACAATCACGTGAGCCGGATCCGCGATCGACGGCTGCAGGCGGATGACCTCCTCGAGGCGCTCGGCGCTCGCCTCGGCGCGGGGAACGAGGATCACCATCATCACAGCCATCAGCACGGACAGCAGGATCTGCAGGATGTACGAGAGGAATGCGGTGAGATTCCCGATCGGCATGCTCCCGCTGTCGACCAGGTGACCGCCGAACCAGAGCACCGCCACGCTCGAGAGGTTCATGACTCCCATGAGCGCCGGCATCGCGAGCACGAAGATCCTGTTGACACGCAGAGCCGTGGCAGTGAGATCTGCGTTCGCCGTCGCAAACCGGCGCTCCTCGTAGTCGGAGCGAACGAACGCGCGGATGACGCGAACTCCGGTGATCTGTTCGCGCAGCACCTGGTTGATGCGGTCGATCTTGACCTGCATCCTCTGGAACAGCGGGACCGCGACATAGAGCATCGCCAGAATCAGCGCGGCCATCAGCGGGACCACCACGACCAGGAGCAGCGAGAGGCTCACATCCTCCCGAAGAGCCATGATGATGCCGCCGATCATCATGATCGGCGCCCCCACGATGACGGTCAGCGCCATCTGCAGGAAGAGTTGGATCTGCTGGACGTCATTGGTGTTGCGCGTGATGAGTGACGGTGTTCCGAACCTGTTCATCTCGCGCGACGAGAGAAGCAGGACGCGGGCGAAGACCGAGCCGCGAAGGTCTCGTCCCACCCCCATCGACGTCCGCGACGCCCAGTACACCGCGATGATCGCGATCATGCCCTGGATGACGGTCACGCCGAGCATCACTCCGCCGGTTCGCCAGATGTAGGGGATGTCGCCCTTGGCGATTCCGTTGTTGATGATGTCAGCGGTGAGGTTGGGCAGATACAGTCCCAGAACGGTCTGGAACATGATCAGCACGACCACGGCCGAAACCTGCCGCCAGTAGGGCTGCAGATGGGCACGCAACAGGCGGATGAGAGTCACGGCCGGTGTCCGTGCGAACGGAACCTGCCACCGATCACTGCTGCTGATCTCCAGTGTGTGTTCGTTTCCAGTCGACGACGTGACGACTCACTCGCCTTGAGAGAGCATCGCGCCCGGGAGCACCGGCCGCCAAGGGGAGATCGTCCTCAGTCCAGGGGGACCAACGTCCTCGGGGCACGGACGCGGTGCCGGATCGGGCCAGGACGCCGATCCCACGACCCCCGATCGGACCGATGCGTGGGCGCCAGCCATTGGGATACTCGCCGCATGACCACGACGCCGGCCGATGCCAGTGGGGCGACGCAGCCCGACAGGATCGTCGAGACGAACGTGTCGGTGCTCCGCTTCGATCGGGACACGGTTCGCAAGACCAAGAAGCCCGTGCGATTCCCGTTCGTCGACTTCACGAGCGTCGAGTCGCGCCTGGCCGCGTGTCTGGAGGAGGTCAGGCTCAATCGCCGGCTCGCTCCCGACGTCTACCTCGGGGTCGAGGACATCCGTGATGCCAACGGCCGGCTCATCGATGCGGCTGTGGTCATGCGACGTCTGCCCGATCGCCGCCAGCTGCGCGTGCTCATCGAAACGGGCGTGGACGTCCGCGATGAGCTGACGGGCGTTGCGCACGCACTCGCAGCGTTTCATTCCACCGCGGCGCGCAGCCACGCGATCGATCAGGCGGCAACCCCGGACGGTCTCCGTCAACGCTGGGATGCCGATCTCGATGAGCTCGAGCCCCTCGTCAAACGCGTGCTCGGCATCTCCGACCTGGAGCGAGAGCGCGCGCTGGCGCGACGCTACATCGACGCGCGCGGTGATCTGCTCGCCGACCGGATCCGCGGCGGCCACGCCATAGACGGACATGGAGACCTCCGCGCGGACTCGGTGTTCTGCCTCGCCGACGGACCCCGCATCATCGACTGCCTCGAGTTCGACCCCAGTCTGCGCTGGGGTGATGAGCTTGCGGACGTGGCGTTTCTGGCCATGGATCTCGAAAGCCTTGGCCGGCAAGGGCTGGCCGAGCACTTCGTCGGCGCGTACTACCGGATGGCCGGATGGCGAGCGCCGCCGGGCCTGGTCCACTGCTACGTCGCGCAACGCGCGGCCGTGCGATCCAAGGTGGCGTGCTGGAGCGTCCTGCAAGGGAAGACCGAAGGCGCATCGCGCGCACGCATCCACCTCGACCAGTGCGGCGACCATCTCGCCGCCGCCCGGCCGCTGATCGTGATGATCGGCGGCGCACCGAGAACCGGCAAGTCGACACTGGCGCGCGCGCTTGCAGAACGCATCGCGGCGATTCCGCTGCACAGCGATGAGATCCGTCGAGACGTTGCGGGAGCCTCCCACGAGGCGCGCAGCGAGCACGACACCATCGATTCGGGACGGTACGCGGCATCGATGACGGCGGCGACCTACGCGACCCTCGGGTCGCGCGCGGGATCGCTGCTCCGTGGTGGTTATTCGGTCATCGTCGACGCCACGTTTCCCGATGCGACGTCGCGGGCGCAGATCAGGACCCTGGCCGGCGAGCTTGCCGTTGATCTCGTGCAGATCGAGTGCACGGCGCCGCCGTCGGTGATCGCGGAGCGAGCCGCGCGACGGACCTCTCCAGACGATCTGTCCGAGGCCACTGAGGACATCGCAGCGGCGCTGCGGTCACGTCGGAAGCCGTGGGTGGGCGCGCATCGGCTCGACACCACGACGGCGATGACGCGGCAGGTGGACGAGTGCCTCGCCGCCATCGACCGGACTCCGATCGGTACCGGTGCAAGCTGAGCATCGACGGGCTCAGGTCGCCGACTAAGCTTGAGGGGTGTCGACCCCAGACCCTCGTCAGGGGAGGAAGCCCGGTCCGGCGAATCCCCATGGACAGAACGTGCTCGGCTACAACCCCCTGGGCTGGCGGCGGTTCTGGCTGGTCATCGGGCTGCTCCTGATCGTCAACATCGTGGTCACCAGCATCATCCAGTCGGCCAGCCAGCCTCCGTCGGTCACCATCCCGTACAACGTCTTCATCGACCAGGTCGAAGCCGGCAACGTCATCAACGTCACGGCGACCGGGGACTCGATCACCGGGACGGCCAGGAAGGCGGTCAGCGCGGGATCCGGTCAGCCGAGTGCGACCACCTTTTCCACCGAGCGCCCGTCGTTCGCCACCGACGATCTCCTGGACGAGCTCATCCTGAACAAGGTCACCATCCTTGCGGAGCCACCGAATCCGCCGACCCCGCTGTGGGAGACGTTGCTCCTGTGGTTCGGTCCGACGCTGCTCATCGTCTTCGGCTTGATCTATCTGATGCGGCGCGGCGCGGCGCTCGCCGGCGGCGGAGCGGGCGGCCTGCTCGGAAGATTCGGTCAGAGCGGCGCGCGACTCTACGACCCGGAACACCCCGACACGACCTTCACCGACGTCGCCGGGATCGACGAGGTCAAGGCCGAGCTCGTCGAGATCGTCGACTTCCTCAAGAAACCCGAGAAGTATCAGCGCCTCGGCGGCACCATACCGAAGGGCGTGCTGCTCATCGGTGCGCCGGGCACCGGCAAGACGTTGCTCGCGCGCGCGGTTGCGGGCGAGGCGGCGGTGCCATTCTTCTCCATATCGGCTTCGGAGTTCATCGAGGCGATCGTGGGAGTCGGCGCGGCCCGCGTGCGTGACCTCTTCCAGAAAGCGCGCAGCGCGGCGCCGGCCATCGTCTTCATCGATGAGCTCGACGCCGTGGGACGGACGCGTTCAACGGGTGCGCGCCTGGGCGGCAACGAGGAGCAGGAGCAGACCCTCAACCAGATCCTCACAGAGATGGACGGGTTCGACCCGCATGAGGGAGTGATCGTGCTGGCGGCGACCAACCGCGCCGACGTGCTGGACATCGCGCTCCTCCGCCCAGGCCGGTTCGACCGCCGCATCACCGTGCCCTTCCCCGATCGGCGGGGGCGTCTCGAGATCCTGCGCATCCACACGCGAAACATTCCCCTTGCGCCGGATGTCGACCTCGGCGTCACCGCTTCCCTGACGGCCGGGATGGTCGGCGCCGACCTGCGCAATCTCGCCAACGAAGCGGCACTCTCCGCGGCGCGCCGCGACGCCGCAACGGTGGCTCAGATCGATTTCACCGACGCGCTCGTGAAGGTGGAGCTGGGATCCGAACGCAAGCTCTCGCTCACCGCGAAAGATCGCGAACGGATCGCCTACCACGAATCAGGCCATGCCCTGCTCGGGCTGTTGCAGCCGGGGGCCGACCCGGTTCGCCGCGTGTCGATCATTCCGCGCGGGCAGTCACTCGGCGCCACCGTGCAGAGCCCCGTCGACGATCGCTTCAGCTACGGCGAGGACTACCTGCGCGGGCGCATCACCGGGGCTCTCGGTGGCCGGGCCGCCGAGCAACTCGTCTACGGAATGACGACGACCGGCGCCGAGGATGACCTCCGGCAGGTCACGGCCATCGCGCGACAGATGGTGGTGCGGTGGGGCATGAGCCCCAAGATCGGCGTGCTCAGCCTCGAGGACGGCGGCGACCACCCGGGTGAGTCGCTCACTCTCACCCGGCCGTACAGCGAGGAGACGGCGTCACTGATCGACGAAGAGGTGCGTCGCATCACCGACGAGTGTCTGCGCCAGGCCCTGGCCCTGCTCGAGGGCAACCGCGACAAGCTCGAGGCGCTGGTCCGCGCATTGCTCGAGCACGACACGCTCGGCCAGGACGAGATCCTTGCCGTCACCGGGATGGGCGCACCGGTAGGCCAGGACACGACCACCGAAGCGCCGGCCGGTGAGGGTGTCGCCGTCGACGAGCCCACTCCGGATCCGGCCACGGTCAGCTGAGCGAGGTCAGGTCCCCGGGATTCGCCGGCCGGTCACCTCGTCCATCGAGATCCGCACCCAGTGCGCGGTGGAGCGTGTTGCCCAGGAGTGCAGCGGCCCGCGCCGAAGCTCATCGATCTCGGCTTCGTCAGTGACCTCGCGAGCGGTTCCTTTGACCACGACACTCCAGCCGGCGTGATAGAGCGGGCGGCTGTCGTCCACCTCGAAGACCACCGGGGCACCACCGCTGAGAGCGCTCAGCTTCGTTCCGGGCTCGGTGCAGAACACGATCGAGTCATCACCCGCAAGGTAGTTGACGGGAAGGATGAGCGGCTTCCCGTCGACGATGAAGCCCACTCTGCCCACGTAGGAGTGGAGTTGCAGCAGCTCCACTGCGTCGGCCCTGGTGAGCTCGTGAACTCTCGTCTGCGGTGTGCTCTCCACGCCGTTCCCCTTACGACCAGTCGTTGCCGTCGCGGTGCTTCAGGGTGCGCCGGGCCATGAAGGCCGCGGCCTCCGCACGTCGCGAGAGGCCAAGCTTCAGCAGGATGTTGGACACGTAATTCTTCACCGTCTTCTCGGCGAGGAAGACCTTCTCGGCGATCTGACGGTTGGTCATCCCCTCCGCGACCAGGTCGAGGATCTTGCGCTCCTGCGCTGTGAGATCGGTGATGCCGTCGTTGACCTGGGCGCCCTCGCCGCGCAACCGCGCGAGCACGCGCGCCGTGACCGTGGGGTCGAGCAGCGACTCGCCTCGCGCGACCTGGCGGATGGCGCCGACCAGGTCGCCGCCGCGCACCTGCTTCAGCACGAACCCTGCCGCCCCGGCCATGATCGAGCTGAAGAGCGCCTCATCATCGGAATGGGCCGTGAGCATCAGCACCTTGGTTTCGGGGTGTGCGGATCGGATCTCGCGACACGCCTCGATGCCTGACCGCCCGGGCAGGCGGACGTCCATGATCACGACGTCGGGGTGGCTCGTCTCGACGGCCTTGAGCGCCGCGTCCGCGTCTCCGGCCTCGGCGACCACGGTGATGCCGCCGACGCCCTCGAGGATGCTGCTGAGTCCGCGGCGAACCAGCTCGTGGTCGTCGCAGAGCATGACTCGGATGGCGGGCTCGTCGGGCACGCCTGCACTCTAACAGCGCACCGCGAGATCGAGAGGCGCCCGGTCAATCGGCCCGCCCAAATCGTGACCTTGTCCCCTTGGCGATGCCCGGCGCCTCACCCAGGATGGAGGCATCGGGAACCCCCATGAACACAATGCTGCTCCACGATTACGCCTATGTCCCCGTCGCAGCCGAACGGGTGTGCCAGCGCATCCTCGCTCAGGATGGCGCGTGGCTCTCTCCCCTTGCCGCCGCGGCGATGGGAGAGGGTGAGGCCCTCAGCCTGCGCGTCGGACTGCCCGGTGGGCTCCCGATGCTCGGCAAGACGTTCGGCGTCGAGGTAGGCGACCCGCTCACCCGGGATGAGGTGACGGTCATTCCGCTGACCTGGAGGGCGACGTCCGCCCCCGGGCTCTTTCCGGTGCTCAGTGCCGACCTGGAAATCGCACCGCTCGACGAGGAGCTCACGCAACTGACGCTGCGGGGGCGCTACGAACCTCCACTCGGCGCCGTGGGGCGCCGGCTCGACCGCCTCCTCATGCACCGGATCGCCGAAGCGAGCATCCGCGCCTTTCTGGGCCGGCTCGTCTCCAGCCTCGCCGACGCGCTCGAGCCGGTGCCGGCGTTCAAACGCCGTGATGGAGCTTCGACGTTCAGTCTGTGACTCCCGGGCGCCATGGGCGGCATCCGCGTGGAAGCGTGTCCCTGTCGAGGCTATCATCCCGCTGGGATGGCACTCAGTGGCACTCGTGCCGAACGTCTTCTCGACACCGGACTCGCGCTGGCGGCAGAGCTTTCGCTGCCGGTGCTGCTGCAACGCATCGTCGATCTCGCCGCCGAGCTGACCGGTGCTCGCTACGGCGCACTCGGCGTGCTGGCGACTGACGAGGCCGGCTTGAGCGACTTCATCACCAGCGGGTTGAGCCATGAGCAGCGGACCGCCATCGGCGAGCTCCCCCGCGGGCGCGGGATTCTCGGGGTGCTGATTCGCGAGCCGGCCTCGCTCCGCATCCGCGCCATTACGGAGGACCCCCGATCTAGCGGATTCCCGCCCAACCATCCCGCCATGCGCTCATTCCTGGGTGCTCCGATCCGCGCTCACGGCCGGGTGTTCGGCAACCTCTACCTGACCGACAAGCAGGGCGCGTCCGAATTCACCGACGACGACGAGGCCGCGATCCTCGTGCTCGCGACCCAGGCCGGCGTCGCCATCGCCAACGCGCAACTCTATGCTGAGCTGCAGCTCAGAGAGCGCTGGCTGGATTCGGTGCGCGAGGTGGCGACCAGCCTCCTCGTCGGGGACAGGTCGCGTAAGGCGCTCCAGCTCGTTGCGGAGCGCGCTCGCGAGCTCGGCAACGCGGACATGGCCACGATCAGCGTCCCCGAAGGCGAGGGGCTCCGCATCGTCGTCGCGGACGGCGCGGGCGCGCACGATCTGCTCGGCGTCGAGGTGCCGCTCCTGGGGTCTCTGTCCGCCGAGGTCATCCGCACCGAGCGAGCCATGGTCGTCGCAGACGCGGGCCGCTCGCCCCTGACCCAGCCGATGGTCAGCGTCGCCCGGGTCGGACCCATGATCCTCGTCCCGCTGGCGCTCCGCAGCGCCGCGGGCGGTGTGCTCGCGGTCGGTCGCCTGGCCGGGCGGCCAGGGTTCGGGCCCGCGGACATCCCGCTCCTCGAAAGCTTTGCGGAGCAGGCGAGCGTGGCGCTGGAGTACGCCCGCGCCGTCTCCGAGATCTCGCGTCTCGGGATGATTGAAGATCGCGAGCGAATCGCGCGCGACCTGCACGACGGCGTCATCCAGTCCCTGTTCGCGGTGGGGATCGGATTGCAGGGGACGGCCGCGGTCGTCGGTGATCCACGTCTCGCCGACCGGATCCAGCAGTTCGTCAGCGAGATCGACCGCGTGATCGGTGACGTGCGCAGCTACATCTTCGGCTTGCGGCCGAGCGTGCTCTCCTCCGGCAATCTCGCCAACACCCTCGAGCAGCTCGCGCACGAAGTTCAGGAGCGAACCGGCGTCACCGTGGTCGTCGAGATCGACGTGTCGCTCGAGCGCGAGCTCGAAAGCGGCTCGGCGCAGATCGTGCACATCGTTCGCGAAGCGCTTTCGAACATGGGCCGTCATGCGGGGGCGACGACGTGCCGGGTCTCGATCCGCCGTGACCGCGATGCAGCCGTCATCGAGGTCGACGACGACGGGAGCGGGTTCGATCCCGCGTCGGCGCCGCGTGGCATGGGTTTGGGGAATCTCGAGGAGCGGGCGGAGGCGATCGGCGGAAGCCTGGAGGTCGAATCGGTGCCCGGATCAGGCACGATCGTGCGCGTGCGCGTGCCGCTGTGACGACGACACCGGAACGTCCGCCCGGCTACCCGTCGGCTTGGGCGATCGACGCCGTGCTCGCCGACGGCGGCACGGTGCACGTGCGCCCAATCCGGCCTGACGACGCGGCCGCGCATCGTGCCTTCTTCGCGCGGCAGTCGGAAGAGAGCGTGTATTTCCGCTTCTTCGGTCCGCGGTCGGAATTGAGCGATCGCGAGGTCACCCACTTCACGACAGTCGACTACCACGACCGCATGGCGTTCGTCGCCTTCCTGCGCGACGACATGATCGCGATCGGCCGCTACGACCGCCATTCCGGCGGCGACGCGGCCGAGGTCGCATTCGCGGTCGCGGACGACCACCAGGGACGCGGACTCGCCACCCTGCTCCTCGAGTATCTCGCGACCTACGCCGCCACCAAGGGCATCACTCGGTTCACCGCCGACACCCTCATCGACAACCGGCGGATGCTCGAGGTGTTCCAGGATGCGGGATTCAAGCGTGAAAGCCGTTCCATCGAATACGGCGTCGTCCACCTCGCGTTCGACATCGAGCCGACCGGCGAATCCCTCGCCGCGAGCGAACGACGGGCGTGGACCGCCGGCGTCCACAGCATCGCGCGAATCCTGGAGCCGCAGTCGATCGCCGTCATCGGCGCGGGGCGCAACCCCCAGGGCATCGGACACGCCGTCGTCCGCAACCTCGTCGAGGGCGGGTTCACCGGACCGGTGTACCCGGTGAACCCCAATGTGGACACGCTCCTGGGGCTCGCCTGCTCGCCGGACGTGGAAGCGATCGAGGGCCCGGTCGACCTGGCGGTGCTGGCCATCCCGGCCGCCCAGTGCATCGCGGCGGTCGACGCCTGCGGGCGCAAGGGCGTCAAGGGGCTCGTGGTCATCTCGTCAGGATTCGCCGAGGTCGGCGCCGACGGCGCGGAGTTGCAGCACGAACTGCTGCTGCGCGCGCACCGGGGCGGCATGCGCGTGGTGGGACCGAACTGTTTCGGCGTGATCAACACGGCGCCGAAGATATCGCTGAACGCCACCTTCGCCTCGCGCGCACCGAGCCATGGCGGGATCGCGTTCGCTTCGCAGTCGGGAGCGCTCGGCATCGCCCTCCTCGAACAGTCGGTCACGTCGGGCCTGGGGCTGTCGAGCTTCGTCAGCGTGGGCAACAAGTGCGACGTCAGCAGCAACGATCTGCTCAGGTACTGGAACCAGGACGGTCAAACGCGGGCGATCCTCCTGTACCTCGAATCGTTCGGCAACCCCCGAGCGTTCGCGCGGGTCGCGCCGGTGGTGTCCCGCACGACGCCCATCGTGGTCGTCAAGTCAGGCCGGAGCTCCGCCGGGACGCGCGCCGCCGCCTCGCACACCGCCGCGCTGGCGAGCCCCGACACCGTCGTCGACGCCCTGTTCCGTCAGGCCGGTGTCATCCGCGTCGACACGCTCGAGGAGCTGCTCGACTGCGGCCAGCTGCTCGCGAATCAGCCGCCGCTCGATGGACATCGCCTTGCCATCATCGGCAACGCGGGCGGGGCGGCGGTGCTCGCGGCCGACGCGTGCGACGCGGCGGGTCTCAGCGTGCCCGAATTCGATGGCGCGACCCAGGCCGCGATACGCGCGATCGCCGGACCGAACGCGGGTGTGAGCAACCCCGTCGATCTCGGCGCCGGCGCGACGCCGGCCCTCTTCGAGAACACTCTCCGAGCCGCACTGCAGTCACCGTCCATCGACGGCGCGGTGGTGATTCTCGCTCCGGTGGCCACCGCGGACCCCGAGGTGGTCGCGAGGGCCGTGGCCGGGATCGATGCCGGTGCGCGTCCCATCGTCTTCGTGCATCTCGGCGACAACGAGGTGCCCGAGGCGTTGAGCGAAGGCGCCCGTCCGATCCCCTGCTACTCGTTTCCCGAGCGCGCCGTGCGCGCGCTCGGACGCATCGCCGAGCATTCGAGCTGGAAGAGCCGGCCGGTTGGAGCGACGCCACACCTCGAGGGCGTCGACGTGGCCGCCGCCGGCGCAATCGCCAAGGCCTTCCTCGCGGGCAGTCCTGGCGGTGGGTGGTTGTCGCCGGATGACGCGGTGTCGATGCTTCGAGCGTTCGGCATCGCGACCGCCGGCGAGGTCGAGGCGCGCTCGGCGGCGGCGGCCGCGGCAGCGGCCGCGCAGCTCGGCGGTCCCGTGGCCCTGAAGGCGATGGGCAGCAGCATCCTCCACAAATCCGATGTCGGCGGCGTGCTCCTCGACCTCAAATCGCCCGAGGAGGTGGCCGAGGCGTACACGGCGATGGCTGACCACCTCGGCGACGCGATGGATGGTGCGATCGTGCAGACGATGCTGCGCGGCGTCGAGCTCATCGCCGGCGTGGTCACCGACCCGCTGTTCGGCTCGGTGGTGATGTTCGGCAGTGGCGGCACCGCCGTCGAGCTGTTCGGCGATCGCGTCCTCCGAATCCTGCCCCTGACCGACCAGGATGCTCACGAGATGGTGCGTTCGATTCGCGGTGCGCCGCTGCTCTTCGGACATCGCGGCGCGCCGCCGTGCGACGTCCCCGCCGTCGAGGACGTGCTGCTCCGGGTGGCGCTCCTCGCTGACGAGGTTCCGCAGCTCGCCGAGATGGACCTCAACCCGCTGATCGCGTCTCCCGACGGCGTGGTCGCTGTCGACGTGCGAATCCGCCTCGCGCCGTGGCGCCGGCACGCCGAAACCGAGGTTCGCCGCCTGCGCTGAGCTTCCGGAGTGGGCCGGATGTCACGCGGCGTGTATGGACAAAGGGCCCGGCTGGTATGGGATTCCAACCCGGAAATCTCGTGGCTTGAGGCTCTGTTCCCGCCGCCGAGTGAGGTTGACGATGTGCAGCAAGGTCAAATGGGCCTCAAAACAACAACAAAGGGACTCA
>DAIQQM010000018.1:0-28799 GCA_036786805.1 Candidatus Dormiibacterota bacterium | reverse complement strand
GCAGGCTCTTCTGCGCGCGATACGACTTCTCGGGTTTGCCGAGCGCCTCCGCGCGCGTGACCTCGATGAGCAACTCCTCGAGGGACGGCAGGAACTCGTGCAACGGCGGGTCGATGAGCCGGATGATGACCGGGAGCCCGTGCATCGCCTCGAGAATCCCGTGGAAGTCCTCGCGCTGCATGGGCAGCAGCCTCGCCAGCTCCTTGCGGCGTTCCGCCTCGTCCGGGGCGAGGATCATCTTCTGCACGATGGGAAGGCGTTCCTGCTGCATGAACATGTGCTCGGTGCGGCAGAGCCCGATGCCCTGCGCGCCGAAGGCGCGAGCGCGCACGGCGTCGTGCGGATAGTCACCGTTCGCCCACACCTGGAGGCGGCGGAACGAGTCCGCCCAGCGCAGGACCTCCTCGAGCTCGCCGGAGATCTCGGCGTCGAGCATCGCCACTTGTCCGGCGATGACATTGCCCGTGGAACCGTCGATCGTGAAGGGGTCGCCCTCCTTGATCGTCGTGCCGCCGGCGGTGAACTGCCGCTTGACCAGGTCGACCTGGACCGTCTCCGCTCCGGCGACGCACGGCTTGCCCATGCCTCTGGCGACCACCGCGGCGTGCGAGGTGCGCCCGCCACGCGAGGTGAGCACCCCTTCCGCGGCGATCATGCCGTGCACGTCGTCGGGGTTGGTCTCGATCCGCACCAGGATCACCTTCTCGCCCTTCTTCGCCATCTCCTCGGCGCGGTCGGCGTCGAACACCGCCTTGCCGTATGCGGCGCCGGGTGAGGCGGCGAGCCCGGTTGCGAGCACCTTGACCTTCGCTTTCGGGTCGATCCGGCGATGGAGCAGCTGATCGACCTGCGCGGGCTCGACGCGAAGGACCGCCTCGCGCTTGGTGATGAGTCGCTCGCGCACCATGTCGACGGCGATCTTCACCGCAGCCTCCGCCGTGCGCTTACCGCTGCGCGTCTGGAGCATGAACAGCTTGCCGCGCTCGATGGTGAACTCCATGTCCTGGACGTCGCGATAGTGCCGCTCGAGCTTCCTCGCGATCTGCTCGAATTGCCTGTACGCCTCGGGGAGGTCGGTCGCCATGGCGGCGATCGGCTTGGGAGTGCGGATGCCCGCGACGACGTCCTCACCCTGCGCGTTGGTGAGGTACTCGCCGTAGAGCTTCTTCTCGCCGGTGGACGGATCGCGTGTGAACGCAACCCCGGTCCCGGAGTCGTCGCCCATGTTGCCGAACACCATCGACTGGACGTTGACCGCGGTGCCCAGGTTGTGCGGTATGCGGTTGTAGTTGCGGTAGTCGGTCGCGCGCTTGTTGTTCCACGACTCGAACACGGCACCGATCGCCGCGCGCAACTGGTCCATCGGGTCCTCGGGGAACCCCGTGCGCGAGTGACGCTTGACGATGGCGCGGTATTCGGTGATCAGCTCCTCGAGCGCGGGCGCGGTGAGGTCCGCGTCGGTCTTCGCCTTCTTGTGTTTCTTGGTGGCGTCGAGCGCCTCTTCGAACAGCTGCCCGTCGATGCCGAGGACGATCTTGCTGAAGAGCTGAATGAATCTGCGGTGGGCGTCGAGCGCGAAGCGCCGGTCCCCGGTGAGGGCGGCGAGCCCCTCGAGTGTCGCCGAGTTGAGACCGAGGTTGAGGACGGTGTCCATCATCCCGGGCATCGAGAACTTGGCACCGCTCCGGACGCTGACCAGGAGTGGATTGCGCGGGTCGCCGAAGCCCTTGCCCGTGGCCTTCTCGACCACCTTGAGCGACTTCTCCACCTGCTCCCAGAGGCCGTCCGGGAGCTTGCCACCCTTGGCGTAGAAGGCGTTGCACGCCTCGGTGGTGATGGTGAAACCGGGAGGGACGGGCAGCCCGGCCCTGGTCATCTCGGCGACGCCTGCGCCCTTGCCGCCGAGGAGGTCGCGCATCGAGGCGTTGCCCTCGTCAAAGCGGTACACCCACTTGTGGGCCCGCGGCCGCACGGCGACCTTCTGCTTCGAGCCCCCGCGGGATGCGGTGGCGCGCGGGCGTGTTTTCGACGACTTCTTGCCCCGGGTGCTTACCGCCATTCGCCAGACCTCAATCGTTTGTGGTTGATGCGTGCGTGCGCCGTGAGGGCGTGAGCGTAGCATCGGGCCGACGCGCGGCCGAACCGACGCGGCCGGCGCCGCGACGACCGGGGAAGGCGACGCCTACTTGGCCTTGGCGGAGGCCTTCTTCGGGGTGTGGTGGGCTCGTGGCTTGGTCCACTCAGCCCGCTTCGGAGCGCCGGTGACCCCTGCCTTGTGGAGCGCCGGGCCAAGCCGGGTCTGCATGAAGGCGTCCTGGTCCTCCTGGGACTCCCAGACCTCGACGACGATCCATCCGCCGCCTTCGGTCGGGCCCGCCAGGTGCGTGTGCAGACCGGCAGGCCAGTCACCCTCCCCGGAGTCCATGTTGATCCCGAGCACGTCGTTGACGCGTTCGTACGCGTCGACGCCGAAACCGTCGAATTCGAGGATGAATACCTCTGCCATCACTCTCTCCGTTGCGTGACTGGAACCGGTCGGCTGGGCCGGCGGGATGAGCCGGGGACAGCCTACAAGATGAGCATGGCGTCGCCGAACTCATGCCACAGGTAACGGCGCTCGCGGACCTCCTCATAGGCGCGCTCGAGCAGCGCAGCGTCGAGAACGGCGCCGAGCATGTCCAGGTGGGTGGCGGGTGGTTCGTGCAGACCGGTGAGCAAAGAGTCCACCGAACGCAGATGGGTGTTCGGGGTGATCACCAGGCTCGTCCACCCGCTCATCGCCCGCACGCGGCCCGACTCGTCAGCGGCTGTCTCGAGCGTGCGAATCACGCTCGTGCCAACCGCGATGACCCGCGATGCGTCGTTGATGCGCACAGCCGTGCGCTCGCGCACCTCGAAGCGCTCCTCGATCAGTGGCTTCTGCAGATCGACGTCATCGTCCTGGAATGAGCTGAGCCCGCAGTGCAGGACGATGTCGGTCACGTCGACACCCCGCCTGCGCAACTCGCCGAGCAGCTCCCAGGTGAAGTGACGGCCGGCGGAAGGTGTCTCCACCGAGCCGGGAGTGCCCGCATACACCGTCTGGTAGTGCTCGAGTGGCACCGGATCCGGCACATACGAGTAGCGGATCGGCCGGCCGTCGGTGAGGAGCGTCCGCACCGGGTCGCCGCCCTCGACCGACATCCGCCACAGGAGTGGCGCGTCGCGACGAGGCTCGAGGACACGGAGGCGCAGACCGCCGGGGCCGCGAAGCAGCTCACCCGTCTCGAGCGGGACGTTGCGATGTGGCGGCGCCATCTCGAGCGCCAGCGCATCCAACCCACCGTCACGGAGCGCGCCGGGACGCAGCTGGACCTGCGGGGCGCCGTCGCGGTCGACCCGCAACGCCGCCGGCAACGTGCGGCTCGAGTTGACGACGAGCAGATCACCTGGAACGAGGTGATCGCCGAGGCGTGCGACCGTGGTGTGGCTGATCCGGCGTGACGCTCGTTCGACGACGCACAGCCGCGCTCCGTCGCGGCGAAGCCCGCGAAGCTCAGCCGGCAGCGATGCGCGCAGCTCACGGGGAGCGGCGATCACGGGAGGTTCGCGGCCTCGACGCGGTCGCCGGCCGGGAGACGCCCGGCCAGCATGGGGAGCAATCGTTCGGCGACGTCGTCCGTTCGGAACAGGTCGTCGGGGTTCGCCTCAGGGTCAGCGGCCATGTGCATCTCGGTGAACATGTCCCCGGGGTCGACGCTGATGATCCGCACCGCTGTGTGCTGCAACTCCGCCGACCAGCTCCGGGTGAGCGCGTCGAGCGCGGCTTTGGACGCGCTGTAGAGCCCGAGCCCGGCGAACCCGATCAGCGCCGCGTCGGTGCTGATGTTGACCACGACCCCTCGATTGCGCAGGAGCATCCCCCCCATCACCGCCTGGGTCAGGCGGAGCGGTCCGAGCACGTTGGCCTGGAGCACATGCTCGAGTGCGCTCGACGGCGCGTCGGTCAGGTGCGCCAGGGGCAGTGGACCCAGTTCCGCCGCATTGTTGACGAGCACGTCGACGCCCCCGAAGCGCTCCAGCGTCGTGGCAGCGAAACGCTCGACGTCTGCGGCTCGGGACAGATCGCTGACCACGGCGACCACGTCGGCTCCCTGAGCTCGGCACTCCTCCGCCACCGCCTCGAGTGCCTCCCCACCCCGGGCGCAGATCGCGAGCGACGCGCCCTCGCGCGCTGCGCCGCGGGCCAGCGAACGGCCCAGACCGCGTGAGGCCCCGGTGATCATGACAGTCGTTCCGGACAGGATTCCCATGCCGTCAATCCTGCGCGTGCCCGATGCCGAGCGCGTCCGCCCGACGCCGCACCACGACATCCGTCATTGGGCGGACCGGTCAGCCGACGAGACCCTCCCGGATGGCGAGGACCGCCGCCTGGGTCCGGTCGGCGACCCCGAGTTTGCCGAGCACACGGCTCACGTGGGTCTTGACCGTCTTCTCCCCGATCCCCAGCCGCTGCGCGATCTGCTTGTTGGCGAGCCCCTCCACCACGAGGCGAAGGACATCGCCTTCCCGAGCGGTGAGATCGCCGTGGGCGGGACGCGACGAGGCCTCCCGCCGCATCAGCCGCGACGCCACGAGCGGGTGCAGCGCCGGCCGGCCCATGTGGACGTCGCGGATGGCGTCGGCGAGGGCATGCGGATCGATGTCCTTGAGGAGGTACCCGGCCGCGCCGGCCGCGAGCGCCGCGAAGATCTGCGCATCGTCCGCGAAGCTCGTGAGCACGAGCACCTGCACGCCCGGCGCCGCCTCGAGCAACCGCCGGATCGCGCCGATGCCGTCGCCCTCCGGCATCACGAGGTCGAGGAGCACCACGTCAGGCGACACCTCGCCTGCCGCGCGCACTGCCTCCCCGGCTCCCGCGGCTTCGCCGACCACCTCGATGCCGTCCTGCAGGCGCAGGAATCCCCGCAGCCCCTCGCGAACCACGGAGTGGTCGTCGACGATGAGCAACCGGATCAGACTCATCCCGTCATCCCACGGGCACGATCACGGTGATCGTGGTCCCCCAGCCGGCGCCTCCGCGAATGTCGAGCCGCGCGCCGATCTCCTGCGCTCGTTCACGCATGGTCGCGAGACCGATGCCGCGTCGCGTCCGCGGCAGCGCCTTCGGATCGAATCCCGGTCCGTCGTCATGCACCCGCAGCGTCACCGCTTTCGCCCCGGAGCGCAGCGTGACCCGGATCGAGGATCCCGGCGCATGGCGCATCGAGTTGTGCAGTGCCTCCTGCGCGATTCGCAGGAGCGCATGCTCGCTCTCTACCGGAAGCTGCACGTCCTGCGCCGCCGCGTCGATCACGATGCGCGCACCGCCGGCGCGCAACGCCTCCGCGTGGTCGGTGAGCGTCGCTGCGAGCCCGTCGCGCTCGAGGCTCCGGGGGCGGAGGGCATGGGCAAGGCTGCGCAACTCCTGGAGCGCGGACGCGGTGCGCTGCTCGAAGCCGAGGATGGCGTCGCGCGCATCCGCGTCGCGCGTGGACATGGCCGCCGTCCTGGCGGCGAGCACGAGGCCGAAGAGCGTCTGCGTTGCCGCGTCGTGGAGTTCACGAGCGACCCGGTTGCGTTCCTCCACCACCGCAAGCCGCTGCGATTGCGTGTACATCTCGGCGTTGGCGATGGCGACCCCCGCGTATGCGGCGAGCGTTGTCAGACGGCGCGCATCGGCCCTCGTGAAATGCCCGGAGCTGTGTCCGCTCACGAAGAGGTTGCCGAGCACGCGCCCGCGGTGGCCGATGGGGACGCCGACGAAGTCGGTCAGCGTCGGGTGATGTGCGGGGTAGTACGAGAATCGCGGGTGGCGGCGGATGTCGTCGAGGAGGATCGGACCCTCCTCGAGAAGGGCGCCGAGCACGCCGTGGGTCCGGGGCAGCTCGCCGATGGTCGCCGCCACCCGCTCACTGATGCCCGAGGTGACGAACCTGGCGAAACCGCCGCTGCCGTCGGGCACCCCGATCGCGCCGTATCGTGCCGACGACTGGCGCCGCGCTGCCCGAACGATCCGCTCCAGCACCGTGTCGAGGCCGGGGGAATCGCCGAGGGCGAGCAGGTCGAGCACACCGGCGGCCACCGCATCGGTGTCGCTGTGAGCACGTGCCACGCAACGATGCTACCCGTCGTGTCCGCCGTTGGCCCGCTCCCGAGCGCGTTCCCGGCCGGTCTCGAGCTGATCCCGCAGCGCCTCGCGAAGTCCCTCGACGGGCACACGCACCTGCGACATCCCGTCGCGTTCGCGGATGGTCACCGCGTGGTCGTTGAGCGAGTCGAAATCGAACGTGATCGCCAGTGGCGTCCCGATCTCGTCCTGGCGGCGATAGCGCCGGCCGATCGCCTGGGTCTCGTCGTACATGGTCGAGAAATGAGGACGGAGATCGTGCTCGATGCGACGCGCCGGCTCGGTGAGCTCGGGCTTCTTCGAGAGCGGCAGCACGGCGACCTGCACGGGCGCGACATCGGGGTGCAGGTGGAGCACGACTCGCTTCTCACCACGCACCTCCTCCTCGTCGTACGCATCGACGAGCAGCGTGATGAAGATGCGATCGGTGCTCACCGCCGGCTCGATCACGTACGGGACGTAGCGCTCGTTGGTCTCGGTATCGAAATACGAGAGATCGCGCCCGCTGTGCTCCATGTGCGTCTTGAGGTCGTAGTCGGTGCGGTCGGCGACTCCCTCGAGCTCGCCCCACCCGAACGGGTACCGGTACTCGATGTCACTGGTCGCCGAACTGTAGTGGGACAGCTCGGCCTTCTCGTGCGGGCGCAATCGCAGGTTGGCCTTGCGCACGCCGATGACGTCCACGTGCCAGCGGAGCCGCTCCGCGCACCAGTAGTCGTGCAGCTCGCGGTCGCTCCCGGGCTTGCAGAAGTACTCCATCTCCATGAGCTCGAACTCGCGCAGGCGGAAGACGAAGTTGCCGGGGGAGATCTCATTTCGGAATCCCTTCCCCTGCTGCGCGATGCCGAAGGGAAGCCGCCGCCGAGTCGAGTTCACCACGTTGGCGAAGTTCACGAACATGCCCTGCGCCGTCTCGGGACGGAGCCATATCTGGGCCGCGTCCTCCTCGACCGGACCGATGAACGTCTTGAACATGAGGTTGAACTGACGTGCGCCGGTGAGCGCGCCGCCGCACTCGGGACAGCCCGTGGCGTCGGGCGGCTTGCCGCGCGCTCGACGTTCGTCGGCGAGATGGTCCTCACGCCAGCGCTTCTTGCAGGGACCGGTGCAGTCCACGAGCGGATCGGTGAAACCGGCCACGTGGCCGCTGGCAACCCAGACCTCCGGATTCATCAGGATCGCTGATTCGATGCCTTCGACATCGTCGCGGAGGCCCACCATGGACTCCCACCAGCGCTCGCGGATGTTCCGCCGCAAACGCACACCGAGCGGGCCGAAGTCGTACACGGCGTTGAGGCCGCCGTAGATCTCGCTCGACGGATAGACGAACCCACGCTGCTTGCACAGCGAGACGAGCTTCTCGATGACGTCCGATTGCGCCTGGTCCTCAGACATGACGGATCAGTCTACCGGCAGCCTGACGGCACCCCGTCCCTCGATTGCCCGGAGCACGTCGATCGATCGCAGCCGCCGATCCAGGTGATAGGCAAGCTCGGACTCGACGATGCGCTCGAGGGTCTCGAGGGTCGCGGTGTCGAGCCGGAGCCGGAGCCAGAGGTGCTCGTCCCCTTCCGCCGCCGCTCGTAGCACCTTGATGACTCGCACCGAGCAGGCCACCGCCTCGGGATCGCCGGGAGCGCAGCCGGCGCAGAGCAGGCCGCCTCCGGGAGCGCTGAACCACGCCATCGCCTCGGGGAGACGGCGGTCGCAGCTCACGCAGTCGAGCAGTTGCGGCGCGTAGCCGAGCCGGTCCACCATGCGGCGCGCGAACCACACGATCGCGGCGCGGGGATCGCGGTCCGGGTCGGCGCACGCGGTCAGCGCGTTCGCGACGAGCGCGTAGATCTCCGGGTCGGCATGGTGGCTTTCGAGGACGCGGTCGGTCAGCTCGGCGCACAGCGAGGCGCATGCGGCGCGGCGCGCGTCGCTCCGCAGCGGGGTCGCCGCGACGGTCTCCGCCTGGGTGAGGACGTCGAGCTCGCCGCGCCCGCGCGCGAGCTGCATGCGACTGCGCGTGAAGAGGTCGGTGCGAGACGCGAGACGGCTCTGACTCTTGCGGACGCCGCGAGCGATGACGCCGATCTTGCCGTGTTCGAGGGTCAGCACCGTGAGAATGCGGTCCGACTCGCCGTAGTCGATACGGCGCAACACGATCCCCTCGTCGCTGTAGGTCGGCACCCGACCATCATGCGCACTACTGACGGCGAGCGTGCGCAGGCGACTCCTCCTGGCTGTCCCGGGACTCCTGCCCCTCGTGGTCGGTGGCGCGTGCGCCGCGGTCGCGCACGAGCGTCATCGGGCTCGTGATGCGCACGGTCTGAATGCCCTGCCGGCGGATCGACTCGACGGTGAGCGTGGCGCTGCCGAGCTGGATGGTGGCGCCGACCTTCGGGATCTCACCGAGCTGCTCGTACACCAGCCCCCCGACCGTGTCCGCCTCGACGTCCGGCACCTCGATATCGAGGGTCTCCTTGAGGTCGTCCACCGGAAAACGCGCGCTCACCACCACCTCGTGGTCGGAAACGATCTGCAGCTCCTCGACCTCGCGCATGTCGTACTCATCGCGGATCGGGCCGACGATCTCCTCGATGAGATCCTCGAATGTGACGATGCCGGCAGTCCCGCCGTGCTCGTCGACGACCACGGCTATGTGCACCTTGCGCTCCTTCATCTCGCGGAGCAGCTCGCCGACGTGCTTGGCCTCCGGCGTGTAGTACGGCTCGCGCGCGACCGCCTTGAGCGACCGCTGATCGTCCCCGCTCACACCGTAGCGAAGCAGGTCCTTCGCGTACACCACGCCGACGATGTTGTCGACGTTGTCCTCGTAGATCGGGATGCGCGAGTACCCGTACTCGATGATCACCTTGGTGACGTCGGAGATCGTGTCGGTGGCCTCCACGGCCACGACGTCGACTCGCGGCACCATGACCTCGCGCACAGTCTTGTCCGTCATCTCGAGGATGCCGTGGATCATCTCGCGCTCCTCCTGCTCGACGATCCCCTCCTGCTCACCGACATAGAGGAGCAGCTTCAGCTCCTCCTCGGTGACGAACGGACCGCGCACGGTGTGACCCTTGGTCGCGACGCGCACGATCAGCCGTGACATCGCGCTGAGCCCGCCGACCAGCGGCCGAAGCAGCCGCGTCAGGATCTGCACGGGCCCGGCGAGCACCAACGCCACACGCTCGTTGAACCTGAGTGCGAGGGACTTCGGCGCGATCTCGCAGAAGATGAGGACCACCATCGACAGCACGATCGTGCCGACGACCTGCGGGACGGAATGCAGATAGCTGCCGATCAGCAGCGCCGTTGCCGTCGAGACCACGATGACGGCGACGGTGTTGAGGCTGAGGATGGTCGACAGATACCCGTTCGGATCGGCGTGCAGTCGCGTGACCGTCCGGGCGCGCTTGTTACCGTCCTCGGCGAGGCTGCGCATGCGGATCCGGCTCACGCTCGTGAGCGACGTCTCCGCCGCCGCGGCAAACGCCGCGATGACGAGGCCCAGGACGATGACGATGATGAGAGGGGTCATCGGCTCGAGGAAGGTGGAGGGTCTGAGCCGCTCACCGGAACAGTTCGCTCACGCTCCGTCCCTCGTGCACGCGCACGATCGCCTCGGCGATCAGCGGCGCGACCGAGAGGATGCGGAGCTTCGGCGCGTCATCGAAGCTGTGGCTGCCGTTGTGATACGGGATGGTGTCGGTGATGCAGATCTCGTCGATCGGCGCCGCGTGGAGGCGTTCCACCGCACCGTCGCTGAGGACGCCGTGTGTCGCCACGACGTCGACCGATTTCGCGCCGCTGGCGAGCAGCGCGACCGCGGCGTTGACGAGCGTGCCTCCGGTGGAGATGAGGTCGTCGACGATGACGCAGACGGCGCCCTCGACGTCACCGATGACGTTGACGACCTCGACGGTATCGTCGCGCGGACGGCGCTTGTCGATGACCGCGATCGGCGCGTCCAGGATGCGCGCCAGGTTGCGTGCCCGATGCACGCCACCGGTGTCCGGCGATACCACGACCACGTCGTGCCCGTGGCGTTCGCGCACGCGCCGGGCGAGGATCTTGGTTGCGATGAGCGCATCCACGGGGATGTCGAAGAAGCCCTGGATCGCCTCGGCGTGGAGGTCGACGCAGATCACGCGGTTCGCCCCGGCGAGCTCGATGATGTTGGCCATCAGCTTGGCGCTGATCGGGTCGCGAGCCTGGGTCTTCTTCTCCTTGCGCTGGTACCCGTAGTACGGGATCACCGCGGTGATGCGCGACGCGGAGGCGCGGCGCAGCGCGTCAAGGATGATGAACAGCTCGATGAGGTTGTCGCTCACCGGGTGGCAGGTCGGCTGCACCAGGAAGACGTCATGACCACGTACCGACTCGCGGATCTTGACGTCGAACTCGCCGTCGGCGAAGCGGGTGATCTCGCACTCGGCGAGGTTCACCCCGATCTCACGGGCGATCCGCTCGCTGAGCTCGGGGTTGCCGCTGCCCGAGAGCAGCAGCAGCTCGCCGTACGGGTTGGAGTCGGTCACGGCTGCAGCGGCCGGCGAGCCGCCCATCCCTCGATGTTGCGCTGCCGGCTCCTGCCGACAGCGAGCGCGCCGGCGGGCACGTCGTGGTCGACGAAGGATCCCGCACCCACGTAGCAACCGTCACCGAGACGCACCGGTGCGACCAGGGTCGAATTCGTGCCGACGAAGACCCGGTCGCCGATGACGGTGCGGTGCTTCGCCTCTCCGTCGTAGTTGCAGGTGACCGTCCCGGCTCCGATGTTCACGCCCTCGCCCACGTCGCTGTCGAGCACGCAGGAGAAGTGGCTGATATGGGTTCCGGCGCCCACGACGCTGTTCTTGACCTCCGCATGCGTCCCCAACTCTACCCCGGACGCGAGCACGGTATTCGGACGGACCCTGCAGTAGGAGCCCACGCGGACGCCGTCGCCGAGCTCGCACTCCTCGAGATGCGAGGGGCCGACGACCACCCGGTCACCGGCGCGGACGTCGCTGAGGACCGCCATTGGACCGATCTCACAGCCCGCCCCGAGTGTCGTCGCTCCGCGCAGGGAGGTCATCGGGCGAATCAGGCTGTCCCTGCCCACGACCACCTGGACGTCGACGTATGTGGTCGCCGGGTCCTCAACCGTGACGCCGGAGAGCATGAGCGCCTCGACGGTGCGGCGCCGGAGGACCGCCTCCGCCGCGGCCAGCTGGCGGCGGTCGTTGATCCCTAGGACCTCGTCGGGATCCGGGACCACCACCGCCTCGACAGGACCGGTCAGGAGCGCGACGACATCGGTGAGGTAGTACTCGCTCTGGGCGTTGGCGGTGCTGAGGCGATCGAGCGCCGGCCAGAGTTGCATGCCCTCGAAGACGTAGATCCCGGCGTTGCACTCCATCGGGATCGGCTCGCCGGGAGCGAGATCAGCCTCCTCGACGATGCGCAGGACGTGCCCCTCGGCGTCGCGGATGACCCGACCCATCCCCGACGGATCGGCGGGGAGCGCGAGGAGGAGCGTGCACGCTCTGGGGCTCGACGCGTGTGCGGCGAGCAACCGCTCCAGGGTCTCGGGCCTGATCAGCGGGACGTCGCCGTGGATGACCAGGACGGGTCCTGGGGCACGCAGCGCGGGGGGCACGCTCCGCAGTGCGTCGCCGGTGCCGAGCGCGGCCTCCTGCTCCACGCAGGTCGCGGCGTCGCCGAGCAGGTCGCTCACGGCACGCTCGCCGCGCGCGGTCACGACCACAGGACTGGTTCCCGTGGCCACGTGCACGGCGTCGACGACGGACAGGATCAACGCGCGACCCCCGAGCGGATGAAGCACCTTGGGGAGAGCGCTGCGCATCCGTTTGCCCTGCCCCGCGGCGAGGATCACCGCGTGGGGCCCGTCACCCATGTGCTCACGAGTATACGGGCTCGCCGGAGCCGGGCCTCCCGGCGGCGTCCCTAGGATGGAGGGGATGGAATCCTCGACGCTCGACATCGACGGCCCGGTCTACGTCGCCGATTACGGCGGTGACGGCCCGGCGATGCTGCTCGTCCATGGCCTCGGCGGCGCGCATCTTAACTGGATGTCGGTCGCGCCGCAGATGGCGGCCCACCACCGTGTCTATGCGCTCGATCTGCCCGGATTCGGTCGATCGCCGCTGGCGGGAAGGCGGTCGACGATCGCCGCCAATGTCGACCTGCTCACCCGAGCGATCACCCGACTCTCGCGGGGCCCGATCGTGTTGATGGGCAACTCGATGGGCGGCCTGCTCTCGATCGGTGCGGCGGCGCTTCACCCGAGCCTCATCGACGCGCTCGTGCTCGTCGACCCCGCGGTGCCCGCGCCTGGGAGCGGATTCCGGCTGCAACTCGATCGGGTCTCGAGAACCTTCATCGCCACCGCGGCCATGCCACGCTGGGGCGCCAAGCGGCTCAGCCGGGCGGTCGCTATCCTCGGACCCGAGAGCCTCGTGCGCGAGACGCTGCGGCTGGTGAGCAGCGATCCGACGCGCATCGACGCCACGGTGGTCGAGGCGCATATCGCCCTCGAGGCCGAACGTCTCGCCGAGGCGAGTTGGCACGAGTCCTTCTACGCGGCGACGCGCTCGCTGGTCGCTGCCCTGGCGCTCAAGCGGAAGGTCCTCCGCTGGGTACAGGAGGTGGTCGCGCCGACGCTGCTCCTTCAGGGGGACCGTGATCGTCTGGTCGCGGTGGCCTCCGCGCGAAACATCGCGTCGCTGCGTCCGGACTGGGAATACCACGAGTTCGCAGGCGCGGGCCACGTGCCCATGCTCGAGATGCCGGGCGAGTTCGTCGCGGTGGTCGACGACTGGCTGACCCGTCAGGGGGCTGCGATGTCCATCGATCCCCCCGCGGTCACGGCGGCTGCGGGAGGCTGACGAACGTCGGTCGCAGAGCCCGTCCCCGGGTAGGATCGACGTGCCATTGGGGAGTCGCCAAGTGGTAAGGCAGCGGACTTTGGATCCGCCATCCGAAGGTTCGAATCCTTCCTCCCCAGCAAATCTGGCGATTTGCCGGGGACCCCTGTGTTTCGATGGGGAGAAGGCAGATCCTTCTCCCTCGACCGCCCGGCTGAGCCGGTCGGCCACACCCTCATCCTCGGCGCGCTGGGGAGCGCGCCGGTAGCGCCCTAGCCTCCTCGAGGACGTGGAGAACATCCAGGCCTGACAAGACGGGTTCGGCTGACCCTTGACCACGGCTTCGGTTGATGGTTGACATCGGTTTCGGCTGACTCTTGACGCCCCCGGCTCGGTCTTCAGCGGCCGGCCGCGATCACCTTCGCGAGCTTTTCGAGCTGGCTCTCCCATCCGCTGACCATCCGCCGGGTCCATTCGGCGTCGTGCATCGCCTGGATCGTCAGGACCATGCGGATTCCGTGCCCCGCAGCCTCGATGTCCACCGCCGTCGCCACCGTGTACGGCTCGACCCCGGGGATGAAGTCGGCACGGTGGCTGTACGCCAACCGGCGCGGCGGATCGACCTCAGAGAAGACGAGCTGGGTCTCGGTGGCGAGGGGCATCCCCGCCTTCCTCATGAAGTCGATCTGGTCGGGCGCCGTCGCGGTCATCACGTAGGTCATCTCGCCGCCGGGCCGCAGGTCCATCTCGCGAACCTTGACGTCGAACCCTTCGGGACCCCACCAGGCCTCGACACCGTCCGCGGTCGCCCAGAGTTTCCAGACGTCGGCGGCGGTGGCCTCGAAGAAACGCTCCAGCGTGATGGTGCGAGAGGCGGGCCGGCGCCGGGCCATCAGGAGGCGCTGCTGTAGGCGGCTCTGAGTGCCGCGATGTCCAGCTTGCTCATGCTCATCATGGCCTCGCCCGCCTTCCGGGTGTTGCCACCCGCCGAGTTGCCGAGCATCTCGCCCAGGTCGGCCGGGACCACCTGCCAGGACAGTCCGAACGGGTCCTTCAACCAGCCGCATGGGCCGGGCTCGCCACCGTTTGCGGTGAGTTGCTCCCACAACCGGTCGATCTCCTCCTGCGTGCTGCACACCGCCATGAGCGAGAAGCCCTCAGAGAAGGCGAACGTCGGGCCGCCGTCGAAGGCGTTGAACCGCTGGCGGTCCAGCTCGAATGTCGCGTGCATGACCTGACCGGCGGGGACCATCCCGCCCTCGCTCCGCACGATGTTGACCACGCGGGAGTTGGGGAACAGCGACACGTAGAGGTTGATCGCCTCCTCGGTGTTGGCTTTGAAGACGAGCACCGGGGTGACGGATCGCACCTCTGTTGCGGGCGGGCTGCCGATGATTGCCGTATCGGTCATAGCGAGAACTCCTCGTCTACTGCTTGTTGATGTACTGCTTCAGGCTCTTGCGACGCTCGAGCGCGCTGCCGAAACGGTCCAGACGCTCCTCCCACATCCCCCGGTAGCCATCCATCCACTGGTCCAGCTCGCGGAACGGCCCGGGCGTCAGGCTGTACAGACGCCGGCGCCCGTCGGGGCGCACCACCACGAAGTCGGCGTCCTGGAGGATGGCCAGCTGCCGGGAGACGCCGGGTTGACCGATGTCGACGACGTCGACCAGCTCGGTGACCGACCGCTCGCCGTCACGAAGTGCCTCGACGATGCGCCTCCGGGTCGGGTCGGCAAGGATCTGGAACGCTGTGATCATGAACCACATATTACTTCAGCAACATATTTTGTGTCAACAATATGTCGTGGACGCGGAACGGCCGAGGGAAGTCGACAATTGACGGCGATGAGAACCACCACACTCGGCAGCGACGGCCCGGAGGTCGGCGTCATCGGTCTGGGCTGCATGGGCATGACCGCCTCCTACGACATGCAGACCCCGCGCGACGCCGCCACATCCATCGCGGTGATCCACCGGGCTCTCGAGCTGGGCATGACCCTCATCGATACCGCCGATGCGTACGGCCCGTACACGAATGAGGAATTGGTGGGTCGCGCGCTGAAGGGAGGCTATCGCGCACGCTCCATCCTGGCCACCAAGGTGGGACTGGTCATGGGCGCCTCGGACAACGCATCCGCGATGGGACCCGCGTCCCCCGGCGCCGGGCGCAACGGGCGTCCCGATCATGTTCGCCGGTCGATCGACGAGAGCCTGCACCGTTTGGGCACCGACCACGTCGACCTCTACCAACTCCACCGAGTTGATCCCGCCGTGCCTCTGGAGGAGACCTGGGGCGCGATGGCGGAGACGATCAGCGCGGGCAAAGCGCGGCACATCGGACTATCAGAGGTGTCCGTGGATCAGATCAAGGTGGCACAGGCGGTGCACCCCGTCGCGACCGTGCAATCGGAGCTGTCGCTGTGGACTCGCGACGTGCAGGCGGAGATCCTGCCGTACTGCCAGGAGCAGGGCATCGGGTTCCTGCCCTTCGCTCCGCTCGGGCGGGGGTTCCTCGCCGGGCGCTTCGCATCGTTCGACGACCTGCCTCTGGACGACTTTCGCCGCCAGCTGCCGCGCTTCCAGCAGGACGCGCTGCGTGCCAACCTCGCGATCGTCGCCCGGGTGCGCCAGGTCGCCGATCGGATCGGCGCCACGCCGGCGCAGGTGTCGCTCGCCTGGGTGCTCGCGCAGGGGCGGAACGTCGTGCCCATCCCCGGCACCAAGACCCCGAGGTACCTCGAGGAGAACGCCGCAGCCGCCGGCGTCGAGCTGAGCCCGCGGGATCTGGCGGAGCTCGATGCCGTGCCGCCACCCGAGGGCTCCCGCTACTGACAACCCCGGCGCTAGGGATCGTCACACTGCTCAACCGTGGAGAGCGCCGGCCTGTACCGCGGACGGCTCGAGGACTTCGTGACGCGGCGCAACGCGCTGGTCCGTGAGCTTCGACGAACCGACCCGGACGCCGCAGGTGCCATCGCCAAGCTCCGCAAGCCACCTGCCGGGGTGTGGGCGATCGACCAGCTCGCCGGGGACAATCCCGCGCTGCTCGCCACGCTCCTCGCCGCCGGGGCGGACATGCGCGATGCCCAGCGGAACGCTGCCGCCGGGACGGTGACCCGCGAGGATCTGCTGGAAGCTTCCAGCCGGCTTCGCGATCGAGTTGACGCCGCGGCTGGCGCGGCCACGGATACGTTGGGGCAAGCAGGTCATGGGACGGGCGGGGACGCTGCCCGACGGCTCCGAGCCACGCTCCAGGCTGCTGCCACCGGAGGCGCTCGCGAACGTCAGGCGCTGTGGACTGGAACGTTGGATCGCGACCTCGATGTGGCCGGCTTCGGAGCGGTCGACGACTCCGAGGACGACTCCCCGGAACTGTCGGCGATCCTCGCCCCTCTGCGCCGGGAGATCTCGCCGGCGTCTCGTGGACCGGAGCAGCAGCGACCTTCCACCGGCCCCGGCTCCGTCGAGCGACGCGCCGCGGAGCGCGCAATGGCTCTCCAGGAAGCCGCGGCCGAGCGTGCTCGAGATGCGGCGGTAGCGGCGCGGCGCGAGGCGGACCGGCTCGCTGACGAGGCCCGTGTCGCGGCCGAGAAAGCCCTGACCGCTGAGCACGAGGCGGACGCGGCTGACGAAGCAGCGAAAGCGGCGCGCGCCGCTCTGCATCGCTGATCCGTCGCTCGGCTCAGCGTTCGCGGCTGGTCAGGCGCCACCCTCGGAGTCGACCATCAAGACGACATTGCCGACCTTCTGGTGCGTCTCCACGTACCTGGTTGCGTCGACCACCTGCTCCAGGGGGTAGCGGCGATCGATGACCGCTCGGAACTTCCCAGCCTCCATCAGGTCCTTGAGCAGGAGCACATCCTTCCTGGTGAACTTCGGAGGCAGATCGAAGATCACCTTGCGGTCGCCGACGCGCGCCGTCCACACGGCGAGCGCCAGGTTGCGCATCCCATCCGTCGGCAGGTACACGCCGCCGGACTTCAGCGAGCCCTTGGACCCGGCAAACGATTGCTTCCCGACCGCGTCGAAGACCGCATCGTAGGTCTGCCCGTCCTTCGTGAAATCCTCCTCCATGTAGTCGATGACCGCATCGGCCCCGAGGGATCGCATCAGCTCCAGGTTCTTCGCGCCGCATACCGCGGTGACATGCGCACCAAGGGCCTTGGCCAGTTGCACGCCCGCCGTGCCGATGGCGCCGGAGGCGCCGTACACGAGGACCGATTGCCCGCCTCGGACCTTTCCCGGTCGGAGGCAATTCAAAGCGAGGATTCCCCCGTCGCACGTTGCGGCAGCTTCGTCGAAGGGCGCGGCGGCGGGCATGGTCGCCAGGGCCGCGCTCTCCCGCATGCAGATGAACTCCGCGTGAGCGCCGAATTTCCAGGGCTTGATGCCGAAGACCCGGTCGCCCACCTTGAACTCGGTGACCTCGGCCCCGGCCTCCACGACGTCGCCGGCGAAATCGCTGCCGAGGATTCGCTGCCTCGGACGGCGTACGCCGGTGATGAACCGGGAGAAGAACGGCTCCGCCGCGCGGAGCGCGCAATCGGTACGGCTGACCGTGGTCGCGCGGATCCGGATGAGCACCTCGTCCGCCGCCGGGATCGGTCGCACAACGTCTTCGAGATGCAGCACGTCGGGCGGCCCGTACCGGTCGTGGACCACCGCTCTCATGGTCGCTCCGCCGCCGCCGGGACCGCTACCGGGCACATGCCTCCATCCGCACGCGAGCATCATGGGCGCTTGCGGCCTCTCAGACAAGGAAGCCGCACCCGTCCTGACGACGCGTCCGTGTCGAGGTGTGTCCATTTCCGGAGTCCCGACGTCTCATCAGCATGCGAACCGCCTCAGTAGCGGGCGTCATGCCTGACGTTGCGGTCCACCCACCGAGCTCGAGCGATGAACGTCGCTTCGTGCGCCTCATCGAGCCACTCCTCGGTGACGCGTTCGCCCTGGCTCAGGCGCTCTCGGCCGATCGGGGCTCGGCCCAGGATGCGGTGCAGAGCGCCGCGCTCAAGGCGTGGCGGAGCATGCGGCAACTTCGCGATGACGGCAGCGCCCGATCGTGGTTCCTTGCGATCGTGGTCAACGAGTGCCGGAGCGCCTGGCGCAAACGCAGAGCCGTCCCTGCGGATCCGGACTCGGCCGACGCCGTGATCAGCTGGCCGCCGGCCATCGACCAGCGCCTCGACGTCCGATCGGCGATGCGGCGGCTGAAACGAGACGACCGCGTGATCCTCTCGCTGCGCTTCCTCATGGACATGAGCGTCGAGGAGTCGGCACGCGTCCTCGGGATCTCGGCCTCGGCGGTGAAGGCGCGAACCGCGCGCGCGTCGGCCAGGCTTCGGGAGCTGATGGCGCTACCGGAGGCGGGCAGGTAGATGGAAGACGAAGACGTCCGGCGCCTGCTCCACTCGACGTACAGGGTGGAGGACGCGGACCCGGCGGTGGTGCACGGAGCCTTCGAGCTGCATCCTCGCGGACCGCGCCGGCGCCTGATCACGACACTTGTCGCCGTCACGGCGGCGATCGTCGTCGCCGTTCCCGTCGGCGCGGGCGTGCTGCTTCGCACCGGAATCATCGGCGGCTCTCCCCAATCGGCGATGCCCGTCCTCGACCTGAAGATGTTCAGCGCCACGGACGGCTGGGCGTGGTCCGGCGGGAACGACATCCTGCACACAACCTCCGGCGTGCAGCACTGGGAGATCGTACCCCCGCCCGTCAATCCCAAGGGGATCGTCGAGGTCGCATGGGTCAACGCTGAGTCCGCGCGGATACTGGCGACAACAACCGGGACGCTCAACGACGTCGAGCAGAACTACATGTTGACCGGTTGGTTGACCGACGACGGCGGTGCGACGTGGACGGAGGGGCAGCCGTTCAACGTGCTCCTCGAAACCGGTCAGGATCCCAGTACGCAGTCAGATCTGCAATTCGTCGACCCACTGCACGGATGGTTCTTCGACAATCAGGATGGCACCTTCGGAGGGCCAGTCCTCATCCTCCGGACGGTCGACGGCGGCCGCCACTGGGCCACGATTTCGACGACGCCGGCGAAGGGAGCCGCGCCGCCGGGCGCACTGCCGGTGTCCTGCTCGAAGTACGGCATGACCTTCGTGAACTCGACAACTGGATGGGTGTCCGGTGGCTGCATCAATGCTCCTCCTCTCTTCTACGTCACCCATGACGGCGGTGTGACGTGGCGCCCGCAGGCAATCGACTGTGGTGCGAACTGCTATCTCGACCCACCGCAGTTCACGTCGGCGCTCGACGGATACATGACAGGTGGGCTCGGGGTGGAATTGCTCTTCGTCACCACAGACGGCGGGAGGACCTGGCGGGCACGTCCCAATCCTCCGGCGACGTCCCTCGATTTCATCGACTCCGCCCACGGATTCACCATGGGACTCACCGGGAACAACAACCCGTCGGTGATCCTCTGGAGGACAGGTGACGGCGGGGCCACGTGGAGCCAGGCTCCGAACGGGGCCATTCACGGGGACGAGCCCACGGATACCTCCCAGCTCGACTTCATCACTCCGACGACGGGATGGGTGGTGTCGCTGTACATCACCAGCGGCGGCGGCCTGCTCACGAACGGCCAGACCCCCTATCCGACGCCTCCGCCGGAGCTGTGGCAGACGACCGACGCAGGATCCACCTGGACTCTGATCACGCCGACGTTCGCCGCCTCAAGGTGAGACGTCAGGAGCGCCCGTGACTCGACGGGGTGGAACTATTCCATCTCGTAGTATCGTCTGCGCCGTGCCCGACCACCCCCGCCCGTCGCGAGTCCAGGCGCCCACCCAGGCCCCAACTCTCGTCATCGCCTTGCAACGGGCCACGCATGCGGCGGGAGTGCGCATGGAATCACTGCTCGCGGAAGCGGGCGTGTCGCAGGGCGAAGCCCATGTCCTCGCCCTGCTCGCCGACGGTGGCGAACACGCAGTCGGAGAGCTGCAGCGTGGACTCGGTCACCGGCCGTCGACGCTGAGCGGCATCCTCGATCGGCTCGAGACCAGGGGGCTCGTCAGTCGCGCTCTCAACGGCGCCGACCGCCGCTCCTTCCTGATTCGGCTGACCAGAAGCGGTCGCGTGGCGGCTCGCGCTGTCACCGGCGCGCTGCACGCAATCGAGCAGGACGTGCTCGCGGGCGTCTCCGCTCGTGATGCCGCGGGGTTCTACGCGGTCACCGCAAACTTCGAAGGCTGAGACTCCCAGGCCCGATCCAGATCAGATGAGGCCGAGGCATCGCTCCGGTCCCACGGCGCAGCCGGCCGCGCTAGGGTCGACCTCCGTCGCCGCACACGCCGGCTTTCGCGCGGCGAGTACGCTATCGAGACGCACACAAGGAGCCACCATGCAAAAGCGTCTGGTCACGCGCTACGCGACGCAATCGAAGGAAGCGGCGGACGAGAATCAGCGACGCGTTGAGGGCGTCTTCGCCGAGCTCGAAGCCAACAAACCGGACAACGTGAGTTACATCGTCCTGCGGCTCGAGGACGGCTCGTTCGTCCACGTGTCGTTTCACGACCACGGCGACGACGAGGTCAATCCAATCTCGTCGACCGCGGCGTTCGCCCACTTCCAGGACGGGCACGGGGAGCGCCGGGAGGGCGGTGTCGACCAGCAGAAGGCGACGCTGGTCGGCTCCTACATCACGAAGATCGAGTAGCCGCGCGACCGCGCGAGGTCAGAGCGCGCGCATCCGGTTGTTGCGCGGGTTGTGCTCGACCTCGGCGAGTCCGAGTGCCTCCATCAGCGGGGGAACGTACATCCCGAAGCGTCCGCGCAGACCCTTCTTGAGTCCGTACCATCCGCCAACCGGGTTGTCCGGGGAGCGGCCCCACGCCTCGACGGTTCCCTCCGCCGCGGGCTTCTGCTCGTCGGCGCTGCCGAGCGGGACCCAATCACCGCGCTCCTTGAGCATGTGTTGGAGGTCGTCGAGGCACCGCAGCTGATATCGAAGTTGCGTGGTGCCGACCGTGCACACGAGCGCCGGCGGATCGAGAGTCTCGTCCCGATACATCTCATAGGTGGACGTCCCGCTCGGGGTCGTCAGCTGCCACGGGTCCTCTCGGGTCCCACTCCCCTTTGCCACCCTCGCGCCTCCAGTTGCCGGCGAATCCGTCAAAGTCTAGCCAGCACGCGCGGCTACGCCGGCGTTCTATTCCCTCGATTCGTCGACGGCACGTCTGATCTGATCGGCGTGGTCATGACAGTGCGCCGCGTAGATCTCGAGCCAGGTCTGGACTGAATACGCACCGCTCTCCGTGTGCGTTCCGGCGCGGCGCCAGTCGGCGTCGGCGAGGAAGTCGAGGATCGAAGCCGACGTCTCCCGAGCGGCGCGGACGGCGGCAAGGGAGGAGTCGATCGGGCGCTCTCGGTAGTGCAGACGCCGTGAGAACTCCATCTCGTCGTAGACCTGGATCTGCGCGTTCTCCTCGGCGAGCAGCTTCCGCAGTCGGATCGCCGAGGTCAGCTCACTGTCGGCGGTGTGGTGGACCACCTCGCGCGGCGACCATCCACCGTCACGCGGCTGGTAGTCGAGCTCCGAGTCGGAGAGACCGCGCGCGGCCGCCTCGAGCGCGTCGGGACCTTCGCGATAGCGCCGGAGCAGTGCGTCTCGGTCCATGGCGATAGGGTACCGAGACGCTCTGCCGCCCAGCGTCGAGCGCCGCTCGGGATATCGCTGTCGATATCCGTGGTCGCCCGTTCGTCGTGTGAGTGGGTCCACAGACAAACAGACAAGAGGAGCACGGAGATGACCGACACGACGTACCCCGCCGACGCAGGCGCCGCGACCTTTCTGCTCACCGTGCGCGGCAAGACGGTTCCCGCCACGCTCGATGACACCCGGAACGTCCACAACTCGACTGCGGGCGCACCGCAGAGCGCCGCTGGGGCACGCTCGCTCGGTGACCTGAGTCACAACGTGTATGCGCCGATCGGCAAGGAGCTCGACGGCCAGCTGTTGTTCATCGACCTCTGGAACAGCGTCTCCGGCCTGAGCACCTTCTTCTCGAATCCGCAGGTCCAGGCTGCGGCGAGCCAGCTCTTCTCAAGTCGAGACGGGATCGTGTGGTCGCGTCTCGATGGATTCGGCTCCTTCCACCTGGCGCTTCCCAGCGGTCGCTCGATCGGCGCAGTCGGTCTGCTCCAGGTGACGGTCACATCCCTCGAGGATGCCGCCGCCGCGTTCACCGCCTACGCGGGCACCACGATCAACACGGCCCGCAGCTACGGGATGGTGAGTCACAGCAACTGGCAACGCGTGCCGAATCCCGGAGAAGCTCCGACCAACGAGGTGATCGGCGTCGATTTGTGGATGGACGCGGACCGCATGAACGAGTACTACGAGCTGTCACTGGGCTTCGACCATTTCGGTTCCGTCTTCGCCGGCGCGCCCGACACGTCGGTGTGGCGCGCCGCCCCCGGCGATTGGGTGGAGTGGTAGACCGCGTCTGACGCGCGCAGGCGTCGCGGGCGGCGATCCGCTCGCGACGCCGGTATTCGGCGATGATGCAGGGGTGACGCTCATCGAGTGGGTCGCCGCGGTCGCCGGTTTGCTCATCGTGCTCTCGACGCTCATGAGCGTGGTGACCTCCCTTGTGTTGCCGCGGCTCGGGTCTTCGAGGATCCAGAAGTACGCGGGCAGAGGGATGATCAAGCTCTTCTCGCGCATCTCCCACCAGTTCGAGACCTACGAGGCACGCGATCGTTTCCTCGCCCTGCAGGCGCCGCTCTACCTCATCGTGATCCTGGCGATCTGGCTGGCGGCGCTGCTCATCGGCTTCGCGCTGATGCTCTGGCCGTTCATGCACTCGGGCGGCCTGGTGCACGCCATCACCGTCAGCGGTTCATCCCTCTTCACGCTCGGATTCGCCGCCGAATCCGGCGCAGCGCCGCGGTTCCTCGTGTTCTGCGCCGCGGCGGCGGGGCTGACCATCGTGGCCCTGCAGATCGCCTATCTCCCCGTCCTCTACGGTGCATTCAACCGCCGCGAGGTGCTGGTCACGATGCTCGACAGCCGGGCGGGTTCGCCCGCCTGGGGACCGGAGCTGCTCGCCCGAAGCGAATTGGTCGATAATGTCCACAACCTGGCGAGCCTGTACCAGCGATGGGAGGAGTGGGCTGCCGACGTGGCCGAGACCCACGCCTCCTATCCGGTGCTGCTGTGGTTCCGCTCGCCGCACCCCTACCGGTCATGGGTCATCGCGCTGCTCGCGGTGCTCGACGCGGCCGCGTTACAGCAGGCGACCCAACCGCTCCTGGCACCGTCCGAGGCGCGCGCGTTCCTCCGCATGGGCTACATGTGCCTGCGCGACCTGGCCACGGTGGTCGGCATCGCCTACGACCCCGACCCCAAGCCGGGTGACCCGATCCAGTTGACCGAGGACAACTTCCAGGACGCCGTGCACCATCTCGAGCACGTCAAATGGACGATGCAGCGCGGCGCCGCCGAGTCGTGGGTGCATTTCCGCGGCTGGCGCGTGAACTACGAGGCGCTGGCCTACGGCCTCGCCGATGCGGTCAACGCCCCGCCGGCGCTGTGGGCCGGTCCGCGCAGAAACCTTCCTCCGCGGCTTCAGCCCCCCGAGCGCCCACCCCATCGCGAGCCATCCGCCGAAATGCAGCGCATCCGCAAGCTCACCGAGAAACGCCGCTCAACGCGCGAGACCTCATCGCCGTCGCAGGAGTGAGGGCCGGCCCTCGCGGCGCGCTCAGACGATATGGATGTAGCGCATCTTCTCCTGGGGATCCGGTATCCACTCCGGTGACAATCCGTCCCAGAAGGCGCGAGCCAGTGCGTCGTCACGGATCACGAATGCATCGATCCGGCGCGCACCCAGAGCCCTGAGGCGCTCGGTGGCGGAGGCGAGAAGCGCGCGCCCCAGCCCCATCCTGCGGTGCGACGGCGCGACCGCAATCCGGTAGATGCCGCCGCGCCAGCCGTTCCACGCCGCGATGACCGTCGCGACCACACGTTCGCCGTCGACCGCGAGGAGCAGCGAGCCCGGGGCGGCGGCGAGGAGGAGCGTGATCCCGGGCGCGTCGTCCGTTATGGTCGGATGCGTGCCGCTCTGCCTCCAGAGTTCGAGCACCGCATCGATGTCACCCGGTGCGGCCTCGCGTATCTCGATCGCCTGACGCGGGGTCGCAAACATCGCGCGAGGATAACGGTTCGTTACAGGCTCGCCATACGCGATGCCGAACGCCGCATAGCATGGTCCGACACCGAGCAAGCCGCTCGAGCAACGTGGGTCAAGAAATGCTGAGGTGGCGAACAGGGACGGCCGAGCAGCGCTCCGCCGCCGCCGGGAACGACACCACACGGCGTCCAGAGACCGTGGCGGGCAACCAGCCCTGTTCGGCGCTGCGCTGCTCCTCGCTCGTGGGCATGCCCTGCAGCTATGTCGACCGCCGTGGTCGTCGCTGCAAGACGGCATGGTGCCCCGCCGACCGGAGCGTCGTGGAAGGGAGGATCTACTGCGCGCTCCACGCTCACGCCATGCAGGCGCTCGAGTGGGAGTTCGGTGCGGCGTCGCATCCCGACATCGACAGTCGCACCGTCCCGGTGCTGCAGTGGATCTCCTCCGCGGCCGCCGACGAGGTGATCGCGACGCTCAATGTGTTCTGCGCGCTCAACGACGAGATGCTTGTCGCTGAGCCGGTGCGCCGCCGGTTCAATCCGGTGTCGCACAGCCGGGTGTGGGAGAAGCAGTGGAAGACGCTGTCGCCGACCAGTGTCACGCTCCGCGTTTCGATCAGCTCGGATGAGGACCGGCCGACCGAGATCCACATCAAGGTCAACGGACACGACGTCAACGTGGTCCCGCCGCCGTTCAACCGCGAGCTCAGCGAGCCGACCGAGGCCGACCTTCGCTGGCTCGACCAGGAGGTCCTCTCACCGATCAGCGCGGCTGTGGCGCGGTGGATGATGCAGGCCGCCGAGACCAGGGACATGGGCTACATCCCGGTCGGCGGCGGGATCGACGACGCCGACGCCCGCCTCATGGCGCGGCCGGCCTCGAAGGGCGGATCGGTCACACCCGCCCCAGGCAACAGCGTCGACGAGGCGGCCCTCGATGTGGTGCGTCGCGCCCACTTCCTCTACGGGCTCGAGGAGATCCAGGCGGTCGCAGAGCGCAGCGCGGAATCCGGCTGAGCTTCCTCGCGCCGCCCGCGCCGGGCTACGCTCGAACCGTGAGCGGAGGCCCCCAGACCGACAGCGATCTCCGCATCGCCGGTTCCGGCGAGCTGGAGATCAGCGCGTCGATCATCGAAGAGGTGGCCGCCTGGGGCGCGGCGCAGGGGTTCCCCAGCTGGATTCCCGGTTCATTCACCGGCGGGGACAGCGTCGGCGTCACGCGCCTCCGCGGGGACATCACCGCCGGCGCTCTCCACCTCGTCTGGCGCGGCGATCACGCGGTCGGGACCTTCTCGTTGCTCGAGCACGACCCCATGTTCTGGCCCGACGCCGGCGACGAGGCGATGTACCTGCACCGATTCGCGGTGCGCCGCTCGGCGGCGGGCGCCGGACGCCACGTGGTGGAGTGGTGCTTCCGCGAGGCCAGGCGTCGTGGCCGATCCTATGTGCGTCTCGACTGCCTCAAAGAGAATCCCGGGATACGCCGCTACTACCGGCGTTTCGGCTTCACCGAGGTGGGTGAGACGCTGGTCAACGGCACCCGGTACTGTCTCTGCGAGGTCCCCGTCGCCGAGGGCTCATGAGGCGCCGGGCACCCTCGAGCGGCTGATGATCGCCTCCACGACCTCCGTCTTGGCATCCGCGTACTCCTGCACGTACTTCCAGTGCCGGACCGCGAGCTCGCGCTTGGTCCGCGCGTAGAGCTCGCGATCCGCGACGTCGGACCGCAGGTGATCGCGGAACCCGAGCATCCTGCCGATCTCGACGCAGCCGACGGAGAAGACGTGGAGATTGATGTTCGCATCCGGCCCTTTGAAGAGCCGGTGCTCGTACCAGTCCGGCTCACGAATGCGAAGCACGTATCCCGCCCGCTCCATCGGCGGGACATAGTCCTCCTCCGCGGCGGAGTCGGCGACGACGAGGAGCATGTCGAGAATCGGCTTCGCAGGCAGACCCGGCACGGACGTCGAGCCGACGTGCTCGAGCAGGAGGACCCGACTCCCGAGCACGCGCACGACGCGATCGGCCTCCACGGCGTACCGCAGCGGCCACGCTGCGTCGTACGGCCGCAGCTCGATCGCCCCGTCGATGCGCTGCGGTGCTCCGATGGTCACGGCTCGCATCCGGAGCTCGCTCGAACTCGGTGTCTCCGCGCCGGTGGCCGCAGTCTCAGAATCGGACATTGTCGGCCCAAACTCGCAGAAGCCCGTCGTCACCGGAGACGGCGATGCCCTCGGTGCCGTGACGGTTCATCGACCAGAGGTACAGGTCAGAAGCCGTCCCGCGCAATTCGCAGTGTCCCCTCCCCCGGTCGCTGGTCACCTCGACTCGATCGCCGACGATCAGGTTCCAGGTGACATCGGCGTCGGTGGCAACGAGTCGCAGGATGCGGCCGCCACCGTCGGGTGCTCGGGCGCGCCGAACCGCCAGCCCGAACCACTCGTCGAGGGCATCGAGCGCGTCCTCCGTGGGCAGGGGCGTGATCGCCCCGCGCGCCGACTCCGCGTCACAGCGATGCACGGCCGTCTCGTTGGCCTGGCGGCGTGCCCAGAAGGCAAGCGCGTTGGGAGCGGGACCCCAGTACCAGTACACGTCGTCGGGGGACGCGACGCCGAGCGCCTCCACCAAGCCGGCGACGCCGTCGCGGTACCAGGCGAGCAACGCATCGCGGCCGGCCGGACCCTCGAAGTCACGTTGCAGCCGCTCCTGAGGACGCTCGCGGACGATCGTCGCAGCCCATCGATGCACATCGCCGATATGACGGAGCAGCATCTCGACGTCCCAATCCGGGCACCCGGGCACTCGCGCGTCGAACGGTCCTGACTCGGCGGCGGCGGCCAGCACCTCGCCGTCGGCCCGGATCCGCTCGACCTGCCGATCGATATCCATCGCGGGGAGTTTCGCACCCCAGGTCCCATGCGTCTGCCACAAATTGACACCCACGCAGGGCGGGCGGAAGATTGAGCCCCGCAGGCTCCCGCGGCCCGGCACCGGTCGCACCGAGGAGCCGTCGTAGCGAAGGAGGTCGGCCATGAACGGTGACGTCGTGCGATCGGTGATTCCTGAGCAGGTCACGCCGGGCAAGCGACTCGGACGGCATATCGTCCACGATCCGCGTTCCCGCAACTTCCCGGCGGAGGGCGCGCGAGCGATCACCAGCGTCGTGCACAACGCCACCGGCCTGCCACTCAACCAGGGGGACATCGGGTCGTGCACCGCGAACGCCCTGTGCGGGGCGCTCAACTCGGCGCCCGACTTCAAAGGCGGCGCGCCGCGAACCGAGACCGACGCCGTGACGCTCTACGAGCTCGAAACCAAGCTCGAGGGCGACCCCTATCCGCCCAACGACCCGGGAGGCAGCGGTCTGGAAGTCTGCAAGGCGGCGGTGCAGCTCGGGTGGATCACCTCGTACAAGCACGCATTCGGCATCGAGAAGGCGCTGCTCGCCCTGGTGCTCCGCCCGGTCATCACCGGGATCAGCTGGTACACGAGCTTCGACGCGCCCTCCTCCGACGGGCTGGTCGCGATCGCCCCCGGCGCCACGGTGCGTGGCGGCCATGAGGTGGTGGCGGACCAGATCGATGCTCCCAACAAGCTCGTCTGGTTCTGGAACAGCTGGGGCTCGACCTTCGGCGTCGGCGGGCGATTCTGCATGTCGTTCGACACGTGGCAGCAGCTCCTCGAGGAGAAGGGCGACGTGACCGTCCCGATGCCTTAGGGGCCGTCACGAGGGTTTCCCCAGCACCCTGTGGATAACCCGCGAGTTCGACGCTCATCCAGAGACACCGCCGGTCGTGCCCTTGTGGATAACTCCCCGGCGCGAAGGGTCAGGTGGCGAGCTCGCGGCTCGAGCGCGCGACGTGAAGCGGGTCGATGAGATCGGAGAACTCGCGTGCGAGCCCGCTGGTTCGCGCCTCGCCGCTGACGGCGGCCGCGACCGCAGGCGCCACGTCGCGGTTGAACACCGACGGGATGATGTACTCAGGATGCAGGTCGGCACCCACGACATCCGCGATCGCGTGCGCCGCGGCCAGTTTCATCGCATCGGTGATCTGACCGGCTCCGCTGTCCAGCAGGCCGCGGAAGAACCCGGGGAAGCAGAGGACGTTGTTGATCTGGTTCGGGTAGTCGCTGCGCCCGGTGGCGATCACCGCCGCCCACTCCTCGATTGCCTCGGGCTGCACCTCAGGCTCCGGGTTGGCGAGCGCGAACACGACCGCGCGTGGGGCCATCGAACGGACGAGATCGGCATCGAGTGCGCCTCCGACGCTCGTGCCGATGAAGACGTCGGCGCCCGCGAGCGCTTCGCGGAGCCCACCGGTCACGCGTTTCCGGTTGGTCGCGGCCGCGTAGGTCTGCTGTACCGGGCTCAGGCCGGGCGCGCCCTCGCAGAGGATGCCCTCGCGATCCACGCCGATGATGTTCCCGACTCCGGCGGCGATGAGCAGCCGCGAGACCGCCGTCCCAGCCGCTCCAACCCCCAGGCAGACCACGCGGACATCCTCGAGCCGCTTGTCGACGATCTTGAGCGCGTTGATCAGGGCCGCGGTGACGACGATCGCCGTGCCGTGCTGGTCGTCGTGGAACACGGGGATGTCGAGCAGTTCGGTGAGGCGACGCTCGATCTCGAAGCAGCG
>DAIQQM010000115.1:0-7112 GCA_036786805.1 Candidatus Dormiibacterota bacterium | reverse complement strand
TGGCCGTTCACTCCGAGACTTACTTCGACCTGGTCAGCACGACGACCAGGGTTCGCCGCCGAGCGGTGGGAACGGCGGAAGGGGTTTCGCGACGGTGCCTGCACCTCCTGAACCTCCCGGCCGGGTCGGACATTCGCGGCATGCGGCAGCAGCTGGCACGCATGGAGCGACAGCTCAACGAGCTCTCCGACGAAGTCGCGGAGCTGGACGGCACCGAGCCGTCGTCGGACGTGAGATGAGCCCGAGGGTGCCGTCAACGCTGAGCCCCGGCGACCTGCTCGGGCGCGTCAACCGCGACGTCGAGCGGTCGATCCTGCGAGCCCGAAACGGCATCCGGTATGTCAGGGGCAGCCACCGGCCGGCTCTCGGGGCGACGCCCAAGGACGTCGTGTGGAAAAGCGGCAAGGCGGAGCTCTGGCGGTACAAGGGCGGGGATCGCCGCTACGGACCGCCGGTCGTGATCGTGCACAGCCTCGTCAGCCGGAGCTACATCCTCGACCTGCGCCCGGGCAACAGCACGGTCGAGTACCTGATCGGCGCGGGCCTCGACGTGTTCATGCTCGACTGGGGGGTTCCGGACGAGCTTGACGCCGACAACGACCTCGAGCGCTACGTCGATTGGTATCTGCCGCGGGCGCTCGCCGAGGCGCGACGCGTGAGCGGCCACGAAGAGGTCACGCTCGCCGGTTACTGCCTCGGCGGAGTCCTCGCGGCCCTGTACGCCGCCGGGCATAAGGAAGCGAAGGTCCGCAACCTGATCCTGATGGCCACGCCGCTGGACTTCAGCGAGATGGGAGCGATGGTCGCTCTGCTGCGCGAGGGGAGGCTCGACCCGGAGGAGATGATCGACGAGACCGGCAACGTCCCGGCCGACGCGCTGTACAGCGGGTTCTACATGCTCGCCCCCACGACCGAGGTGGCGCAGAAGGCGACGTTGCTCGAGAACCTCTGGAACGACGAGTTCGTCGAGAGCTTTCAGGCGATGGCGACCTGGTCGCGCGACCATGTGCCGTTCCCGGGAGCCGCGTTTCGCCAGCTGGTGGAGCTGCTTGTCCGCCAGAACATCCTGATGACGGGCTCGATGCCGCTCGGCGGGCGGCAGGTCGACCTCGGGAGCGTCCGGGGCAACGTGCTGAACGCGATGGCCGAGCGCGACAACGTCGTCCCCCCGCCAGCCGTGGACCCGGTGATGGCGCTCGTCGGGGACCCCGCGCGCCGCGAGGAGCTCCGGCTGCCGGGCGGCCACGTCACCTTTGGGACCGGCAAGTCGGCGTTCAAGCACACGATGCCGAAGCTGGCCGGCTGGATCATCGACCACAGCGACCCATCACGGTAGAGGAGGAGCAGCATGGAGATTCGACCAATCGAGGCCGGCGATCGTCCGGCACTGTCGCGCTTCTTCGAGCACATTCCCGAAAGCGATCGGACGTTTCTGAAGGAGGACGTCGGCGATCCGCGCGTGATCGAGGATTGGGTGAAGCCCGGTCCGGGGCGGACGGTCGCGGTCGAAGACGGCGAGGTCGTCGGCTCGGTGGAGGTCGCGCGCCTTGTCGGCTGGTCGAGCCACGTCGGCGAGGTTCGGCTCGTCGTGGATCCCGACCACCGAGGCCGCGGCATCGGACGCCGCCTGGCCCAGCGGACGGTCCTCGATGCGGTCGAGATGGGGCTGAAGAAGCTCGTCGTCGAAGTGATCGCCGACCAGGAGCCGCTGATCGCGATGTTCCGCGGCTTGGGCTTCGAGCCCGAAGCGCTTCTCACCGACCACGTCCGCGACCGGTCGGGACAGACCAGGGACCTAATCGTGCTCGCCAATTCGGTCGATGAGCAGTTCGCGGCGCTGAGTGCCGCGGGCGTCGCCGACCAGCTGCAATGAGCTGAACAGGAGGATCTTCAGGTGATGGCATTCATGGAAGATGTGCTCGGGCGCGCCATGGACGCGGCCGGGACGGTCGGCAGGGCGGCACTGGTCCCGTGGGGCGGAGCCGAAGCCTGCGTGGACGCGTACGAGACGGCGATCCGAGCCGTGACCGACGCTCAATTGCACGCCGCTGGCGCGGTCGGCGTCGAGCCCGTGCGGGCAGTCCTCGCATCCTGTGCGGAGATGACACGCGACATCGGCGCCACGCATCTCTCGAGCGTGCGCTGGATCCTGGACGTGTGAGCTCCGGGTCAGGCATCGTCAATCGGCTCGACGGGCGGACGCGTCTCTACTGGGAGAGCAGCGGCACCGGTGATCCCGTCCTGCTCGTGCACGGCCTCGGCCTCAGCGGGGGGGCGTGGTGGCGGACCGTCGACGCGCTGACCGGTGCAATGCGCGTGATCACCTACGACCATCGCGGGATCGGGCAGTCAGAGTCGTTGACATACGCCTACACCACCGAGGCAATGGCGGACGACGCCGTCTCGATCCTCGACGACCTCGCGCTCGACCGAGTCCATCTCTACGGGTTCTCGCTCGGAGGGATGGTCGCCCAGCAGATTGCGCTCCGTCACCCGACACGGGTTCAGTCGCTCGTCCTCGGCGCAACCCATTCCGGCGGTCGGCGAGCGGCGTTTCCCGAACCCGACGTCCACGCGTTCTTCCGGAGGCGCGCGACGATGCCCTCAGAGGAGGCGGCGTGGGCGTCGGTTCCCTACAACTACGGTCCGCGGGGCCGGGCCGAACAGGTCGACCGCATCGCCGAGGACATCGAGCGTCGTCTCACGAACCCGTTCAACGAACGCGCGTACCGGGCGCAGCTGCTCGCGGCGTCGCTGCACAACTGCTATCGCCGTCTGGAGCGGATCCGCGCGCCCACGCTCGTCGTCCACGGCGCGCGCGATCGGATCATCCCGGTCGCCAACGCGCACATGACCGCGGAGCGGGTACCGGGAGCGCGGCTGAAGATCCTGCAGGACGCCGGCCATCTGTACCCCACCGAGGAGCCGGCGGTGGACGGGGCCATCGGAGAGTTCTTCGCCGCGCATGCGTGAGCTGCGGTCTCGCGACGGTCCGCGCCATCCCGCCACCGCGTCTCACCACCACCGGTCTGATTGAATTGACCTCAGTGCAGGTTCTCGAGGATCTCCGAGTCGCGGACGTCATTCGCGGGCACGCGTCGAGTCGCCCCAACGTCGTGGCGATCCGCTGCGGCACGCGTGCGCTGACATACGCCGAGCTCGACGATCGCACGAGCCGGCTGGCTCAGGCGCTACTGTCGGCCGGCGTCCGTGCCGGGGATCGGATTGCCCACCTCGACCGCACCGCGCCCGAGGTCGTCGAGCTCCTATTCGCGACGAGCAAGATCGGGGCGGTCACGGTCCCGCTCAACTGGCGGCTGGCTCGAGCCGAGCTCGAGACGATCGTCGCGGATGCGGGCTGCTCGGTGATGATCGCGGGACCGGGCTACCGGGAGGTCGCTCGCGAGATTGCCCGCGGCGTCCCCCAGCAGCTCGAGGTGATCGACACCGGCGACGATTATGAGCGGCGCCTCGAGGCTCAGGCGGCGACCGATCCCGGCCACCGGGGCGCTGCGAGCGAGGTCGCGGTGCAGATGTACACGTCGGGAACCACCGGCCTCCCGAAGGGCGTTCTTACGACGCAGCGGAACCTCGCCGCCGCGTACCTGAGCGCGGACGTGTGGGCGTTCGACTCGCAGTCGATCAGCCTCACGCCGCTGCCGATGTTCCACATCGGCGGGATCGGCTGGGCTTATCTCGGACTCGTCAACGGAGCGACCACGATTCTCGTCAGCGAGTTCGACGCGGCGGACGTCCTCGACCTGCTCGAGCGCGAACGGGTGACGAACCCCGTGTTTGTACCCACGATCCTGCAGATGCTGGCCGCCGTCCCGGGCGCCGCCGAGCGTGACTACTCGAGCCTGCGTTCGATCGTCTACGGCGCCTCGCCGATCACCACCCCCGTTCTCAGAGTGGCGCTCCGAACCTTCAGGTGCCCGCTGTTCGGCGTCTACGGCTTGACGGAGACGACCGGAGGCGTCATACAGCTGCGGCCCGAGGACCACGACGCCGACGGCGACCGTCAGCACCTGCTGCGGTCCGCGGGGCGGCCCCTGCCCTGGGTCGAGATGCGCATCGTCGACCCGGTCAGCGAGCGCGACTGCGCCGTCGGCGAGGTCGGCGAGGTCTGGCTACGGGCCCCGAACGTGATGGCCGGCTACTACAAGCGCGACGCAGAGACCGATGCCGCGCTGCGGCCGGACGGGTGGCTGCGAACCGGGGACGGGGGGTTCCGCGACGAGGGCGGCTACCTGTTCCTCACCGACCGGATCAAGGACATGATCGTGAGCGGTGGCGAGAACATCTATCCGATCGAGGTCGAGGAGGTGCTCTCCCAGCATCCCGGGGTCTCCGAGGTCGCGGTGATCGGGGTTCCCGACGAGCGATGGGGCGAAGCCGTCAAGGCGCTCGTGGTTCGCGCGGGGGGCTCGGCCGTCGATGGCGAGGAACTGGTCGCATTCGCCCGCGAGCGGCTGGCGGGCTACAAGTTGCCTCGTTCGGTGGAGTTCGTCGACGAGCTTCCCCGCAGCGCCGCGGGGAAGGTGCTCAAGCGCGACCTGCGCGCGCGTTACGCGTCGGCGCCGGCCGCGCTTGCGCAAGCAGAAAGCTGACCAGCTCGCGGCCGGCGTCGGGCACATCCGTGGGGAACGCGTGGGCGCCGCTCCGTAGGGCGATGAACCGCGCGCCCGTGATGCCGGCTGCCAATTGCCGGCCGTTGTCGAGCGGCAGGATCCGATCGTGCGCGCCGTGGATGACGAGCGTCGGAGCGGTGATCTGATGGAGGCGCCCGGTCGTGTCGTGCGCACGGGCGATCGCGTGCTGGGCGCGATAGAAGCGAGGCTCGAGAGCCCGGCTCAGGCGCCGGGCGATGTCCTCGCCGATCAGCGGCGCGCGTTGCCGGGAGGTCGCCTCCGCGTAGAGGTACGGCACCGACGCCCACAAACCCTCCTCGGTCGGCAGCTCTCCGAGACGGCGCAGAAACTGGCGGATCGGCCGTTCCGGTGCGACGTACAGCCTGCCGCCGGCCGTGGATGAGCCGAGCACAAGTGAGCGGACGCGCTCCGGATGCCGGATCGCGACCTCCTGAGCGATCGCTGCGCCGAAGGAAAGACCGACGACGTGTGCCTGCTTCACGCCTGCGCGGTCCAGCGTTGCCACCGCATCCTCGGCTGTGGTCGGCGCGGGCGCTTCACCGGTTCCGCCGGTCCCCGGCGCGCCCAGCGGCCCCGAGAGGACGCGAAAGTGCGCCTCGAGCGGGGCGATCGCCCGTAGCCCCACCGCCGCCGTGAGGCCGATGCCGGTCAGCAACAGGACCGAAGGCTGTGCTCGGGCGTCGGCGGGTGCACCACGGCTCATGGCGTCGGCAGCCTATCAGAAATTTGAATTGACATCACCTCAGTTGCTGTGCTAACTTGCGCGCAGCTAATTTGCAAGCGATCCAGCGGAGGGAGCCATCGTGCCCACCCAGTCGAAGTCCGATCCGATCACCGATTCCGTCCAGGAGGCGACCGAGCGAGTCTCCGAGCTCCGCGAGAAGGCGGTCGCCCAGAGCAAGAAGGCGAGCGAGGCGTACCTGTCGTCATACGAGCAGGCCGTCGTCAAGCTGGCGGACCAGTATGAGAAGGCGACCAGCGCGACCAACATCGAGTGGGTCGTGAGCATCGGCAGCCTGCAGGCCGACGCGACCCGTGAGATCGCTCGCGCCTACACCAGCGCGGTCCGCGAGTTCGTGTCCTGACGTGTCCCGGGTTGGCCGCGGCGCCCGTCGCGCCGCGGCCAACCCCAAGCCAGCCCCCATTGCGAGTGAGTCCCATGAACGATCACCATTTCAGCTATCCCGTCGTCGTACCGCTCCGGGGGGTGACGATCTCGGGCCACTCGAGTGATCCGCCGGCGCCGGCAGGCTCGCTCCACGCGATCCGGCCTCTTCAGCCTGTTGTCCGTCACGCCGTCGACGCCGCGCCCGCGCCCGGTCGCGCGGTGGTGGCTCTCGCGTCGTGATCGCCGTGAGGTTCCTGCCCTCCCGGACCGCGCGTCGTTCACCACGTCCTGTAGCCGAGCCTGCACAGGAAAGCGTGGCCGTGCTCATTGCCCTCACGTACGAGTTGCTCGACGCACACGCGGACACCGCGCGCCTCGCCGGCGACGAGGCGAGTGCGGCGGAGTGGCAGAGCCACCTCGCTTATCTGCGCGATCTCCAACGTGTGGGGAGGGAAACGCTCGCCCGCGCAGCGTGCTTCGCCGAACGCCCGCGAGTAGATACGACGCGGGGTTAGTCGTGGTTGCCGAGCCGTCCTAAGGCCCCGCTCAGCTGTACGCCGCCACCGCGGCCGCACACACCTCGTGATCCTGATCGGGCGTGCCGCCGCTGACACCCACGGCACCGATGACGGCCTTTGCGTCGGTCAGCGGGATCCCCCCGGCGAAGATGATCACACTCTGGTTCGAGCCCTCGATCCCGAACAGCGGCTGGCCTGGCTGCGCCATCTCGGCGAGATCGCGTGTGGGCATATCGAACGCCCGCGCCGTGTAGGCCTTGCTCTGGGCGATGTCGATCGATCCGAGCCAGGCGCCGTCCATCCGCGAGAACGCGGTGAGGTTGTTCCCCGCGTCGACCACCGCGATGTTCATCGGCACCCCGATGTCGTCGGCCTTCGTCCGTGCCGCCTCGATGATTGCCTGGGCCTGATCCAGCGTCACGCTTGTTTTGTGCGTCGCCATTTTGTTCTCCTTCTTCGTGTGTCGCGCTATGCGAAGACGGCCGGCGCCTGCAGCCGTTCTCTCGATGACCTACCCCGGATCTGAGGCTCCAACCAACGCGCGTCAGATGCCGCTCGGATGTCGCCGGGGCCGAGACCGCGCCGGCGTTCGCGGAGGCCGGCCGCTCTACCGGGTCGACCGCCGGCGCCCGCGAGCCGCGCGTGTAGTGGCGGCCGACTTTCCGGCGGACGCCGGGGCCGCTGAGCGATCACCGTCAGCGAGCTCGGGCGGGAGACCGAGTACTGCCAGCTGACGGCGGAGGAAGAACTCCGTCACCTCTTCGAGGCTGACCTGGCCGCGCGGGCGGTACCAGTGCCAGATGCTGTTGTACAGCCCGAGCAGCGCGCGAGTGA
>DAIQQM010000114.1:0-7116 GCA_036786805.1 Candidatus Dormiibacterota bacterium | reverse complement strand
GATGGCGATAGCGGGACTTGTGGAGGAACGACGTGGCTGGGAATCAATGGCCGTTGATTCGTGGTGAGCGCGTCGCGCTGATCGCCGATCTCGAGAACCTGACCGACGCGCAGTGGTCGACCCAGTCGCTCTGCTCCTCCTGGAGCGTCCGCGATGTGCTCGCTCACATGACCACCACCGCGAAGATGACCCCCGGGCGGTTCGCCGGCAAGCTTACCGGCAGCGGGTTCCGGTTCAACGTGATGAACGAGAAGGGCGTCCAGGAGGAGCAGGGATCGACCCCGGCGGACGCGCTCGCTCGATTCAAGGCGCAACTCGATCGCACAACCTCGCCGCCGGGTCCCCTCGACGCGATGGTCGCCGAGATCGTGATCCACAGCCAGGACATCCGCCGGCCACTCGGGATCGCGCGCAGCTACCAGCCGGATGCCCTGACGCTGGTCGGCGATTTCGTCATCCGCGGCAACCTGCTCCTCGGCGGCAAGCGGCGGGCGACGGGGCTAACGCTCATCGCGAGCGACGTCGACTGGACCCGCGGTGCCGGCCCGGAGGTGAAGGGCCCGCTTCCGTCGCTCATCCTCGCGCTCACGGGGCGCAGGGCCGGGGTGGCCGACCTCACCGGCGACGGGCTCGCGACCCTTACCGGGCGGATCTAACCGGCCGGAGATCCTGCGGTTGAGCCAACTGGCTGGCCGCTCAGCGAGACCGCCTTCGCCGGACGAAGGTCGCGCAGGCGAGCACGCACGCGCTGGAAGCCCTGGAAGCTGTCGACCTCGAGCCCGAAGCACGCGTCGACGAGACGGCCCCTCGGGAGGTGATCGGCGAGATTGGGTTTGTTGAAGGCGATCGCCTCGACGATGCCTGATCCGGTCGCCAGCGCAACCCGGACGTGCTGTCCGTCCGAGCCGAAGGTCGACGTCCCGAGGACTCTCGCGCCGCACACGGCCAGGAGCGGGGCCGGGTTGCCCTGCCCGCTCGGCTCCAGTTGATCGAGCGCCTGGCACAACTCCGGCGTCACGTCGATTCCCGAGATCTCGCAGTCGATGGCGAAGTCACGCACGCGCTCCACGCCGGAGTTCTGCTCGCCGACCGACGCGGTGACGAGCTCGCGGAACTCGTCGAATCGCGAGGCGTCGAGGCTGAAGCCCGCCGCCGCCGCGTGCCCGCCATAGCGGAGCAGCGATGTGGCCGCGCCGTCGAGCGCTTTCACGATGTGCACACCGCCGGCTGAGCGCGCCGAACCCTTCGCCTCGGCGGGGTCGAGGCACGCGATGAACGTCGGACGCGCGTATCGCTCGGCGATGCGTCCCGCAACGAGCCCCACGATGCCCATCGGCCATTCCGGGTCGCCGAGCACGATGGCGGCGGCATCGTCGTCGATGGCCGCGACCCGCTCCTCCGCCTGGGCGAGCGCGACGGCGACCGCCTGCTGGCGCAGTCGGTTCTGCGTGTCCAGGTCGGCGGCGAGGCGCACCGCCTCGTCGGCGTCGTCGCAGAGACACAGCTCGAGGGCCAGGCGTGCGTCCTCCATCCGTCCGGCAGCGTTGATCCGTGGCCCCACGGCGAACGCGATGTCGGTCCCCCGCGGCGGCGGCGTGATCCCGGCGACTTCGCAGAGCGCTCGGAGGCCGGGTAGATCGGCAATCCGCGGCAACCCGTCGCGGACGATCACGCGATTCTCGCCACGGAGCGGCATCATGTCGGCGATCGTCCCCAGCGCGGCTAGGCCCAGTGATGCCGCTCTGCTGCCGGCCGGCACGATGCCGCGCGACTCGAGCGCCTCGACGAGCTTGAACGCGACTCCCGCCCCGGCGAGCCCATCGAACGCGTACGTCGAACCCGGCAGCTTGGGGTTGACGAGCGCGTCGGCCGGCGCCAGTTGCGGAGGCGAGCCGCCCGGGGCGAGCGCCAGGTGGTGGTCGGTCACGACCAGGCGCATGTTCGCGGGGCGGCCCTGCGCCGCCTCGACACTGCTGGTGCCGCAGTCGACGGTGACCACGCAACGCGCCCCCCGTGCGGCCAGCTCGGCGAGCGCGGCAGCGTGGAGCCCATACCCCTCGGTCATGCGATTCGGGATGTACGGTATGACCGTCGCTCCCGCCGCGCGCAGGCAGCGCGTGAGCATCGCGCAGGCGGTCACCCCGTCGGCGTCGTAGTCACCGTAGATCGCCATGGTGCCGCCCTCGTCCATCGTCGCCTGGATGGCGGTAACGGCTGCATCCATTGCCGGGAGCCCGAACGGATCGTGGTATCCGCCGGTCGTGTCAAGAAAGGCCGTCGCCGCAGCCAGGTCGAATCCTCTCGCCGCAAGGACCTGGCCGACGACGGGGTGCAGACCGTCCAACGGTGCGGCGTCGCTCAACCGCCAGCGGCGCGGCGCCGGCTGCACCGGCGAGCCTCAGGCGCCGGAGACTGGCGGTGCCGGCGGAGTCCCGGGCGCAGGCGAGGATGCCGGAGCTGCTCCGGGTGCCTGGCCGTACGTGGCGTTGGTGATCGCGCTGAAATCCACCTTCGGCGCCTCGGCGACCACAGCGCGCTGGGCCGCGTCGATCTGGAAGAACTCGGCGGGCTGGAAGTGGAACAGGTTCGCGATGATGTTCGAAGGGAACGCCTGCACCCGCGTGTTGAACTGCTGGACGTTGGCGTTGTAGATCTGCCGCGAGGCCTGGATGCGATCCTCGGTGTCGGAGAGCGTCGCCTGGAGCTGCAGGAAGTTCTGGTTGGCCTTGAGCTCCGGGTACGCCTCCGCCACCGCGAAGAGGTGACCGAGGGCCATCTGGAACGGACCTTCGGCGGCCGCCGCGGCAGCGGGGCCCTGCGCGTTCATCCCTGCGGACCGCGCCTGGGCGACCTCCTCGAACACGCCGCGCTCGTGGGCCGCATATCCCTGCACCGTCGACACCAGGTTGGGGATGAGGTCGTACCGGCGCTTGAGCTCGGTGTCGATGTCACTCCACGCGTTCTGCACCGCATTGCGCTGGGAGACGAACCGGTTGTACGAGGCCACCACGCCCAGCGCGATGACCACGATGATGACGATGACGATGATCAGGGCTATCACGGACGTCTCCTTCGGAGCGGGGGATCGAGTGCGGGTCCTAGGGTACCGCGCCGCGAGCGGCGGTCAAACGCCCGCTGTGCGGTCACGCGACGGTCCGGGTGCGCACCAGGGCCGGGATCCGCTGCACGATCAGCGCCGTCGCGTCGAACAGGGCGCCGATCTCGGGCACCGCCAGGCGGTGCGAGTACACCATCACGTCCCCGGGGCCGAAGACCAGGTGGTATCGATGGTCGAGCCCGAGCAGGGTCTCGATCATCTGCGCATCGATCAACTCGACTGCGAACGCATCGTCGTCCGCCTGCACGTCGAAGCGGTCGTTGAACTCGATCGACTCGAAGCGGATGCCCGGTGCACCGATCGCTTTCTCGGCAAGTGCTCCGATCGCGCCGCGCGGTGAGACCCTCACCTGCGGTATCTGCATGCCGATGGTGGCGATGACGTTGGAGAACGACACCGTGTTCTGGTTCTTCCCGTCGGAGACGACGTAGGAGTAGTCGCAGTACGCGACCGGAAGATCGCCCCACTGACCGCGAAGCACGTTGCGCCAGTACCGGCGGTTGCCTGCACGGAAGAGCGCGAAGCCGCGGTCGTCGAGATCCCAATCGCTGCCGAGAACCGTGAGGCCGTGCGCGCCGGCGAAGGCCGCGATATCGCGGATCCGCTGCTGCCCCAAAAGGTAGGACGCGCCTCCGACCACGACGACGACGATGAAGAAGAGGACGAAGAGAACCACTCAGGCGCCCTGTCGCGATGCCACGCGCGAATGTGCCTCAGCCGTTCATGAGCTGGCGCAGCACCAGCGGCAGGATCCCGCCGTTGCGCAGGTACTCGACGTCGGTCTCGCTGTCCAGGCGGCAGACGGTGTCGAACTCGATGTCCGCCTGTCCCGCACGGCGAGCGCTGACATGCACGGGCGCGCCCGGGGTGGCATTCGCAACGCCGCGGATCGTGTACAGCTCGGTACCATCGAGGTGGAGGGACTCGGCGCTCTCGCCGGCGCGGAACTGGAGCGGGAGGATACCCATGCCCACGAGGTTGGCGCGGTGGATGCGCTCGTACGACTCGGCGATCACGGCGCGAACTCCCTGGAGCAGCGGGCCTTTGGCGGCCCAGTCACGCGACGACCCGGTCCCGTATTCACGGCCCCCGATGATGATGAGCGGGATGCCCTCCTCCTGGTAGAGCGCCGACGCCTCGAAGATGGTCATGACCGCGCCGTCCGGGAGGTGCGCGGTCCATCCGCCCTCCTTTCCGTCCGCCAGCTGGTTGTGGATGCGGATGTTCGCGAAGGTGCCGCGCACCATCACATCGTGGTTGCCACGCCGCGCGCCGTAGGTGTTGAAGTCGCGCGGCTCGACGCCATGTTCGCGCAGGTACGCGGCAGCCGGGCTCGTCCCGGAGATGCTGCCCGCGGGCGAGATGTGGTCGGTGGTGAGCGAGTCGCCGAAGAGCGCGAGCACGCGCGCGTCGATCAGATCGGCGGGAGCCGATGGCTCGGGAGACATGCCGATGAAATACGGTGGCTCGCGAACGTACGTCGACTCCGCGTCCCAGTCGAAGAGCGCGCCGGTCGGCGACGGCAGCTGCTGCCAGTGCTCATCGCCGTCGAAGATACGCGCGTACTCGCGTGTGTACAGATCGCTGCCGATTGCGGCGCGCACGGTCTCGGTGACCTCGTCGGCGCTCGGCCAGATGTCGTTGAGGAACACGGGTTTGCCGTCGTGCCCGGTGCCGAGCGACTCCGTCGTGAGGTCGATGTCGAGACGGCCCGCCAGCGCGTACGCGACAACGAGCGGTGGCGAGGCGAGATACGCCGCGCGCACCTGTGGATGGATGCGGCCCTCGAAGTTCCGGTTGCCGCTCAGCACCGCCGCGACCGTGAGGTCCTCGGAGTCGATGCGTTCGGCGACGAGCTCGGGAAGCGGCCCGCTGTTGCCGATGCAGGTCGTGCAGCCGTAGCCCACGAGGTTGAAGCGGAGCTGCTCAAGGGACCCGAGCAGTCCCGCGCGCTCCAGGTAGTCGGTGACCACGCGCGATCCGGGGGCCAGCGACGTCTTCACGTAGGCCGGAGGCATGAGGCCGCGAGCGACGGCGTTCCGCGCCAGCAACCCCGCGGCGACCATCACCGCCGGGTTGGATGTGTTGGTGCACGAGGTGATCGCCGCGATCACCACCGATCCGTCCCGGACCAGGGCGGAATCCGCCGGCCCGTTCGGAGTTGCGACCTCCGCCATGCCGGCCGGGTCGATGCCACCCTCCTCCTCCTCGCGGGCGATCTCGCCTTCCGCGGTGACCTCGCTCGTGCCCCGGGGTGGCTGCTCCCAGACGTTGCAGAACGACTCCCAGACGCGCGGGAGGGCGACACGATCCTGGGGACGCTTCGGGCCGGCAACGCTCGGCACCACGCTCGCAAGGTCCAACTCGACCATCTCGCTGAATGCCGGGATCGCCGACTCGTCCGTGCGGAACATGCCCTGTTCCTTCGTGTAGCGCTCGACGAGGTCGATGTGGTCGGCGTCGCGCCCCGAGCCCCGGAGGTACTCGAGTGTCCGCGCGTCGACCGGGAAGAGCGACGCGGTGGCGCCGAACTCGGGCGACATGTTGGAGAGCGTCGCGCGGTCCGGCACCGACATCGAGCTGAGGCCGCTGCCGCAGAACTCGACGAACTTGTTGACCACACCGTGCTTGCGAAGCATCTCGGTGAGCGTCAGCACGAGATCGGTGGCGGTGGTCCCCGCGGGCAATGCGTTGTGGAAGCGCACGCCGACCACCACCGGCGCGAGCAGGAAGAGCGGCTGGCCGAGCATGCAGGCCTCCGCCTCGATGCCACCGACGCCCCAGCCGAGCACGCCGACACCGTTGACCATCGGGGTGTGCGAGTCGGTGCCGACCACCGTGTCCGGCAGGGCGGTGCGAACGCCGTCGATCTCGCGGACCTGCACCACCTGTGCGAGGTACTCGAGGTTGATCTGGTGCACGATGCCCATCCCCGGCGGGACCACGCGGAAGCCCCGGAACGCCTGCTGCGCCCAGCGAAGCAGCGAGTACCGCTCCCGGTTGCGCTCGTACTCGCGTGCGATGTTCCGCTCGTACGCCTCGCGATTGCCGAAGGCATCCACCTGCACGGAGTGATCGACCACCAGGTCGACCGGGACGAGCGGGTCGATGCGCATCGGGTCGCCCCCGGCCCGGGCGACCGCAGCGCGCATGGCCGCGAGGTCGACGACCGCGGGGACGCCGGTGAAATCCTGGAGGAGGACCCGGGCAGGCATGAAGGCACGCTCGCGGTCGGCGGCGGCACCGGTCGCATCCCAGCCGGCAAGCGCCTCGACATCCCCTTCACGAACGGAGGGGGCAGACGCGTTCCGCACGCTGTTCTCGAGCAGGATCTTCAGCGTCACCGGCAGCCGGGAGACGTCGCCGATGCCTCGCTCGGCGAGCGCGCCGAGGCGGTGATAGGAAACCCCCGGCACCAGTTCCGCCCTGGTGCCGTAGGGATCAGTGCCGGCCATGACCGATCCATCTTCGCACCCGAAACAGTCGGATTGACCGCAACACCCCGGGTGGCGCGGCTATCCTTCTCGGCTGACGGAGGCATAGCAGGGGTATTTGTCGTGACAAGCAGCCAGAGAACGGACGTCCGCCCGGAACACCAGCTCTATCACGAGTACACGACCGAGGTCGACCAGGCCCGGACCAACGTCCATTACGAGCAGCCGCCGGAGTTCTTCCTGCTCATCACCGGCGGTGAGTGGAACGTCTATTCCGCGAACCTCTGGGACCCGGGCACCGAGGATGACACGGGATCTCAGGAGGCCAAGCTCGACCTGATCGCGCGGCTTGCCGGTCTCGAGAAGGGGATGCGCCTCATCGACGTGGGCTGCGGCTGGGCCGGCCCGCTCACGTACCTGTGCGACACGTACGGGCTGACCGGCACAGGGCTGACGCTCTCACCGACCCAGAAGGGATATGCGGAGCAGCGCATCGCGCGCCGCGGCACCGACGCGAAGATCGTCCTCAGCCATTGGGAGGACTACACGCCGCCCGAGCAGGTC
>DAIQQM010000017.1:0-29449 GCA_036786805.1 Candidatus Dormiibacterota bacterium | reverse complement strand
GCCGTGGACGACTGCGGCGTGCGCATCAACCCGATGATCGTCGAGGGCCAGATCCACGGTGGTCTCACCGAGGGCTTCGGAATCGCGTTTATGGAATTGATCACCTTCGACGACGAGGGCAACTGCATCGGCTCCAACTTCATGGACTACCTGATCCCGACCGCGTGGGAGACGCCGCGCTTCGAGCTGGGCCAGACGGTCACGCCCTCGCCGCACCATCCGATCGGCGCGAAGGGTGTCGGCGAATCGGCAACCGTCGGATCGCCCGCCGCCTACGTCAACGCGGTCATCGACGCGCTCTCGCACCTCGGCATCACCAACATCGACATGCCGATCACATCCGACAAGGTGTGGGCCGCGCTGCGCAGCAAGGGGGTGACGGAATAGACGACGGTCTCCTGACCCTGCTCGCCGACAGCGCCGCGTCAGGGCGTCCGTGCGCACTCGCGACCGTGGTGCGCACCGAGTCACCGACTTCGGCGCACCCCGGCGACAAGGCGGTGATCACGGCCGACGGCGCCCTCCACGGCTGGATCGGTGGCAGCTGCTCGGAAGCGCTCATCCGCCGCGAGGCGCTCGTGGCGATGAGCGACGGCATGCCGAGGCTCGTGCGCATCCGCCCCGACGTCGAAGCGCTCGAGACCCGCAACGGAGGTGAGCTCACGGTGGCGACGACCTGCCCGAGCGGTGGGACGCTCGACATCTTCATCGATCCCCGCCTTCCCAGGCCGCTGCTGGTCGTCATCGGCCAGAGCCCGGCCGCGCGGACGCTCGTCGAGCTCGGCCGGGTCGTCGGTTTCCGCACGTGCGGGGTCCATCCCGGCGCCCACGCGGTCGACTTTCCGGGTGCGGACCGCGTGCTCGAGACGCTCGACCTCGGCTCACTCGCAGAGGAGAAGGACTGCTGGGTGGTCGTGGCGACCATGGGCCACTACGACGATGACGCCCTGCAGGCTGCGCTGACCCTCGCGGCTGCCGACGTCGCGCTGGTCGCGAGCGTGCGCCGGTCGGCCGCGGTGCTCGACACGCTGCGTCAGCGAGGCGTGCCCGAGGCGCAGGTCGCCCGCGTCCGCGCGCCCGCCGGTGAGCGCCGAGCCGGTGCGCAGGAGGAGATCGCACTTCACGCGCTGGCGGAGGTGGTGGCGCTGCGCCACGAGCGGATCACGGCGAACCCTGTTGCCGCGCCCGCCGCACTGGCCGGGTTCGCCGTCGACCCCGTGTGCGGCATGACCGTGGACACCACCGATGCGGCGAACACGGCGACCCACGCGGGTCAGACGTACTTCTTCTGCTGTTCCGGCTGCGCGGACCAGTTCGTCGCCGATCCCGCCCGGTTCCTGCGCGCCGCCGCCGGCTGAGTGGCCGCGCCGAGGTCGGCCGGGGTCATTCTCGCCGCGGGTGCGTCGCGGCGGATGGGCGAGCCGAAGCAGCTGCTCCCGATTCATGGCAGGCCGCTTCTCGAGAGCGCGCTCGCGGCGGCGTGCGACTCGCGGCTCGACGAGGTGGTGCTCGTCCTCGGAGCGCACGCCGATGAGATCCGGCGATCGGTTCGCCTGGGCCGTGCTCGTGTGGTCCTCAATCCGGCCTACGCGCGTGGCATGAGCACCTCGCTGCAGGCCGGGATCGCCGGCCTGGGCATCCAGGTGCGCCGCGCCGTGGTGATCCTCGGCGATCAACCGGACATCAATGCCGAGGTGATCGACCGGCTCCTGGACACCCAGGCGGCGTCCGGCCTCCCCGCGGCCGCGCTGAGCTTTGACGGGCTCCTCCATCCACCCGTTGTGCTCGCCCGCGAGCTCTGGGGTGAGATCGAGGCGCTCCAGGGCGATGTCGGGCTCCGCGCCCTGGTCCGGGCGCACCCGGAGCTGGTGGCCGCCGTGGAGGCGGACAGGCCCGGAGGTCATCCGATCGACATCGACACACGCGAGGACTTCGAGCGCCTCGCCGCGGACCCTGCCTGACGCTCTGCTAGCCTCGGCCGGTCCTGTCCGCGATCCCGGAGGTAGGTGAGTTGCCAGCACTGGTCATCGTCGCCGAGCGACTCATCGACGGCACCGGGCGCGACCCCGTGGAACGGGCTGCCGTCGTGATCGAGAACGGAAGGATCACGGCGGCCGGAGCGCGCGCATCGCTGACCATTCCCGCGGGCGCCGACGTGCTCGAGGACGACGACCTCACCCTGCTGCCGGGGTTCATGGACATGCACGTACATCTGGCGTCATCGGGCACCAACCTCGTACGCATCCTCATGACTCCGCCGTCGCTGGCGCTGCTCAACTCGGTGCCCAACTGCGCACGGACGCTCGCCGCCGGTGTGACCACCGTGCGCGACGCGGGCCACACGCCCGTAGGCGTCCGCCTCGCGGCCGAGGCGGGCTACTTCCCCGCGCCACGCATGGAGCTCGCGGTCAGCCTGCTCACCCAGACGGGTGGCCACGGCGATGACCTCATGCCCTGCGGCGCCCGAGTCGGGATCACGATGAACGTCGACGTCCCGCACGGCGTCGTCGACGGTGTCGAAGGCATGCGCCACAAGGTGCGCGAGGTGCTCCATGCCGGCGCAGACTGGATCAAGCTGTGCACCAGCGGCGGAGTGCTCAGCCCTGGCGATCTCCCCGAGCACGCGCAGTTCTCGGTCGAGGAGATCCGCGTCGCGGTGACCGAGGCGGCGGCGGTCGGAAAGCGTGTCATGGCGCATGCCATGTCCCCCGCCGGGATTCGCAACTCACTCATCGCGGGGGTGACCAGCATCGAGCACGGGTGCCTGCTTGACGAGGAGAGCATCGCGATGATGCGCGAGAAGGACGCGTACCTTGTGCCGACGCTCGTCGCTCCCGGAGACGTCATCGACAGCGCCAGGACAGGCGGTGGCGGCCTGCCGGACGAGATGATCGAAAAGGCCCGGCGGATCAGGGACCTGCACCGCGCCGCGGTGTCCGCAGCGATCGCCGCGGGCGTCAAGGTCGCGATGGGGACCGACGCGGCGATCGGACCGCATGGCACCAACCTTCGGGAGCTTGGCGAGATGGTCCGATGCGGGATGACACCCATGCAGGCGATCGTGGCCTCGACGACGGTGCCGGCAGAGCTGCTCAGGCGTCCCAACCTCGGCGCACTCGAGGCAGGCAGGCTCGCCGACGTGGTGGCGGTGCGCGGCGATCCACTCGCGGACATCGACAGCCTCGCGGATGCCGCGCACATCCGTCTGGTGATCAAGGATGGACGCGTCGCGCATGACTTCCGAGGACGCGCGACGGTTGCTCAGTCCTCGTCGGGATCGTCGCCCAGCGCCGCCTCGTAAGGGGGAATCCGCCAGGCAGCCTCCCTGCCGAGGAGCCCGCCATGGCCGAGCGACGCGAGGTATCCGGCATCGAGCGGCAGGCCCGCGTGGAGGCGCGCGATCAGGAGGTCGAGGGCGCTCCGGCGCGAGAACATCCCGCAGGACGCGACGCCGATGACCGGCCGGCCACGCAACTCGGCGATCCAATAGCTGCTCCCGGGATGCATGGGCAACCCGCGGCGGATCGAGGTGGCGCCCGCCGCGAGCAGGCTCTGCCAGGTCACGTCGAGCGGATCGACCGACGCGACACCGACCGCGAGGACGATGTCGGCCGAGCCCGCCGCGTCCACCAGCGCCTGACGGACGTGCTCGGCGCTGTCGTCGACGTAGCGGACCGGTTGTACGGTACCGCCGAACCACGCGCTGCGCAGGCCGAGCGACCGCTCGAAGCGCAGCCGGGCCTCCTCGGTGAGCTGCTGGCGCACGATCGCCGCCACGCGAAGGGGGAGAAAGGGCCGCACGCTGAGGATCCGCGCGCCGCGGTCTGCCGACTGGGCCGCACGCTCCGCCTGCTCGAGCGACCATTCGGAGATGGCGAGTGGGGTGATCTTCACCCCGGCGAGCGTCCGCCCCGCATCCACATGCAACCCGTCCGGGACCGTGAACACGGTGATCCCCTCGACGGCATTGAGCGCCGCGAGAGCCTCGACGTCGACGGCGACCATCCCGCGCCACGACGCAACCAGCCGCGCCTGGGATTCGACCGGTGGTCGCGCGAACGTCCCCGGTCCGGCGACGGCTGCGGCGATGCGAACGGCGGCCGCGTCCTCACCGACATCGCCGTCGTCGAGCCAGAGCACATGCAGCTCATCGGGTCGTGCGGCGCGCAGCGCGGGCTCATCGGGTGCCGCCAGCACCACTCCCTTGGTCAGGACCGGGCGGCCACTCACGTCGTGGATGTCGCGGCAGAGCACCGCGCCGATCCAGCGCGTTGAGGGACCATCGACCGCGGATCCCGGAAGGGTCTCCAGTCTCACCCGACCGGTGCCGCGGGCTTTGCGGAGAGCGAGCCCGCGCTGCGGCCCCGTCGCACCGCGATGATCTCGGCGAGGATGGCGACGGCGATCTCCTCCGGCGTGGCGGCGCCGAGGTCGAGCCCGACCGGGCTGTGAATGCGGGCGATGTCCGAGTCGGTGAATCCCGCTTCGCGCAGACGGGCGACGCGCTTGGCGTGCGTGCCCCGGCTTCCGATGGCGCCGATGTACCCGGTCTCGGTGCGCAGCAAGGTTGTGAGCGCCGGGTCCTCGAACTTCGGATCGTGGGCGAGACACACCGCCGCATCCCGCGGTCCGAGCTCGAAGCGCGGCAATGCCTCGTCGGGCCAGGCCGTGACCAGGCGTTCCGCGTCGGGGATGCGCTCGGCATTGTTGAAAGCCGTGCGTGGATCGACCACCGACACCGTGAACCCGGCCGCGCGCGCCATGGTGGTGAGCGCGACGGCGATGTGCACTGCGCCGATGACGACCAGCTGCGGGGAGGGAACGATCGGATCGACGAAGACGCGCATCCCCGAGATCGCCTCGACGCCGGGGAGCCCGGACGCGATGCGAGGTCTCGCCGCCGCGACCGTCTCGGCCACGGTGGACGTACCGCCGAGGCTGCCCACGAGGCCGCCGTCGGCGGTCGCCGCGGCGCGGCTGCCGGCGTGCTCGCCGTCCAGCGCGGTGAGCAGGGCGACTGGCCGGGACGTCTCGATCGCCTGACGCACCGATTCAATGACCGGGTCCGACCCGTCGCTCTCGAGCGTCTCGACGAAGATGTCGACCTCGCCACCGCACGACAGGCCCACCGCCCAGCCCATCTCATCGCTGATGCCGTAGTGGAGCAGGCGGGGAGGGGCGTCTCCGGCGATCGTCGCCTGTGCCTCGAGCACCACGGCGGACTCGAGGCAGCCGCCGCTCACCGAGCCGGCCATCCGGCCGTCGCGACTCACGAGAAGGCGCGCACCCATCGGGCGGGGAGTCGATCCGGACGTGCCGACCACGGTCGCAACCGCGACCAACGGGTCACCCTCGCTCCACTCGTTCAGCGTCGGAAGCAGATCTCGCATGTCATGAGTATCCACCGCCACGGCTCATGGCCACAAGCCGTCGCTTTGTCCCACAGTGCACAATTCGGGGAATGCAAATCGAGAACTCGTTCGCCGTTAAGGCGGATCCCGATCGCGTCTATGAATTCCTGCTCGACGTCAACAACGTGGTCGGCTGCGTTCCCGGTGCGGAATTGTCTGAGGTGGTCGATCCCAACACCTTCAAGGGCAAGGTTCGGATCAAGGTCGGCCCCGTGACCGTGAGCTTCAACGGCACCGCGCGGATCACCTCGCGCGATGCGGCGACGCGCACCGCGACACTCGAGGCCGAGGGTCGTGAGACCACCGGCTCCGGGTCCGCACAGGCGTCCACACAGATGGCGGTCGCCCCCGACGGGGAGGGCTCGACGGTCACCCTGACGACGGATTTCACCGTCGTCGGGCGGGTCGCCCAGTTCGGTCGCGGCATCATGGAGGATGTCTCGCGCCACCTGGTGGGACAGGCGGCCGAGTGCATTCAGGCGAAGCTCGAGGCTCCGCCGGCAGGTGCGACGCCGGAACCCGCCGCCGGTTCCAACGGGTCGGCCGCCACCGCCGCCCCGAGCACCCCGCCGCCGGCGGCCGCGTCGCAGCCGGCCGCGCTCGACGCTGTCGCGCTCGGGCGCGCCGTTGCGAAGGAACGCCTGAACCGCATGAAGGTCCGGCCGCAGATGATCGCGATGGGGTTCGCCGTGCTGATCAGCCTGCTGTTGCTGCGCCGCCTCCGGCGGTCGCGGCGGCGGCGCCGCGAGGCGAACGGCTGACGCGGCGAGGAAGCTGAGCGAGCAGCCTGCCCAGGGCGTCGAGCGCCTGGACGCTGTGGGCGCTCAGGAAATCGTCGCAATGGGGCAGCGCGGCGGCCATCCCGCGGGTCTCCGGTTGGTAGACGCTGCTGCCCAGCAGCGGGTTGAGCCAGATCAGGCGGTGGCAGCTGCGGCGCAGCCGGGCCATCTCGCGCCCGAGCTGCTCGGGGTCGCCCCGGTCCCAGCCGTCGCTGATGATGAGGACCACGGCGCCATGGCCGAGCACGCGCCGGGCGTGATCACGCTGGAAGGTGTGCAGCGCGTCGGCGATGCGCGTCCCACCGCCGATGTCGTGCACCTGACCGGCGACGTGATCGAGCGCCGAGTCGATGTCGCCATGGCGGAGGAGGTGTGTGATTCTGGTCAGATGTGTCGAAAACGCGAAGGTCTCGACGCGCTCGCGCCTGCCGATCGCGTGAGCGAACACGAGCAGGTGGCGTGAGTACCGGTCCATCGAACCGCTGACGTCGCAGAGGATCACGATCGGCCGGCGCTTGGTGCGCGCGCTCGCGCGCGCCAGCCGCTGGGCATCGCCCCCCTGGCGCGCCGCGGCCCGCATGGTGCGGCGGAGCTCCACGGTTCCGCGGCGGTCGGCGCGCAGCCGCCGGGTCCTTCGCTCGGCGACCCGCCACGGGGACTGGCGCAGGAGCCGGCGCACGGAGGCCAGCTCCTCCCAGCTCATCTCGCGGAAGTCGCGCCGGCGGAGCAACTCATCGGCGCTGTACCCGGTGCTCGACGCGGGTGGTCCCTCCACCTCGCGCGCGACGCCCGGTGAGGAGAGCCCGAGCGCGTTCATCCACGCCAGCGCCTGTTTGGGATCGAGCGCCAGGGGGCGGCTCCGTCCCGGAATCGAACCCGCCCTGCCTTCGCCACCCGGCCTCGAGAAGAAGAGGTCGAACGCCGCGTCGAACACCGGACCTTCATCGCGCCGGGTCACGAACACAGCGCGCAGCGCGTAGCGGACCTCGTCGGGGTGTTCGAGGTTGATCGCGAGCAGTGCCTCGCACGCATCGCCGACGCGATCGGAGCCGGTGGTGAGGCCGGCATCACGGAGCAGACGCGCGAACAGCGTCACGCTCGCAACCGGGTCAGGGGCGTTGCCGATCACCGTCCTGCGTGCTCCGCGATCGCCTCCTCGCTCCGCTGGAGGTCCTCCTGGTGCTTCACCGCCGCGCCCATGGTCTCGCGCAAGGCTTCCGGCGTCGCCTCGGTGTGACCCAGGGCCGCCAACGCTCGCGCCCAGTCGACTGTTTCTGCCACTCCTGGCACTTTGTAGAGGTCGAGGCCGCGGAGTCGCTGGGTGACCTCGGCCACCTGGCGGCCGAGCCGCTCGGACACCTCGGGAGCGCGCACCCGCACGATGGCAACCTCGCGCTCGAGGTCGGGGTAGTCGATCCAGTGATACAGGCAGCGGCGCTTGAGCGCGTCATGGACCTCGCGTGTGCGATTCCCGGTGAGGATCACAAGCGGTGGATGGGTCGCGCGGATGGTCCCGAGCTCGGGGATGCTGATCGCGTAGTCGGCGAGGATCTCGAGCAGGAACGCCTCGAACTCCTCATCGGATCTGTCGATCTCGTCGATGAGCAGCACCGGCGCAACCGCGTCGTGGTTGTCGATGGCGTCGAGCAGGGGGCGTCGCAGCAGGAACTCCGGCCCGAAGACATCCTGCTCGGCGCGCACCCGATCCTCGCGTTCGCCCACGAGCCGGATGTGGAGCAGCTGGCGCGCGTAGTTCCACTCGTACGCCGCGTGCGCGAGGTCGATCCCCTCGTAGCACTGCAGGCGGATGAGGCGGGCACCGAGACCGGCGGCCAGCGCGCGCGCCGCCTCGGTCTTGCCCACGCCGGCCTCACCTTCGAGGAAGAGCGGCTTGTTGATGCGCATCGCCACCAGGATCGCCGTCGCCAGCCGCCGGTCACAGAGGTAGTCGTGGGCAGCCAGCAACTCGATGACCGCGTCGACAGATGCGGGCTGTGCGGCATCGGCCGGCGCGTTCACTCGTTCAGGGTGACGAGTCGGCGGCAGCGCGGTCAAGCCGCGCGCGGTCAGATGGCGTAGACGTCGATCTCGGTCGCTTTCACCACCGCGTAGACGACGCCGCCCTCGGCGAGGCGGAGCTCCGCGGCTGCGGCCGGCGTGACCTCCGCGATCAGCGGCACCGGTCCTTCGAGGCGGATCCGCCAGCGATCCCCTTCCGGGTCGATCCCGGCGACCGTGCACCGCAGGACGTTTCGCGGACTGCCGGCGGGTGGCTGACGGTAGAGCGCCACCGCCCGGGGCTGGATGGTCGCCAGCGCGGCGCCGTGCACGTCGGTTGCGACCGTGAGCGAGGACCCGTCGTCGAGCCGGATCGCGCCGTCCGATACGGCCCCGCGGAGGAGGTTCAACCCGGCCATGCGCGCGATCCAGGCGGATCGCGGCCGCGCGGACACGTCGCCGAAGGGACCCTCCTGGGTGACCCGGCCGTCCTCGAGCACGATGACGCGGTCGGCGAGCGACGCGGCTTCGAGCGGGTCGTGGGTGACGAGCAGGCGCACGCCCGTGAACGAGGAGAGGCGCTCGCGAAGCGCTCGACGCAGCTCCAGCCGTCCCGAGGCGTCGACCGCGGCGAGCGGCTCGTCGAGCAGCAGCGCACGTGGATCCGTGACGAGGACGCGCGCCAGCGCGGCTCGCTGCGTCTGGCCGCCGCTGAGCGCACCGGGCCGGGAGCGGGCGTAGCTCGCGAGGTCCACGCGTTCGAGCCACTCTGCAGCCCTGGCGTTCGCCTCCTTCCGTTTCATCCCTCGCGCTCGCAGCCCGAAGGCGACGTTGTCGAGCACGCTGAGATGGGGGAAGAGCCCATGATCCTGGAAGACGAACCCGACCCTGCGGGCCTCGGGGGTCTGCCGGGTCCCAGTCGCCGTGTCCTCGAACACCGCTCCGTCGATCTCGACATGCCCCTCGTCGACGGGCACGAGACCCGCGATGATCCGGAGCAGGGTCGTCTTGCCCGCACCGTTCGGACCGAGCACCGCGACCGTGACGTCGGAGTCGACGGAGAGATCGCAGTCGAGGCGGAGGCTTCCCAGTTGCGTCCGGACCCGGGCGCGCATGGTCATCGCAGTGCACCAAGCCAGCGGTCGCGCAACGCGACGAGCACCAGCACCGAGATCACGAGGAGCAGCAGCGAGAGGGTGATCGCCATGCCGATCTGGCCCGATCCCTCGAACGAGCTGTAGGCGGCGATCGGAAGGGTCTCGGTCGTGCCCGGAAAGCTTCCGGCGAACGTGATCGTCGCACCGAACTCGCCCAGCGCCCGCGCCCAGCACAGCGCTGCGCCGGCTGCGATCGATGGTGCCGCCAATGGCATCGTGACCTGCCAGAACCGTCGCCATGGGCGAGCCCCGAGGGTCGCGGCAACCTCCTCCAGGTGGTCGTCACGCTGCCGCAGGCCCGCCTCGACGGTGATCACCAGGAAGGGGAACCCGACGAACGCCTCGGCGATGGCGGCGCCGGCGGTGCTGAATGGCAGGACGATCCCGAAGTGATCGAGCACCGTCCCGATCGGCGTGGTCCGGCCTAGAGCCGTCTGCAAGGCGATGCCGCCGACGACCGGGGGCAGGACCAGTGGCAGGGTCACCAGCCCACGGATGACCCGGCGTCCCGGAAGTGATGTCCTTGCGAGGAGGTAGGCGAGCGGGACGCCGATGATCAGCGCGATCACAACTGCGATGGCCGAGCACTCCAGCGAAAGGCGTAGCGCGGTGAGCACGTCGGCCGACGCCACCTGGGACGGAAGGTTGCTCCAGTCGACGTGAGTGAGCAGTCCGATCAGCGGCAGGGCGATGAACAGCACGGCCACCGCGGCCGGAATCAGGAGACCGAGGAGAGGGCGTCGCGTGACGCCCCGGTTCACGATGCCTTCAGGAATCCGTCGGCCAGCAACTGGTTGTGCACGTCTCCCGAGACGGCCGAGGTCGCGAAGGCCGCGGCTACGGTCCGGTTCGTGCTCGCCTTGACCACGGCGATCTCGTACGTGCCGACGACGTTCTGCGCGACCGGGATCGGGATGCCGGTCACCTTGCCACCCGCCGTCACCACGTCGGTCACGAAGACGAGGCCCGCGTCGGCGTTGCCCGATTCCACCTGTTCGACCACTTCGGCATCGTCGAGTTGCAGTGACTTGGGTGTGATCTTGATGTTCGCGGCCGTGAGCGCCTTGGCGGCATAGTCGCCGACTGGAACGCTCGGCGCAGCGAGCACCACCGAGAGGCCCGGCGTTGCGAGATCGGCGAGGGTCTTGATGCCCTTCGGATTGCTCGGCGCGACGATGATCTCGAGCTCGTTCTTGCAAAAGGCCTCAGGGGTGTTGACCAGCCCGGCGGTCACGAGCTGCTGCATCGTCGCGGTGTTGGCGGTGGCGATCACGTCGGCCGGGGCGCCGTTGACGATCTGCGTGACCAACGTCTGGGAGCTGCCGTACGAGTACTCCGCCTTGAAACCCGGGTGCTCGAGCTCGAGCCCCTTCTCAGCGGTGTTGAACGCAGCCGTCAGCGACGATGCGGCGAACACGGTGATCGATCCGCTGAAGGGGTCAGGCGAGGCCGAGGTGGCGGCAGGAGCCGACTCGCAGGCGGCCAGCACGATCGCGGCACCACCGGAGAGCAGCAGCGGGCGGCGAAGCGTTCTCATGTCCTCCGCGGCTGTGGTTCCGTGGATGGAGGCAGTTCGATCACGACGTTGGTGGCTTTCACGGAGGCGACGGCGAGCATCCCCGGGACCAGTCCGAGCTCCGCGACGGCCTCGCTGCTGATCAGCGAGCTGATACGGTACGGCCCGGCCTGGAGCTTCACGTGCGCCATCACCCCGTCGGTGGCGACGTCGGTGACGAGTCCGAGGAAGTGATTGCGCGCGGACTCGGTGACCGGCATGGTGGGGTGGTTGCGGGCGAGCTCCACGGCGAACCTGGCGAGCGCGACGCCGTCGACGAGCCGGTGGCCACCTTCGGTCCGCACCGTGTCCATGCGGCCGGCGTCCGCCCAGCGCCGCACGGTGTCGACGCTGACCCCGAGGAGTTCCGCAGCCTGGCCCATCTTGTATGTCGGCATGGGCCGCGACCTTAGCGCAAAAGCGGCCTTCTCTTCAAGCGGGCCTCGCTATTGCGGCATAGCTGGGGAAAAACCTCTACTCGTGCGACACCACGGTGACCGCGTGCACGACGTCACTGACGAAGAGGGGAGCCGGGTAGATCACGCGCACGTAGCCCTGCGGGTCGATGACGTCGAGGTAATTGGTCTTCGGCGGCTCGAGCGGCTCGCCCCACTTCAGCCAGGTGATCTTCAGCGTGGCATCGGGCCCGAGCAGCCAGTGCCAGCCGGGATCCCACTGGGTCGTGAGGTTGGTCTTGATGAACTGCGAAACGTTGGCCGCCGTGCGGTCGGGCATGACGCTGACGATGAGCAGGATCGGTTTGATCGTCTTGGGCAGCGCCTGCTCCACGGCCACAATGTCCCGGCCGAGGATCGGGCAGAGATTCACGCAGAGTGGGTCCATGAAGGCAAGCAGCACCACATGCCCCTTCTCGTCGGCAAGTGAGACCGGGTTGCCGTTCTGGTCGACGAGTCCGGTGAGCGGGGGCGTCGGCTGGCGGGTCAACGGTGCGCCGATGACGTCGGCCGACGGCGTGAGGCTGACCTTGGCCGATGTGGTCGTCGCACGTGGATGGAGCGACAACGACATCAGTCCCCCGATCGCCAATCCACCGGCGAGTGCGAGCACGATGAGCAGCGCCTGCCCACGCTTGGATCGAGTGATGGCCCCGAGGCTCCCCGAGGGTTTCATCCACAAACCTCGCTCGCGGCTACGGCTGCTTGATGGTTGGGTAATCGCCAGCCAGACATCCTGCCGGCGAGCGCGGCGCCAATTATGGCTTGGTTGACCCGGTCGGGTGACGGCTCCGACGAGTGAGCCGTATGCTCCGGGCGTGATCGCGAATCGGCAGACGAGGGTTGCCGCGTCAGGTGGCGTCCTGCTGGCGCTCGTCGGTCTATTCGCCGGCCACACGCTCGAGTACCTGCGGGTCTGGGGTTCCGCCGGGATCGTCGCGTCGATGACCAACCCGGTGCACGCCTACATGCTCCCCGTCGCCGGCATTCTCGTGGCCGTGAGCGCCATGTGCGCCTACCGCCTCGCTCGGGCATGGCGCGCCCTCAACCGGCGCCTGGACCGAGCGGCCGCCGGCGTGCGCCGGCTCTGGCGCGGAAACGCGGAGGAAGAGCAGGGCGCGCCGGCGCTGCCGTCGACGCCGGGAACACGACTCGTCGCCATCTGGCTGCCACTTGCGGCGCTGCAGATCGCCCTCTACCTCGTGCAGGAGAACGTCGAGGCGGTGGCGCGTTCGCAGCCGGCTCCCGGACTCGGCGCCATCACCGGGATCCACTGGGCCGCCCCGTTCGTCCACCTCTATGTGTCGCTGCTGCTCGCCTGTGGGGTTCGCATCTGCCAGATTCTGTTCCGCAGGCGCGTTGCCGAGATCGAGCGTGTCGAGGCGCTCCTGCGCGCCGTCAGCCGCCGCCGGCGAATCGCTGCCGCCGCGGCCGCCTCTCCAATTGCCCGCCACGTCTCGCCGCTCGACCGGCTTGGACTCCATCTCTGGCGAAGGCCACCCCCGCCGCTCCCCGGCTTCTGACCGGCGTCCGTGAGCTTCGGCTCACCTTCGATCGCTCACCAAACGAGGAGTTACTCACGTGGGGAAACGCAGCATTCGAGCGTCCGCGGTTGCCGCCGCGACGCTGATCGCCCTGGCGACGTCACCGGTGGTCGCCTCGGCCCATTACGTGTTCACGGCCGGCAGGTACCGCCTCGCCATCGGCTGGCAGAGCGAGCCCGCGTCGGGTTCCGACACCTACGTCGATGCACAGAACGCCATCCAGGTCTTCGTCGACATCGCGTCGCCGAGCAACCCGCACGGCACCCCGGTGAGCACACTCAACCAGGACTGCTCGCATCCGGATTTCCAGGTCACCGTGAGCATCGGCACAACCACGAGCAGCCCCTTCTGTCCGGCATCCGCCTACGACGGGGACACCGGGAACGGCAGGCTGGACGAGTACGACTATCCACTGATCCCGACCGTGGTCGGAACCTACACGTTCCACATCTTCGGCAGCATTGACGGTACGGCGATCGACCAGACCGTGAAGTCAGGACCGACCACGTTCGACTCGATCGCGGACTCAAGTTCCGTGGAGTTTCCGGTTGCGGTGCCCGCCGTCGCGCAGGTCGCGAACAAGGTCGACGCCGTGAATCAGCGCGCGGCCTCCGCGCTGGCGAGCGCACGGTCCGCGTCCGCTGCGGCCGCCGGCGCGCAATCAAGTGCCTCGGGAGCGAGCGTCCTCGCGATCGTCGCGCTCGTGGTGGCGGTGGTCCTGAGCGGCGCCAACCTGGTCATCGGACTCCGGCGCCGGAGGACGTAGGCGTGCGCGTGGGACGTGCACCGGCGGTTGCGGCATCGCTCGCGTTCGCGGTGGTCCTCGCCGCGCCGCTCGGAGCGTCCGCGCACGCGCTGCCGCAGAGCGCCGTTCCCCCCGAGGGCGCCGAGGTGCAGACCGCGCCCACAGTCGTGGAGATCACCTTCGGGGAGACGCCGGACCCGCGTCTCTCGACCATCACCGTCGTCAACCAATCCGGGTCGAGTGTCGTTGCGGGGTCGACGGTTGCCGTCCCTAGTCATCCCCTCGAGCTGGAGGTCCCGCTCGATCACATCGGCACCGGCGTGTACACCGTGACGTGGAAGACGGTCTCCGAAGTCGACGGGCACCTGGCTACCGGCGCATACGCGTTCGGTGTCGGCGTGTCGGCGGCCGGCGCCAATGCGCATGCCGCACGGTCGGTTGTGTCGCCGCCTCCGTCTGTCCTTGCCGTGGCCGGCCGATGGCTGTTCTTCATTGGACTGCTGGGAATCCTCGGTGTGGTCGCGACGTGTCTCGTCGCCCTTCGAGACATCCCAAGGTTCGCGATCCGCGGGCTGATCGCGACGTGGATCGTCGCGGTGCTCGGCGCGGCAGCGGTGGTGGAGGCCGAGCGCGAGGCGGCGTCCATCAGCTGGGCAGCGGTGTTCTCGACATCACTGGGCACGGTGGTCGTCGAGCGGATCGCGGCGCTCGTCGTGGCCGCAGTGGGCATCGCGGCGGTGCTCGCGCTCGGAGGAAGGGCACGGCGCGTCGGCCTGGTTGTCGCTGGCGTCGGTGGTGCCGCATCGATGTGGGTCGATGTCGCGGCCAGCCACGCGGGGGCGCAGTCTCCGGTCACCGCCAATCTCCTGATCCAATGGGCGCATATCGTCGCGGCCGGGGTGTGGATCGGGGGCCTGCCGGTACTGATCCTCGCTCTTCGCGGCCAACCATCCGACCTCAAGGCGCGCGCGGTGCGGCGATTCTCCACGACGGCAGGGATTGCCATCGTGGTGGTTGCGGTGACGGGCACGTTCCGTGCGGTGATCGAGGTGGGCTCGGTCGGGCACCTCTTCGGCACGGCGTTCGGGGTCCTGGTGCTGGTCAAGGTGGCGCTCTTCCTCGTGCTGGCCGTGCTCGGCGCCGTCAATCGGTTCGGCAATGTCCCGCGCGCGCTGAGCGTCCTGACGGGCTTGCGACGCGTCGCGTCCACGGAGGTCGTCGCCGGGATCGCGGTGGTGGTCGTGGCCGCCGCGCTGGTGAATGTGGCGCCGCCGATCGCCTCGGCGCCACCGGCGAGCACCGAGCGGTCGACGCAGCTCGTGGCGAGCGGGAGCGACTTCGCGACCACCGTCAAGGTGCGACTCATGGTGTCGCCCGGGAGCGCGGGGTTCAACGATTTCACGCTTCGCGTCACCGACTACGACACCGGCGCGCTCGTGCACGCGAGCTCGGTGCAGCTCGAGTTCGCGCAGCCGCTCCGGCCACAGCTCGGTCAATCGACGCTGGCACTCCGGCGCCAGGTCGACGGCACCTTTGCGGCCCGCGGCGGCAACCTCGCGATCGCGGGCATCTGGGAGGTTGCGGTGATCATCGAGAACGCTGACCACTCGACCGAGGTCCACCTCCAGCTCACCACGACCACAGCCGCCCCGATCGTCACCGCCACGCGGTTCAGCGGCTTGCCGACGCTCTACTCGATCCAGTTGCAGCACGGCTGGCTCGCGCAGGTCTACATCGACCCCGACAAACCGGGTGCTGACGAGTTCCACGTTACGTTCTTCACGAACGCGAACGAGACGAGTGAGATTCCGATCGCAACCACCACGATCGGCATGACGCCGCCGGGGGGGTCGCCGACGATCCTGGTGAGCCGCCGGCTCGACCCGATCGGCCACTTCGTCGCCGATGCCGATGTTCCTGCCGGGGCCACCCGCTACGACGTCATCGCCACGACCACGTCGGGCGTCGCCATCGCGACCTACGTGACGATCACGCCGGGGTCGTGACCCTGGTCAGCTGACCGCCGAGCGGATCACCTCCGCCACGACCGCCGGCTTCTCGAGATAGGGCAGGTGCGCCATCCCCTCGAGCACCGTGAACTGCGCCTGGGGAAGCCAGTCGGCAAGCTGCTTCGACCGCGCCACGATGAAGGGCAGGTCGAGGTCGCCGCAGGCGACGGTCACGGGGACAGTGATCTCTTCGAGCCGCGGCCACGCCGCCATCCCGCTCTTCCCTGATTCCTCGGGAATGTCGTTCTTCAGTGCGATGGCGTTCATGGCGAGTGCAAGAGCCCGCGCCGGTCCGGTGACGCGCCCCTCCGGCGCGCTCGGGCCGTCGAGCCAGAGCCACATCTCGATGCGGTTGATCTCATCGATGTCACCCGACGTCTGGGCCGCTTCCCACAGGCGGACGAGCCGATCGGTATCGGCGTCGAAGGTGCTCGGTTCGGGTGCCCCACTCACCGCCGGAGCGAGCAGCACCAGCCCGGCCACACGTTCGGGCGCTGCCAGCGCCGCGTCGATGGCTATCTCGCCACCCATGGAACTGCCCACCAGCCAGACCGGGCCGGTCGCGACCTGGTCGAGCACCGCGTTGAGGTCATCGAGGTGCGAGAAGCCGTAGGTGGCGCCCGAGGTCTGCCCGTAACCACGCAGGTCGTAGGCGACGACGCAGGTGGCCGGCTCGAGCGCCTCGGCGACGCCGTACCACGACCGGCGGTCGGTCACGCCCGAGTGGAGCAGGACGACGGGCCGGCCCTCGCCTCCCCACCGCTCGCCTGTCAGGGTGGCCGTGCCTCGCTGCACGGTGAACTTCTCCGATGCCACTCGCCCATTCTGACCGGAGTAGGGTGGGCGCGACGTGTTGAGCGCGGGGATCGACGTGGCCAGCGAGGACGCTCGAACCGCGATCTGCTCGATCCGCTGGAGTCCCGAGCACGCCCGAATCGAGCCACTCGGGCCACCCGGAGCGTCCGACACCGAGATACGGGAGTGCCTTGCGATCGCGGACCGCGTGGGCGTCGACATCCCGCTCGGCTGGCCGAGCGCGTTCGTGGAATCGCTGAACCGGCACCACCGCGGCGAGGCGTGGGACGCCCCCGGCCCTGCCGCCGGAATGGCCGCGTTGCGGCTCCGCGCAACCGACCGCTGGCTGACCGAGCACGCGCGGCGTCCCGGGGAGCCCACGGCCCGCTGCCACCCGATGAGCGTCTCCACGAATCTCATCGCCATCCCCGCGGTGCGCATGGCGCGCGTCCTCGGTCCGGTGGATCGCAGCGGCGCCGTCAAGGTGATCGAGGTCTACCCGGCTGCGGCGCTCTTCGTCTGGGGCCTCCCGTATCGCGGCTACAAGGGCTCGAGACAGGACCGGCGCGCGGCGCGTCACGCCCTGCTGCGACAGCTTCGCGCCGCCGCGCCCTGGCTCACCGCGACGCGCACGGAGGATTGGGAGCGGATTCGGGAGAACGATCACGAGCTGGACGCGCTCGTCGCGGCACTGGTGGCGCGCGCGAAGGACCGTGGACTCTGTGACGAGGACTACAACGCGGCGTCCGTGGAGGCGCGCACTGAAGGATGGATCACGCTGCCGCGGCCCGATGCGCTGGTCGAGCTGAAGCCCGGTGCACGGTGAATGGTCACGGCGTTGTCGAGAAGCGAGCGCGGTTAGCCGACAGGGCCGGCTCCGCGAGCTCGCGATGGGATGATCCAGGGGATGGCTGTTGACGGCGACGATGTGCGCGACCGGTCACTCCGACCCGTGCACGGACAGCTGTCCTACCTGCAGATTCCCGCGAAGAACGTGCAGCGCTCGGCCGAGTTCTACGCGCGCGTCTTCGGCTGGCTCATCGAGCACCCGCACCCGGGTTTCGATGCGCCGGGCTTCATCGGCCAGTGGGTGACCGACCGGCCGCCCGCCCGGGAAGCCGGCATGCTGCCGTGGTTGCACGTCGACGACATGGAGGTGGCGATGAAGCTCGTCCGGGCTCACGGCGGCGTGGTCCTCGAGCATCCGACCCCGGACGGACCTGAGCGTCTCCTGGCAACCGTGCGCGACCCGGGGGGCAACGTTCTCGGCCTGGTGCAGCTCGTCTCCCGCTGACACGCGGGGATTGGGCTCAGAGAGCGAGCAGCACGCTCGGATGCGTCACGTGGCGATGTCCGCACGTGATGCACTTCAACTCAGCCCGGACCGCACGCCCAAGGCGTTGCGCCTGCCGATGCTCCCCCTGGGGGACGTGCACCGTCAGCGGTATGAGCCTCGCGCCACCACAACGAGCACACTCAACTCGACGTCCATGCTTCGCCCCTTTCACCGGGGCCATTTTGCCACCGCGGCCCCTGGCGGTCAACGTGTCGCGAACTAAACGGCGGCGCCGGCGAGAGCCACCGCGACACCGATCGCGCCGGAGACGACGAGGCTGCTGACGACGCCGCGGCGGACTACGAACAGCCACACGAGCACCCCGGCGAGCAGCGGGATCTGCCAGATGTGCTGCAATTCCAGCCCCAGCGGGATGGTCGAACCCGCGATCGCGCCGACCACAGCCGGCCCTGCGCCACTGAGAAACGACTGCATCGTCGTGTTCGCGCGGATCCGGTCGAATCGCGGACCGCCGGCGAGTACGAAGATGAACGAGGGGGCGAACGCGACCAGCACCGCGAACAGACCCCCCGCGATCCCCGAGGCGGCGTAGCCGACAACCGCAACGGTGAGGACGACAGGTCCCGGTGTGACCTGACCGAGCGCGACGGCGTCGAGAAACTGAGCGCCGGTCATCCAGTGGTACGTGGTCACCGCGTCGTGCTGCATGAGCGGGACGATCACAAAGCCGCCGCCATATGAGAGCGCGCCCACCTTGAACGCCACCCATGCCAGAGCGCCGAGGCCGCCGAGCGCGACGGTGCGCACGCCGAGCGTCGGGAGCAACACGGTGATCGACCCGGGTGACACCGGGGAGCGTCCACCCTGCGCGAGGACGGCGATCTCGATGAGCCCGCACGCGAGGAGCACCAGAACCAGGTAGGGTCCGATCGTCGCGGGGGAGACCGCCCCCACGACGGCGTAGGCAACCCAGCGCGATTGCGCGGCGCGCGACGCCCCGGTGCGTCTCCAGCTCGACGGCGTCAGACCCCAGGCGGCGTGCAGCGCCACCGCCGGAACCGCCGCACCCGCGCCGGCGGCGGCGCCGAGAATCCAGACGGGCGGATGGGATGCGAGGAAGACCGCCGACAGCACCAGGATGAGCACCATCCCCGGGGCGATGAAGCAGACTCCGCCGAGGATCGCTCCGGCCGCTCCTCTGAGCCGCCACGCGCAGAAGATCGCGAGCTGCGTCGACGCGGGGCCGGGGAGGAGGCTCGTGGCCGCGATCCCATCCTCGAACTCCTGCGCGTCGAGCCAGCCGCGTTGCTCGACGCACATCCGACGCAGCAGGGTGATGTGCGTCGGCGGACCGCCGAAGCCGACGCAACCGAGACGGAGCCATTGGCGAGCGATCGTCACGAGCGACACCCTGTCCGGGATCTCCGCGCGGCTGCGCTCGAGCACGGAGCCCAGCTTATTGAATCGTCAGCGGCTGGCCCCGCCGGAAGCTCGCCCGCCCGAACCCTTGGATGTACTCATAGGCTAGGCGCAGTGGAACGTATGAGCCTCTGGCGAGCCATCAACGAGGGGCTCGCGCCCGCGCAGCCTTGATTCATCTCGACGCAGCCCGATTGCTCGTGGTCGCCGCCGCCGCGCTGATCGCCGGTGCGGTCAACGCCGTCGCCGGCGGGGGAACGCTGCTGTCGTTTCCCGCCCTGCTCCTCCTCGGGTTCCCGGCGTTGACCGCGAACGTCACCAACACGCTGGGGCTGCTTCCCGGGTATGCCGGAGGCAGCGTCGCGTACCGCGCGGAGCTCAGGGTCCAGCGTGAACGGGTCCGATTCCTCGGCCCCGTCAGCATCGCCGGCGCTGTCGTCGGCGCCGTCCTGCTCACGCGCACATCCAACCGCGTGTTCGGGGCGGTCGTGCCGTGGCTGATCCTGCTCGCCTGCGCCCTGCTCCTTCTCCAGCCTCTGGTCACCTCGCGGGTCACCAGACACCGCCCGGAGCAGGAACAGCACCGCTCGCCCGTCCTCGCGGCGGCGCAGTTCCTCGCCGGCGTCTACGGCGCCTTCTTCGGCGCGGCGCTGGGGGTGGTGATGCTTGGGGTGCTCGGGCTGTTCATCCGCGATGACCTGCAGCGGATCAACGCGCTGAAGGGCGTGCTGTCGCTGATCATCAATGTCGTTGCGGCCGTCTATTTCGCGTTCTTCGGGCCGGTGTCCTGGATCGCAGTCCTGGTCATGGTGCCAATGAGCGCCGTCGGTGGATTCATCGGCGTCACGGTGGCGCGGCGTCTGCATCCCGTGGTCTTGCGCACCGTGGTCGTGGTGCTCGGCGTTGCGTTCGCACTCCACGAGCTGTTGTAGCCGAAGCCCTCAGGAGAGGCGGCGTTCGGTAGCCCAGCGCGTCAGCTGATGACGCGTCGACAGCTGCAGCTTGTGCAGCACGGACGACACGTGACTCTCCACCGTCTTGACAGAGATGAAGAGCTCACGGGCGATTTCCTTGTAGGTGAAGCCGCGCGCGATGAGGCGGAGCACCTCCCGCTCGCGCGGGGTCAGCTGATCGAGTTCGGCATCGAACGACGGTTGTTCCTGGTCAGCTGCGGGCAGAGCCGCGAAGGCGTCGAGCACGAAGCCGGCCAGCCGCGGAGAGAAGACGGCCTCGCCGTCGGCCACGCGATACACCGCATCGACAAGCTCGGCGCCGGAGATCGTCTTGGTCACGTAGCCGCGAGCGCCGGCGCGGATCACGGCGATGACATCCTCGGGCGCGTCTGACGCGGAGAGCGCGAGGAATCGCACCTGCGGGTGCGTTGCCTTGAGTGCGGTGACCACGGCGTGGCCGCCGCCGCCGGGCAGGTGCACGTCGAGGAGAACCACGTCCGGCTCGCATGCCGCAATCCCGTCAATGGCAGGCACCACGTCCGCGGCCTCACCGATGACGTCCACGTCGGTGCCCAGCTCGGCGCGCACCCCGGCGCGGAACAGTGCGTGATCGTCGACGATGAAGACCCGCGGTCGTCTCCGCCGTGGGGAAGTCATGCCGGTGCCGGCTGGCCGACCCCGGCCGAGCGAGGCATCGCCAACTTGACCTCGGTGCCCGCCCCGAGGCCGCTCCGCACGCTCGCCGTGCCGCCGCGCCGGACCATGCGGGCATGCACGGACTCCGACAGCCCCTTGCGATCCGCGGGCACGGCCGCGGGGTCGAATCCGCGTCCCCGGTCGCGCACGAAGAGCGACACCTCGTCGGGCTCGACCTCGGCGTAAAGCGAGATGACCTGGGCTCCGGACCATTTCGCCGCGTTGACAGTCGCCTCGCGCGCCGCGGCCAGCAGCGCCTGCAGGTCAGCGTCGACCGCGCAATCGCCGACCGTCACCACCTCGACGGTCACGCCGTGCTGCGCTTCAACCTCGCTCTGGATGAGCCGCACCCCGGAGGCGAATGTGGTGTCCGCGGTCATCGAACCGGGGGCGCGACCATCGAACAGCCAGGACCGCAGCTCGCGCTCCTGAGCCCGGGCGAGCTGGATCACCTGGTGCGGGTCGGTGGCCCGCCGCTGGATGAGCGCGAGGGTCTGCAGGACGGAATCGTGGACTCTCGACGCCATGTCGGCACGTTCCTCGGCGCGGATTCGTGCCTGTCGTTCGGCGACGAGGTCGCGACCGACGCGGAGCCACCACGGCCCCAGCACGACCACCATTGCGGCGATCACGAGAATCACGCCGGCGAGCGGCCGGAGCAGTGCCGCACTCGTGTGCCCGACGAGCAGCGTGATCACGCCGGCGAGCAGGAGCACCGCCCCGATCAGTGCCCGCAGTGCCACCCGCGAGCGCCGCGTATCGCCGGTGAAACCGATGAACGGATCGGCGAGGCGTCGCAACGTCGCCTGCTCCTCCGGCGGAGCGTTTCTCGAGATCAGCACGGCGCCGACGACGCTGATCACGAAGGCCCAGGCGACCGAGCCGAGCCACCCTGCTCCCGCGAGGGACACCAGCACGAACAGCGCGATGAGCAGCGACGCGAGACCGGCGGCAAGCGTGATCCCCGTCCGGTCGCCGAGCGCCCGGGTGCCGATGCTCGATGTCTCACCGGTCGCCGGAACGAGCAACCAGGCAACGAAATACGCGGCGACGCCGAATCCCCCCACGAGCGCCGCGATGACGAACACGGTGCGTACAACCGTGACGTCGACACCCGTTCTGACCGAGACGCCGGCAGCGACGCCGCCCAGCAGGCGGTCCTGAGGGACGCGGCGCCACGACCCTTTGTGCCGCTTGGTCCGGGTCTGCTCCGCCATGGATCCATGATGGGCCTCGCACGCGTGCGCGGCTATTGGGAAACACCCTGACGCGCCGGGGCAAAGATCAGGGCTGAATCCGGGTTCATCCCGATTGTCCCGTCGCGGCGGCGGGTCTACGGTTGGGTCATGAACACCCCCACCTCGACCCCGACCGGCGACGGCGCCAGCCGTCGAACACTCCACCGCCCCACCACGGATCGGATGATCGCCGGCGTCGCTGCCGGAATCGCCGAGTACTTCGACGTTGACGTCACGATCGTCCGCATTGCGATCGCGGTGCTCACCGTCTTCGGCGGAGCGGGTGTCGCCCTCTACATCGCCGGCTGGCTGTTGATGCCGAACGAGGGCACCGAGCGGTCGATCGCGAACAGGCTCACGGGCACGCGCCGCGCCTGCTCTGAGCGATGAGCGGGCGCGCATACTCGAGGAACAACCCCTGGAGGGAACGGTCATGACCACCCAATGGGCGCCACCGCCTGTTGCACCGCACCGCTCGCCGTCACGGGCCGGCGCGGTGGTCCTTGTTGTCGTCGGCAGTCTCCTGGCACTCATCACGCTGGGGTTGCTCGCGGGCGGCGGTTTCCTGATGTGGGCGGACCACACCCAGCGCGATGCGTCCGGTTACCTCACCTCCGGTACCGGCGCCCTTTCCGCGCCGTCCTACGCGATCGCAACCTCGAGCCTCGACCTCAACATCTCGAATCGCGCATGGCCGGTCGAGCAGAATGCCCTCGGGAACGTGCGTATCACCGCTTCGAGCGCGGCGCCCGCCGGGGTGTTCATCGGCATCGCGCCACGCGCCGCGGCACTCGGCTATCTCAGCGGCGTCGCCTATGACGGCATCAGCGATGTGGAGTTCATTCCGTACCACGTCACCTATACGCCGCACGGCGGCGGTGCCCCGGCCGCACCGGGCTCCGAAACGTTCTGGCAGGCGCAGGCTTCCGGATCTGGGACGCAAACCCTCACGTGGACTGTCGCACCGGGCCGGTGGATCGTTGTGCTCATGAACGCCGACGGTTCGCGGGGCATTGATGCGCAGGTGTCGGTTGGTGCAACGGCGCCATTCCTGTTCGGGCTCGCGCTTGGATTGCTCATCGCGGGCGGTGTCGCTCTGCTGCTGGCCGTGCTGCTGCTCAGCCTCGGCATCACGCTGCTCAATCGCCGCCAGGACAATGCGCCGCTGGCCGGGGCTGCCCCGCTGCCACCTCCGGCGCCGGCGAAAGCCGCTCAGCTCAGCTACCCCCTTCGCATCTCGGGCCGCCTTGACGAGCCGATGAGTCGATGGCTCTGGCTCGTGAAATGGGTGCTCCTCATCCCGCACTACATCGTGCTGTGGTTCCTCTTCGTGGCGATGTTCGTGCTCACCGTTATCGCGTTCTTCGCGATTCTCTTCACGGGCCGGTATCCACGTGCCATCTTCGATTTCAACGTCGGTGTGCTGCGCTGGGCCTGGCGCGTCGGCTTCTATGGCTACAGCGCGTTGGGCACGGATCGCTATCCGCCCTTCAGCTTTGCTGAGGATGCGAACTATCCGGCGTCACTCGACGTGCCCTATCCGGAGCATCTCTCGCGCGGACTCGTGCTCATCAAGTGGTGGGTGCTCGCGATACCGCAGTACATCATCGTCGCCGTGCTCGCCGGTGGGCTCGGCATCGCAGTGCACCTCTGGGGTCTGATCGCGATCCTCACGCTGTTCGCGGCATTCGCGTTGCTCTTCACGAGCCGCTATCCGACCGGCATCTTCGACTTCGTCATGGGACTCAATCGCTGGGTGTTCCGGGTGCTCGTCTACGTGCTGCTCATGCGCGACGAGTATCCACCCTTCCGGTTCGATCCGGGGAGCGACGAGACACCGCCGGTGCCGAGCGCGCCGCCCGCTCCGTGGCCCGGCCTGATGCCGGCTCCGCCACCGGTGTGACCGGCGTCGTGGTCGCCCGCCTGGCGACTACGCGCCGGCGAACGGCGTGCTCGCACTCAGGCCGAGGTCTCGCTGCACCAGGTTGATCGCGGCCTGCAGGTTGAACTCGTCGCTCGTGAACTGTGCCGTCGGCACAGCGCCGGTGGCGACACCTCCGAGGTCGGTCCGGACGGCGGTCGCGGCATTGACCGCGTCCCGGACGTCGTTCTGTGCCGGCGAGGGGAACTGGATGCTGAGCAGCGTGGTGCTGAAGGTCTGCAGCGCCTGGGCGTAGGAGGCGTCGATGGGCGCCTCGTTGGCGACCGTGTTCGTCCCCGCGGCGACCAGCGACTGGCCCAGCGTGTCCCAGGTGGTCGTGGCCGTGTCCAGCGCCGCCCCCGAATCGGCGTACTGCTGGACGTAGCTCGGGGTCGCGGTGGGGGATGCCCCGCCCGTGGCAGTGCTCCCGCACCCGGCAAGCGCCACGGCCGCGGCGGACCACGCAAAACGCCGCATCGATGGCCAGGACATGACGCCTCCTCCGTGAGCGGCACTGTATGACAGTGGCGCCCCGGCCGGACGTGGCGGTGGGTCTCCCTGGCGCACCAACGCTCAATCAGGTGGGTCGTCGGTGACGATCACCTGGGCTCGGCCGGACGCCTTCGCACTCCGAGCCCGTTTTCGCGCCAAGCCCTCGGCAGCCGCCTGCTCGGCCGGTCCGCGGGCCGGCGCGACCCCCGCTGAAAACGTCACGACGGCATCGCCACATGGTTCGTCGGAACGCGCGCCTCGGATCAGCGCTTCGAGCTCCTCGACCACGCCTGCCACATCCGCGCCCGGGACGATGACCAGAAACTCGTCGCCACCCCATCGCACGACGATCGAATCCGAGGGCAGTGTCAGGAGCTGCCGGGCGACACAGGCGAGTGCCTGATCGCCCGCTTCCCAATTCTGGTCGTCGAGCCCGTTGAGCTCGCGCAGATTGTCGACGTCGACAAACGCCACCACCCGAGGGCCCGCCAGAGCTAGCAGTGCCTCTTTGAGTCCGCGACGGTTTCGGAGGCCGGTCAGATCGTCGTAGAGGCCGAGCGTGGCGCGGTGTTCTGCCGACGCGAGGCGTTGACGGAGATCCTGGGCCTGGCCGGCGAGCTGACCGTCGCGCCGCTCCAGCGACTCCAATCGCTGGTGAAGCTCGCGGTTCGCCTCGACACGGTCCGCCCACTGGACCTCCCAGAGGAGATCGCTGGCCACCGGCTTCTGGCTGGGACCGTGCCGGAACGTGGTGCGCAGGATCAACCGGATCTTCGTCTCGCCGATCTCGAGGGGCTGACCGACGACGTCGAGCCGGATCTTTCGCGCCAGTTGCGACAGGCTGTTGTCAGCATCGATGTGATCCGCGAGGACCGCGAACTCGTCGCCGCCAACCCGGGCGACGCAGAGCGGTGGGCGATCGGCAAGGCCCGCGCGGAGCCGACGAGCCACCTCGACCAAGACGTGGTCGCCGAAATCGAATCCGTGCTGCTGGTTGATGCCCCGCAATCCCTCGATATCGGCGAGCACGATGCCGTATCTCTCGCCGTTCGCGCGGCATCGCGCATCGACCGCGGCTTCGACTGCCATGAACTCGTGAATCGTCGCCAGTCCCGTCTGGCGGTCGACGCCATAGGGCGAGCCGTCAGTGTCATCGGTCATGTTGCTCCCATCCCTGTTGTCTGGAAACGATTGCCGGTTGAGTGCTCGGCAACCACATTCATAAGCGTCAGGCGTTGCCGCGCACCACAGGTCGCGTTGTCGCGACCGCCGCGCAACGGAGTGATGCGTCTCGACCTGTGACAGTTTGGTGGTGACGTTCACGCCCCGCTGGGCACGCGCATGCTTCTGGAACACGTCGGCCGACCCGAACCCCCGGTTCCGCCGGCGTAGAGCTCAGGGGACGAGCTGCCGTATCGGCATGCCACTCGCCGAACTCTCGGCGAGCACACGGAGACGAGCATGCCGATGAAGGACCTCCCCAACCGCCTTCCGTCGTCAGGACGCAACCGGGTACACGCTATCGGTGAGCCGACCATTGCACCGCGCGACGCTGTACAGACCGATACGGGCGGCCGGGTCTTCGAGCGCCAACCCGGCCTCATCCCAGGGTCGACCATCGAAGTCGTTCTCGTCGACGGACAGCCGCAGGGTCACGTCATGCGTCGATCGCCGCACTTCGTCGTCTGGTCCGAGATTGCCGACCGTGTGCACGTCCAGGGAGACGGATTGCCCTGGGAGTGCATCGCGCGGATGTGGGAAGGGCCGCGCGGCGCGGCGATCAGCGACGACGAGCAGTGGTGCGTCGTCATCGGACTCGGGTTTGTCGCCTTCCCGCTCCGCCCGGGCCGCGAGGTCCGGTCGCATTGGCGGCGTCCGTACCACGAGCGGTGGCAACTCCACCTTCCGATGACCGGCGACCTCGCCGATGCCGTCATGTTCACCCGCGTCCGAGCGCTCAGCGGGCACCAGTTCGGCCTGTCAACACAGTGGGGTCTCGGCAATGCCTGGACCACACGCGAATGGGTCTACGACGCCGACACCGACACGATTGGGGAGCCGCGCGACATCATCGATGAGGCCAAACGGCGCCAGGCCCTCCGGCCGGCGATATCGCCGGCCTATGCGCAGGAGCGCCAACTCGCTGCAACACTCCGCGGGGATGGCGCGGAGTCCACAGCGGAGGCGGGGACCACGTTCGAAGTCAATCCCGCCGGAGGAGAGACGGTGCTTGCGAAGGGAAAGCCCGTCGGCTCCGTCCTCTGCCGCTCATCGCGATTCGTCGTCTGGGAGGAACTGGGCTCCATGGTGTGTGTGGAAGGAGACGAACTTCCCTGGCTGCTGCTCGACGACATGTATGGCGGCGCACGTGCAGCTGCGATCAGCAACGACGAGGAGTGGTGTGTCGTTGTCGGGTGCGGCTTCCGCGTCCGCAGCCTGCGACTCGCGGGTGCGTTCCGGACTCATGGAGCGGATCCGGGCAACATCCTCTGGCTGGATCAGGTGGAAGCGCTCACTGGACACACGTTCCTGCTTCGCGGTGGCGCTGGCTCCGCGGTTCGGGATTATGTTTACGACGCCGATCGCGATGAACTCCGGCCGGAGCGCACTGCCGATGACTCGATGTGACCCCGACCGCCGCGCTGCGGGCGGCGTTGATGTGGTCGGCGGGCTCACCACCGGTTCGTTGGCGCTGGCGACCGAGCCATGGCATAAGAAGCTCAGGTAAGACAGTGCTGGCCTGGCCCACGGGCCTGTGTCGCGACCGTACTGGCCCCGATGTGCCGTCACCGTTACGGCACTGCACCTGTGTTGCGTTCGCGGCGACTAAACGGCCGATGGCCTTGCGCTCTATCCCGACTCCGTAGCGTCGTGGTAGTACACCGTCATCGAGATGTCGCGCTCGTCCGCCGTCGGCTCTGAACGAAACGTGATGTCTTCGACGACGACATCACCTAGGTCTTCGATGGAATCGGCTACTCGCCTCAGTAGCGATGGCAGATGACCCTGGCCAGGCCCGATGGGGTTCGCCTGGGAGAAGTGGCTCATCGCCCACTTGCCGATCGGAGATGGAGATTCTGCGTGCGGAGGCATGTTTGGGTCAGTCTGCCACCCATCGACAGTTCCTGGGGAATTAGATCGCCGAGCCGTCTGGCGTCATTAGCGAACCCTCGCCTGCGCGACGGTGCTCGTGTTCGCCTTCATACAAAGATTAGGTCCGCGCTACCCTAACCACGTGACAAGGCGCGTTCCCGAGCTCGCGGCGGTACCGACGATCTCGAGCTTGTTCGTGAGGTGGTGAGGCTGCTGCAGCGGTGCGGACGTCGCCGACGGCTGTAAGCGCCAACGCTACCGGCTGTGACACGTTAAGGGCTGGTCCAAGAAGGAACAGTCCCTCTGAGGGTCTCGTTTAGGTGGAGGCGCCAGCCCACGTGACCGTACCCATAATGCCGGCCGAGGCTCGCACCCACTGTCTGACCCCAGGCGCGTATGCTCCCAAGAGTCACCAAATGGATCAGCCCTCAATCAACCTCTGGTGCGGGCAGCCTAAGGTGGCGCCCGGTCGACGGTTCGTTCCGCGAGGCCCGCGGACCCGGTGTGCCGGCATTGTTTCCATGAGCGACATTCCCGACTGCGTCAAGGCGATGGATATCAACGGCTGGGTTCAGTGACTGAACGCTCGCTTCGGAGCGGCCGAAGGTCGTCGCTGCGAGCACGCGTCGGCCTCATGCTGATGGTCACCGGCTTGATAGCGGCACTGTCCCTGTTGGCACAGACGCCGGTGTCGGCAGCATCACGGGGCCTCGCGGCTGCCGACTCGACTGCCCTGACCGCGCGCATGATGCCGTTCCTGTCGCTGAAGCCCGACTTGCGAGCGGCGAGGACGAAGCACTCGCTCCATCGCGCCGGCAGTACAGAGGTCACGTTGCGGGGAAGATCCGGCGCCTCGGCTGTTGATGTGTCCGGCGGCTCTGCGAATCGTGGGTCAGGCTCTGCGTCCACGAGAGCCGCTGGGCCGTTGACGACGCCGCCACCGCCCGACAACCTGACCGGGTTTGCGGGCACAGCGCAGGCGAGCAATGTCAACAGCTTCGGCTCCGACCAGGAGGTTACGCCGCCCAATGAAGACATCGCAGTCGGCGTGGACATTGTCGAGGTGGTCAACTCCTCGATTGTCGTCTTCAACAGGGCGGGCACCATCCTCGGATCGGACGACCTGAACACCTTCATGGATGTCGCACGCGGATACCACAGCAGTGATCCGCGCGTGATCTATGACACCGAGACTGGACACCTCTGGGTCACGGTCACCGAGGTTCCGAATTCAGGGTGCAGCCCGCAGCCGGTCTTGATCGCGGTATCCGCCAACGCGAACCCGCTGCCATTCAGCGGCTGGCGAGTGTACGCACTGCCCATCGAGACTGCCGGCACCACGTTTGGCGACCAACCCGGTCTCGGCGCCGACAGCAACACGATCGTGGTGACGTTCGACGATTTCAGCTGCAGCCTCCAGTTCCTTGGAAGCGAGGTTGACGTCTTGCAGAAGTCGGACCTCGAGACCGACACCGGACAGCACAAGGACGACGCCTTCTACGGCGGGCCGTTCGCCCCGCAACCGGTGGCGGAACTCTACGGCGCTGTGTACAACTATGTCGTCACGAACGAATCCGACTGCGGCCTGGTCGCATGCACACGCCCGGAGGCGGAGGTTGACCTTTTCCAGAACTCGCCTGAGTCGGGCGGCGTTTCCTTCATACAGTATTTCGTCCCGATGACACCCACCGCGGTGAACGACAGCACCGGTTTCCTTCCTCCTGCCGACCAGCCGAGCCCAGGCCCGCAACTGCAGACCAACGATGACCGATTCCTCAACGCTGTCGAGACGCCTTACGCAACCATCTGGGTATCCGGTGGGACGAGTTGCGTGCCACCGGGCGACACCGTGCAGAGGGCGTGTCTCGACTACCTTGAGATCAATACCAGCG
>DAIQQM010000113.1:0-7289 GCA_036786805.1 Candidatus Dormiibacterota bacterium | reverse complement strand
GGGTAGCGCAGGAAGATGATGTGGGCGTACTCCTGGGTCAGCGGCACGGGCTTGCGCCGGAGTGAGAGGCCCACCTCCTCGGGCCGGTGATTTGCCTTGCGCCAGTTGCATTTCCGGCAGGCGATCACGACGTTCTCCCAGCGATCCGGAGCACCGCCCCGCGACACCGGGACCACGTGGTCGACGGTGAGCTCGGTTGCGGTGCCGAGGCGCCCGCAGTACTGGCATGTGTGATCGTCCCGGAGGAGCAGGTTGCGGCGGTTGGGGCGGAGCAGCCGGCGCGGGACGTGGATCGTGCGCAGCAGGCGGACGATGACCACGCCTTCGGGCAGTCTCCGCCGGGCGAGCGCCTCCGCCGCCGCGCGCTCGGCCGCCTCGTCAACGAACGCCACCCGCTCCTTGGTCAGGAGCACCACCAGCCGCCGGTGACTTATCACGTTGAGCGGCTGCAGTGAGGCGTTGAGCAGCAGCACTGCCATTTGCCCGAATTCTAATTGGGAACCGGAGATCCCCGGGCGGGAGTCACGGGTATGGGGCGGACTTGATCGGTCCGACCTTGAGCGCGCCGTTGCACACGATGCTCGAGCCGACGTCGGTCGCGTCGGTCTGGAAGCGCGACGTCGGCAGGGTGACCTGCCAGAACTTCGGCATCTCGGCCTGCGCCGGTGTGCAGACGTCGCTCCAGGAGACGACGAAGTACCCGTGCCCGGAGGCGCCGGACGCCCCGAGCGGCTCCGTGCCCGGCGGAAGATTCACCGGACCGGGCGACGCGAGCGAGTTGTCGTTGGAATAGGACGTGTTCAGGAGCCCGCGGCCGGACGTGAGCATCTGGACCTTCGCGTACCCGTTCTCGGTACAGCCGGCCGTCGACGTGTTGCGGATCTCGAAGGTGGCGTAGATGGTGCCGGCGGCACCCTGCGTGTTCAGGATCGCGATCTCGAACTGGCCTGGCATGCAGGGAAGCAACGGTGTCGCGGAGGGTGTCGGCGCCGGAGATGAGGTTGTCGTCGCGGTCGGCGTGACGGGGAGCGTGGTCGGCTCCGTGGTCGTCGATGACGGCGAGGAGGAGCCACAGGCGGCGACCAGGCTCGCCGCGGCGAGCACCACGGCCGGAACGAGCACCCGTCGCATCGCGGCAGGGTAACCGCAATCCGCGCTCCACGCGCATCACGGAACGCCCGGAAGGTCCTGGTCCGCGTGCAGCACCGGGGCGAAGACATCGCCCCTCTCGGCGACGCGCTCCGCGATGGTCGTGATGGTCCAGCGATCGGGCCGGAGGTCCGGATCGTCGAGCTCCTCCCACGTGATGGGGGTCGACACCGGCGCGCCGGGTGCCGGGCGGAGCGAGTACGGCGCTGCCAGGGTCTTGTTGATGATGTTCTGCGTGTAGTCGATGCGGATGCGTCCCGTCCGCCGCGCCACCGCCCACTCCCAGCTGACCCGCCCGGGGGCCGCCTGGTCGATGGCTCTGCCCACCTCCTCCACCCAATGGCGCACGGCCGAATAGTCGGGGCCACGCCGCACGGGCACGTAGATCTGCAGCCCGGTCTGCCCGCTGGTCTTGATCACGCCGTGCATGCCGTAGTGATCCAGCGCGGCCTTGACCAGCCTGGCGATGTCGACGACGTCCTGGAAGGTCGCCGGCTCGAAGGGATCGAGGTCGAACACCGCCCAGTCGGGCTCGTTGGGCGCATCCATGCGCGAATGCCACGGATGGAGGTCGATGACACCGGCGTTCGCGACCCACGCGAGCGTTGCCACCTCGTTGACGACGATGTACGTCTTGCTCTTCTCGCCGTGATAGGTCCAGGATTCGATCCACGCCGGCGCATGGGTCGGTTTGTCCTTGCGCCAGAAGGACTTTCCGTTGATGCCGTCGGGGAACACCTGCATCGAGAGTGGCCGGTCGCGCAGGTACGGCAGCATGTACGGCGCCATCCGCACGTAGTACTCGATCATGTCGCGCTTGGTGATCCCGTCGGCGGGCCACAGGACCTTATCGAGATTCGTGAGCGGAAGTCTGCGGCCGGCGATCTCCCAGTGCGCGTTGCCGTGCAGCGTTCTGAGCGTTGCCAGCGCCGCACTCTCGTCCGGGTCCTGTCGCCTTGGGGGCTCAGAACCCTTCTTGACGCGGTTGGGTGAGGGGGGAGCCGCAGCCCGCTCACTTGGAGGCGGGGGCGTCTGGGCCGGCTTGGTGTCGCCAGGTTCAGTGTCTGGTGTCTGCTGCTTTCCTCTTGTTTGTCCGGGTTGGGAGGGCAGTGCTCTTGCCGCCAGAGGGATTTCCCGCGTGCAATCCTCCGGACGCTGGTCGGGGCGGAGGGTTCGGAAGGCGGGGTGGCGGAGGATGCCGTCACGAGTCCAGCCGGCGAAACGGACTTCGCAGACGAGCTCGGGCTTGACCCAGGTGGCGGGTTCCGCCGTTTTCGGGGTGGTCTCGAGCTGACAGGTCGTGACCTCGAGCGGGCGAAGACGGTCTCTGAGGTCCTGCAGGGTCCTGTCGTCGAAGCCGGTGCCGACCTGCCCGCAGTGCACGAGGCGACCGCCGTCGACCACGGCGAGAATCAGCGCCCCCAGCTGGTTGGATCGCCGGCCGCGGCCGGCGGTGTACCCGGCGATGACGCACGACTGGGTGAGCCAGGACTTGATCTTCACCCAGTCCGGCGTTCTGATCCCGGGCCGGTAGAGCGAATCCGCGCGCTTTCCCACGATCCCTTCGATGCCGGACTCGCGCGCCACCTTGAAGAGCGATGTTCCGTCGCGCTCAACCTGCTCGGCGAAGAGGATGTGCGGGGAGTCGACGATGGTTTCGCGCAGCGTCTTCTTGCGGATGCGCAGCTCGGTGCTGAGCAGATCGCGACCGTCGAGCTCGAGCAGGTCGAAGGCGATGAAGGTCACCGGGTGTTCGGCTGCGACGCGGCGCACATCGGTCTCGCGACTCACGCCGATGCGCTGCTGCATGCGCTCGAATGACGGCCGTCCGCCGGCGTCGAGGACCACCAGCTCGCCGTCGACGATCGCCTGGCGGGCGTGGATGCCCGCCCGGATCGCCTGAGCCTCCGGGTAGCGCGCCGTCTCATCGGTCCCGCGCCGGCCGGTGATGCGCACCCCGTCCCCGGCGACCGTGACCATGGCGCGAATGCCGTCGTACTTCAGCTCGAACAGCCAGCCGTCCCGGGAGAATGCGTGGTCCACGGGGGTGGCGAGCATCGGCGGTGGCGCCTGCGCGAACTGTCCGTGCACCTGAGACGGCGCCGCGACCGGACGGGCCCCCTGTGCCCTGGCCGCACGCCGCATCTCGCGGGGATCGCCGCCGCCGTCGGTGGCGATCCCCGCCAGGCTTCTGCCGGTCTTGACCGAAACATCGAGTTCGATCGCCTCGAAGCCGTCGACGACGGCATCGTCACGCTTCTTGATCAGCAGCCAGTTCTTGTCTCCGTCGCTGCTGCCGCCGTAGTGGCGTCCGCGCTCGCCGATGTGCACCAGCGCGAACTCCCCCGAGATCTTCGTGCCGCGGAGGCGGAACTTGATGTCCCCCTTGAGCCTGGATCGATCGAAGTCCTCAGCCGACTCCTTGACCCACTCGTAGGTGCCGATATCCCAGAGCATCACCGTCCCCGCGCCATACCCGGAGGGGATGACCCCTTCGAATTCGCCGTAGTCGATCGGATGGTCCTCGGTCTGCACCGCGAGACGTTTCCTGACGGGATCGAGGCTTGGACCTCTCGGAATCGCCCAGGAGAGCAGCACACCCTCGTGCTCCAGACGGAAGTCGAAATGCATTCGTGTGGCTCGATGTTTCTGGACGCAGAAACGGTGGCCGTGAGGCAGCTGCTCCCACGCCGAGGGTTCGTCGCCGGCATGAGCGATCGGGCCGCCGCTGGGCTCCGGTGTCTGATTGAAGTCGCGCTTGCGGCGGTACTCTTCAAGGGTCGGTGCGGCCACGATTAACCACCCTCTCGATGGGGCCGGACGGAAGCGAAACGGACAGTGTCCTGCACGCCGCTGATGCTAGTGCAGCGCACCGCTCAAAAAGAGCGAGAAGAGGCCGCGGGCTGGTAGAATAGAGGCCCTGGAACAGCCGGTTTTGAGCGGTCCCCGCTGGAAGATTCGAGCGGTTTCAGCATTGGCCCCCACACCAGCACTCACGTCACAACCGGAGCAGCACAGATAACCGACACCGCACGCCCCGAACGCCCCGATGAGGCCGTGATCGAGCCCGAGACGAGCCACCCGGACGTCAATCCGGACCCGCGTCCTCCGGGCACCAGCCGGGTTGGCAAGGACACCTACTCGGCCGACCAGATCCAGATCCTCGAGGGTCTGGAGCCGGTTCGCAGGCGGCCCGGGATGTACATCGGGTCCACCGATCTCCGTGGCCTCCACCACCTCGTCGTCGAGCTCGTCGACAACAGCATCGACGAGGCGCTTGCGGGCTGGTGCGACACGATCAAGATCGTCCTGCACGCGGACCGGTCCGTATCGGTCCTGGACAACGGTCGCGGCATCCCGGTGGGGATGCACCCCACGGCCAGGAAGTCCGCGCTCGAGGTCGTGCTCACCACTCTCCATGCCGGTGGCAAGTTCGGCGGTGGTGGCTACAAGGTCTCCGGAGGCCTGCACGGTGTCGGTCTCTCAGTCGTCAATGCGCTGAGTGAGCGCCTGGTCGTCGAGGTGTATCTCGACGGCGAGACGCATCACCAGGACTACACGCGCGGCGTGCCCGACGGTCCGGTCACGGTCGTTGGAAAGTCCGACAAGCGTGGGACCTACGTCCGCTTCTGGCCTGATCCCGAGATCTTCCCGGAGATCGAGTTCTCATGGGACACGGTCTGCACGTCACTGCGCAGCTACGCCTTCCTCAACAAGGGCATCACCATCCAGCTCAATGAGGAGCGCGACGGCAGGGCGTACACGTTCCATTTCGAGGGCGGCATCCAGTCCTACGTCCGTTACCTCAATGCGAATCGCAACGTCATCAATCAGAAGCCGATGTACGTGGAGCGCGAGATCGACGGCAACGTCGTCGAGATAGCGCTTCAGTACCAGAACACGGTGTTCACGGAGCTCGTGCTCGCGTTCGCCAACAACGTGCACACCGAGGAAGGCGGCGCTCACGTCACCGGCTTCCGCAGCGCACTGACCGCAACGCTCAACAAGTACGCGCGCAAGGCGACGATCCTCAAGGAGCAGGATCCCAACCTCAGCGGTGACGACGTTCGCGACGGGCTGACCGCGGTGATCAGCGTCAAGCTTCGCGAGCCGCAGTTCGAAGGGCAGACCAAGACCAAGCTGGGCAACAGCGAAGTCGCGGGTCAGGTCTCGACCGTGCTGAGCGACGCGCTCATGCAGTACTTGGAGGAGAACCCCGCCGACGGGCGCAGGATCATCGATCAGTCGCTGACGGCCGCGCGAGCGCGGCAGGCTGCCGCGAAGGCCCGCGACCTCGTCCAGCGGAAGTCACTGCTCGAGTCGGCCACGCTGCCGGGAAAGCTCGTCGACTGCAGCGAGCGCGACCCGGCGCATTGCGAGATCTTCATCGTCGAGGGACTGTCCGCGGGTGGCACCGCGAAAGAGGCGCGGGAGCGGCGCAACCAGGCAATCCTGCCGCTTCGAGGGAAGATCCTCAACGTCGAGAAGGCTCGAGCCGACAAGATCCTCGGCAACGAGCAGATCAAGGATCTGATCATGGCGCTCGGGGGCGGCTTCGGTGAGACCTTCAGCGTCGACAAGCTCCGCTATCACCGCATCGTGCTCATGGCGGACGCCGATGTCGACGGCTCGCATATCCGCACGCTCCTGCTGACGTTCTTCTGGCGGCACCTGCGTCCGCTCGTCGACGGTGGGTTCCTCTACCTGGCCCAGCCGCCGCTGTACAAGCTGGAGAAGGGCAAGGGAAAGAACAAGCAGACCGAGTACGCCTTCAGCGACGACCAGCGTGACGACAAGGTCAAGTCCATGGGCCGCGACACCGAGGTGTCTCGATACAAGGGCCTCGGCGAGATGATGTCCGAGGAGTTGTGGGCGACCACCATGGACCCCGATCGGAGGGTGCTCCTGCGGGTCGGCGTCGCGGACGCGCTCAAGGCCGATGACATCTTCGACCGCCTGATGGGCTCCGACGTCGAGCCTCGCAAGCGATTCATCCAGACCCACGCCACGAGCGTGCGCAACCTCGACGTTTGATGTCACTCCCGATCGCGGTCGACGCGATGGGCGGCGACCGTGCCCCAACCGAGATCGTGCGCGGCGCCCTGCGCGCCGCCGGCGAGCACGGCATCGCGGTCACCCTGGTGGGCCGGCGTGAGGCGGTCGAGGCAGAGCTGCGCAGCGCGGGCTCCACGATCCCGGACGGGATCACCGTCGTCGACGCCCGCGAGGTCATCGAGATGAACGAGCACCCCGCCAACGCGGTGCGGGCCAAACGCGACTCGTCCCTCGTGAGAACTTGCGCGCTCGTCGCCGCGGGCGAGGCTCGCGCCGCCGTCAGCGCCGGCAACAGTGGCGCGATGCTCGCCGCGGCCCTGTTCACCATCAAGCGCATCGCCGGCATCTCCAGACCTGCCATCGGTGCGTCGTTCCCCAGCGAAGGCGGTCAGACGTTCATCCTCGACGTCGGCGCCAACACCGACTGCAAGCCGGAGTGGCTGGCGCAGTTCGCCCTGATGGGCGATGTGTACGCGCGGACCATGCTCGGCGTCGCGCGCCCTCGGGTCGGCCTGCTCAGCAACGGCGAGGAGTCCGAGAAGGGATCGGAGCTCGTGCAGGCCGCGCACCCGCTCATCGCGGCGTTGCCGATCGCCTTCGTCGGCAACGTGGAGGGCAAGGACCTCTTCCGCGGCGGCTGCGACGTCGTCGTCACGGACGGATTCACCGGCAACGTGGTGCTCAAGGTTGCCGAGGGCATCGGCGACTTTCTCTTTGCCAGCATCGCGCGAGAGGCTCGTAAGAGCATCGGCGGCAAGGTCGGCGGCGCGCTCCTCAAGCCGAAGCTGCGCCCGCTGCGAGATCGCGTCGATTACCGGAAGACCGGGGGCGCGCTGCTACTCGGTGTCGCCGGCGAGGTCGTCATCGCGCATGGGCGATCCGATGCCGAGGCAACCATGAATGCGATTCGAGTCGCCGCGCGCGCGGCTGAACAGGGCGTCAGCAACGTGATCGCGAGCGCGGTGAAGAGCCCAGCGGAGGTGACTGCGTAATGGCGGTGTTCGAGCCCGGCCAGATCCATCCCATCGAACTCGAGGCGGAGATGCGCGCGTCCTACATGGACTACGCGATGAGCGTCATCATCA
>DAIQQM010000188.1:0-2175 GCA_036786805.1 Candidatus Dormiibacterota bacterium | reverse complement strand
CGAGCGGCCGCGCGCGGAGGAGCGGCCTGACGTCGGACCATCTCGGGAGCTGTCGCTCGGACACCGGCACCTCGCTTTCCATCCTGGGGTTGTGCGCTTCGCGTGTGCATTCTCTCCCAGACCCGCTGCGGCGCATGTCCAACCTCGTCGGGTGCGGACCGCCTCCGTCACGCGGCGACAGGCCGGCCGGCACGGTGGCGCTGCGTGAAGCTCGCCCGCCGATCCTCATCGCTGCATACCGTGCGAACACATCACCCCTGAACGCATCACGACCAACCCGCGGGCGGCGCATCAGCGCACACGTCGGCGTGACCTGGTTTGTGACGACCTTCGGCACTTGTCGGAGCACTGCCGACCAGCCACGCTGGGACGATGTCCACGGCGCGACGTGATGGCCCGGCGATGGTTGCGATGCTCGCGCTCGCCGTGCTTGCGGCGTCTGTATCCACCAACGTGCGCCCAGCCCCGCCGGCCGTACGGGCGCCGACAGTCACCGTGACGCGCGCGGCTCCCTCACCCACCCCGACGCCGATTGCGTGGCCTCCGGAACGTGCGGCGACACCGGCTCCCCCTTCGCGACTGACCAAGACGATCTATCTGACCTTCGATGACGGGCCGAATCCGGTATGGACGCCGGAGATCCTCTCTCTGCTCGAGGCATACGGGGCTCAGGCGAGCTTCTTCGTGATCGGGGAGAACGCACAAAGATGGCCGTCGCTGGTGGAGCGCGAGGCTCGAGATGGCGACACCGTCGGCGATCACACATGGTCGCATCCGAACCTGACTGCGCTGCCCGAGAGTGAGGCCTGGGCGGAGCTCGCACGAGACCGGAACTTGATCGCCTCGCTCACCGGGAGACCGCCGAGCCTGTGGCGTCCCCCGTACGAGGACTTCAACCGATCCGTGGTCACGACGGCATCCGGGTTGGGCATGACGATGCAGCTGTGGAGCGTCTCGACCGGCGACTGGCAGCTCCCGGGCACCATGGTCATCGTTTTGCGAGTCCTCGCAGCCCTGCACAACGGGATGGTGGTGCTCTTTCACGACGGCGGCGGCCACACGCGGGCTGAAACGGTGGCAGCGATCGCCATCCTGCTGCCGAGGTTGCTCGCCGACGGATACCGGATCGCGGCCCTGCCTCCCGGCGGGATCAGCCGCTAGCTCTTGCGCAGCTCGTTGAGACGGATCAGATTGCCCGCTGGATCGCGGAAGGCGCAGTCGCGAATTCCGTACGGCTGCTCGGTCGGCTCCTGGATGACCTCCGCGCCGCCGGCCTCCAGCCGCGCGAAGGCGCCGTCCAGGTCCGGAGTGGCGAGCACGATGATGGCGTACGTTCCCTTGGCCATCATCTCTGCGATGGTGTGACGCTCGTCGTCGGTGATACCGGGGGTGGCGAACGGCGGATAGAGGACGATGGAGGTCCCGGGCTGCCCCGGCGGCCCGACCGTGACCCAGCGCATCCCGGCGTAGCCGACGTCGTTGCGGACCTCGAATCCGACGACGTCGCGATAGAAGGCCACGGATTCGTCGGGGTCGTTGTGCGGCAGGAAGGACGAGTGAATCGTGATGTTCATGGCGGTCACTCTAGGTGCTCATCGGTGGCGGGCGCTTCTCGATTCCTGACCGGCCGGCGACGTGTTCCGACCCCTCACGACGGCTGCCCGCGCGGTCGAACGCCGCATGGCGTCCATCCATGCTCAGCGAAGGCTCGCCTCCGACGTATGCGGCGAGGTGCTTGCCCGTGAGCGTGGATCGGGACGCGACGAGGCCGGCGGGTGTTCCCTCGAAAACGATGCGGCCGCCGTCGTGCCCGGCGCCGGGCCCGAGGTCGATGATCCAGTCGGCGTGCGCCATGACCGTCATGTGGTGCTCGATGACGATGACCGACTTGCCCGAGTCGACGAGCCGGTCGAGCAGGCCGAGCAGTTGCTCGACGTCGGCGAGGTGCAGCCCGGTGGTCACCTCGTCGAGGACGTAGATGTTCCCCTTCTCGGCCATGTGGGTGGCCAGCTTGAGCCGCTGCCGCTCGCCACCCGACAGCGTCGTCAGCGGCTGGCCGAGAATGAGGTAGCCGAGGCCGACATCGGCGAGCCGGTCGAGGACGGCCTCTGCGGCCGGTGCGCGCGCCTCGCCGGCGCCGAAGAACTCCTCGGCCTCGGTCACCGACATCGCGAG
>DAIQQM010000112.1:0-7623 GCA_036786805.1 Candidatus Dormiibacterota bacterium | reverse complement strand
CGCGCCGACCCTGCGCGATCACCACCTGAGCCTCTACGACACCTCGCAGCTTGCGCTCTACCAACGTCGGGGGCTCGACGTCGGGTTGTCGTACCCGCTGACGCCGCCCTCGCACTGACCGCATGTGGTGGCGGCGGGACGGGCACATCGAGTACCGCGCCGACTCCGACCCCTTCGCCGACTCCGATTCCGCCTGCCGGCGCCCAGTTCACGGAAACGGGAGCGGTCAAGCTCGTCACCACGGTCGCGCCCACCGGCGTGACCTGCTCGTTCCCCTCGCTCAACGGCCCGGAGATCCTGACGCAGGTCGCCTCCGTCGATGGGACGGAGGGCGGCTACATCACCCTCACCGCGAACACGGTCTTCGTCCGCATCGGCGCCGGGTCGGGTGCGACCTACACCCAGCGCAACTTCTCGGGCACGGGCGTGACCAACTTTGACCCAACCAAGGGCGCCCAGTTCAACGCGCAGCTGACCGACGACACCCCATCAGGCCAGAACAAGGGCACGGTCGGGACAGTCACCTCCGTCTCCGGCTCGGTGTCGTGTGGCACCAAGACCCCCGGCGGCGGCACGATCACCATCAGCGGTGACAGCAGCGGCGGGTCGATCAGCGGGGCGCTGACCTCGCTGCTGGTGAAGTGCCCGACCGGCGCCGCCTTCTCGGTCATCAACGGGCTGACCCAGGTTGGATCGACCCCGGCCAGCGTCGAGATCGGTGGAGGGGACGGTGGCCCGTATTTCGCATCGATCTCGACGGAGTCGACGAGCTACTTCTTCACGTCGTCGGCAAAGGGTCTCTACACGCTCGGCAACGGCCACGTCATCTGGAACAACGCCGTGCTCACGCAGACCAGCCCCGGCAGCGCCGGGCACACCATCACCATCAGCGGCGACGCAACGTGCGGCACCTGATTTCGTAGGCGACCCCACGGTTCCGGCGGGGACCTGGACGTGCATCCGGTCGCGTCGCATCAAGGGGCGCACCAATCTCGTGCCCGGGTGCCGCCACCCGTATCCCGGAGGCCATCGCAGCCGACTTGATATTCGATGAAACCCACAGGGGCGGCGCGAACCTGGCAGACACCAACCGCCTCACCCAGGCGGTAGAGGCCGCACAGCGTGGCGAGGCACACGGATGGAGCGCTCTCTTCGAGCGCTTCTACGCCGATGTGCATGCGTATGCGCTCGCGCGCCTCGGTGATGTGACAGCAGCCGAAGACGTGACCCAGGACGTGTTTGTGGCCGCAGTGACCTCGATCAAGACTCTTCGAGACCGCCGGGAGCCTGCCGTGCAGGCCTGGTTCCTCCACATCTGCCGCCACAAAGTTGTCGATCACATCCGCCGGGGCAGCCGCCAGCGGGGTCTCGGTCTCGAAGCCCAGCCACCGATGGGAGACCCCGGTGCCATCGCGGAGATGCACCTCGAGGCCGACCGTGTTCGTACCGCGATGGTGGAGCTCACCGAGGACCAGCGCGACATCCTCGTCCGCCGCTTCGTGCTCGACCAGTCGCTCGAAGACGTCGCCGCAACGACCCGCCGGAGCGTCGGCGCGGTCAAGTCCATGCAGCACCGGGCTCTCGAGTCGCTGCGCCGGGCCCTTCGACCCAAGAGGGCCGCATGACCGACTGGATGATCGACCCGCACCTCTCGGCATCGCTCGACGCCTGGCGCGAGAGCAGCCGCCGCGCGCCTCGCCGCCACGCCCGCGAGCGGGCTCACGACGCGATGCTCGACGCCGTCGTCGCGGCGTCGCGGCGCGGGCCCGCGCGGAGCTTCTTCAGCCTGCGGCCGCGCTTCGGCCATGCGGGCCTGATCGCGTCGACGGCGACGATCGTGGCGGCGGCAAGCGTGGCGGCCGCAGGCTGGAACGCGCCGCCCGGATCGGCGCTCTTCGTCGTGCGGGCAGCCCGGCAAGGCGTGATGCTCAAGCTCCCCGGCTCGAACGACGCAACCCTCCATCTCGAGTTCGCGGAACAGAGCCTGGCGGACGCGCGGGAGCGGATCAACCCGGCGCAGAGCCTCACCGACGCGAGCGCCGAGCTGGCCGCGGCTTTCAGCGAACTCTCCTCGGATCAGACGTCACCGCTCTGGGCCCGCTACCGCCTCGATGAGGCAACCCTCGTCACCGACGAGTCCGAGCTCCAGACCGAGAGCCCGACCCCGGCTCCGACGAGTGCACCCCCGGAGCCGACCGAGGATGACCACACGCCGGCGGGGACCAAGCCGGCGCAGGGCGGCGGTGACGGTGAGGAGTCCGCCGGCCCGACCACCAGCCAGGGCAGCCCGTCGCCGTCAGGTGGCGGAGATGACGGCGGCGGTGGTGGAGACGACGGTGGCGGCTCCTCTCACAGCCCTGGACAGAGCCCGCCACCCGACGACTGAGGTCAGCCGTCCCGGTCGCGGAACCGGGCGAGCTGCAGTGCCACGCGCGGGCACTCGCTGACCGCTCGCTCCGCCATGCGAAGCAGCCGTGGTTCGTCGATCGGCGCGGACGACACGATCGGGTAGCCCCACTCGTCCAGACCGACGAGTTCCGGGACGATCTCAGCGCAGTATCGGGCGCCGTCGCAGCGGATCGGATTGACCCGGAGCCGGGGTTTCGAGTCGCTCATCGCCACCCGAAAGGAGACCGCGGTGGCGCCGGCAGCGGACAGGTACCCAATCCGGCGCAGGCATGTCCGCTGATGTGGCGCTCGACATCTTCGGCAAAGGTCTCCAGAGCAGTGCGGAGGTTGTGAACGGCGCCGTCGGGATGATTGCAGGCACCCCGGCCGACGATCTGCTCCGACCAGCGCCGGAGGCGAGCGAGGTCTCCGTGGTCGGCATCGCCGCGGGCAAGACGGGTCATCGCCTCGCCGACCGCGCGGAGCCCGTGCACGCACGGTCCGCACTGTCCGGCACTCTCTCGAGCCAGGTAGCTCACGATCCTCGCCGACTCGCCGACGCCGCATCCATCGCTGCCCAGCATGCCGATCACCCCGCAGCCAAGAGAGACATCCTCCGGAGAGGCCGCTGCGGCGGCGCCTCGCTCGGCGTCGAGCCACGTGCCGAAGTACCCGCCGATGAGGAGGCCGGCCGGTGCCGACAGCACGCCGCCCGCGAGGCCCGCGACGCTGACGAGCGAGGTGCCGAGGTTGACCTCGTACACACCCGGCCGTGCCACATTGCCGGTCACGGTGACCAACCCTGTCCCGGGCGCGGTGGAGGTGCCCCGCTCTCGGAACCACTCGTCTCCGTGGCGGGCGATCAGCCCGACGTGCGCGATCGTCTCGGCGTTCTGCACGAGTGTCGGCCTGCCGAGCACCCCGCGCTCCGACGGATGCGGTGGGCTGAACGACGGCTTTGCCGGGCCACCGTTGATGCGCCGCACCACCGCCGACGACTCGCCCGCCACGTAGCGATGCTGTGTCTGAACGATGCGGACGTGGGCCACCCTACCGTCGTCGCGCCCACGCTCACCGAGCGCATGCCGCAACGCGCGGTGCGCACGGCGCGAGGCTCGCGAGAGATAGATCACGACGTCATCCGCTCCCACCGACTCGGCGGTGATCAGCGCACCGTCGATGAGCAGGTGGGGTCGATGCTCGGCGAGGAATCGATCCTTGGCCGAGAGGGGCTCGCCTTCGGACGCATTCACCACCACCACCGACGGGCCTCGCTCGAGGGCGAGGCGCTGGACACCGCGCCACTTCCGATGGGTCGGGAACCACGCCCCGCCGTGGCCCCGAAGTCCGCTGCGCTCGATGACGTCGAGGAGCCACTCACCTCCAACCGGGCGCCGTCCGAGGCGGCGGCGGTGCTCCGCCATCGGCTCCATCCCGAGCTCGAACGGCGGTCCGGCGAGAAGGCGCGGGCCTCCGGCGCGCTCGGCGCGCAGCGGCGGCGCCAGGAGCGGAGCGACGACGGCGGTGGCGGTCATCCCAGCGGCCCGGACGTGACCAGCCGCCCGGTGATGGATGGTCCGCTGCCGAACAGCGTGATCACGAGGCGCGTGTGGTTGCAGACAGCATAGACGGAAACTCCGACGCGAGCGGGCACGTTGGCGCACACCGTCACACCATTGCGAGCGACCGTCAGCTGCGGCAGCGTCTCGGTGGGTCCCGCGGGAATGATGACCACCGTGAGGGCGGTGTCCACGGTGTCGCGCAGCGCGACATCGAACCCACCCGACGTCCTGGTCATGGTGCCGATGAGCCCATCGGAGAATCCGTGCGCCGCGGAGCGCAGCGGCGGCGCGCTCGGCTTCGAGGTCAGGATCGACGCCGGTGTCCCAGCAGCCACCGCCCAGCCTGGACGCAGCGGACCGGCGACGCTCCAGGCGCAGATCGCGTAGGTCGCCACGACAGCGGCGGCGGCACCGGCCAGGCGAACCGGCGCCGTGCGCAACCGTCCCGCCAGCAGTCGCTGCGCGAGGCCGGCCAGTACCGCGGCCATGCAGGCGGCGGTGAGCCCGAGCATCCACGGTTCCTGGGAGTCCGTCCCGGTGCCGAGCCCATGAACCACAGCGAGCGGCCACGACGCGTAGGCACCCCAGTGCACGAACCGCCACAGTCGGGGACCGATCCGTCCGCGGAGCAGGCTCGTGATCGTGACCGCGAAGAGCACCTCCGCGGCAAGGACTCCGAGCCCGAGCCAGAAGGTGCGGTATGCACCCGCGAACGGGATCAGGGCGTCGACCGGTCGGATTCCCGCGAACGGATCGAGGACCGAGGTCGCGATGTGCGCGAGGAGCAGCACGATCGTGAAGAGCGCGAAGTTGCGATGGAGCGCCGCGATGACGAAGCGCGGCGACCGGTGCCCGGTGACTCGGAGCGACGTGGAGATCCCGAGGATCACGACGACCGTCAGGCAGACCAGGGTCATGACTCCGGCGCCGCGGGTTGCGAACCAGAGTGGGCTGGGGCCAGAGGTTGTGGCTGCGATCATCAGGCCGCGACCCGGGCTCGCGACGGCCACCCGCCCACCAGCACCACCGACCCGTCACGCCGGACCAGGCGCGCGGGGACGCCCAGCGACTCGAGCCAGATGGGAGCGCGGCCACCGAGCACGACCGCGGCTGTGGCGGCGGCGTTGGCCGCAGCGCAGGACGCCGCCGCGACGCTTGCCATGACCCAGGGGGAGTCCACCGGGAGCCCGGTGGCCGGATCGATGATGTGGTGCAGGATCTCACCGCCACGGCGCCAGGTCCTGCTGCCGGTCCCGGACGTGGCGAGCCCGCCGTCGAACACGTGGACGTCCTGCCAGGTGGTCGACTCGGTTGTCTCGGCGACCCTGACCCGCCACCCGTCCGCGGGACTCTCCCCGCACACCGCGACATCCCCACCGCACGCCACGAGCACGCCCCCGCCAACCTCCCGGGCGGCGACTTCGGCGGCTCTGTCTGCCGCCCAACCCTTGCCGACCGCGCCGACGTCGATCGACGCTCCATCGGGCAGCGACACCGTCCGGTTGCCGCGATCGTGCTCGACGGTCGCCCACCCCGGCGCCGAGCGCATCTCGAGCTCGATCGCCGGGCCATCCGCGGGGAGGTCGGTGAAGTTGACGGTGTAGCCGATGCGCTCCATGAGGCTACCGATGGTCGGATCGACCAGCCCGTCGGTGGCTGCCGCGGCCTCGAGCACTGCGGCGATCATCTCGTCGAGCAGTTCGGAGACGGGGAAGGGCCCGTGGCCGGCCGCACGGTTGAGCCTCGAGATCTCGGAGTCCTCGCGAAAACGGGAGCACGTCGCGTCAACCGCCTGGATCACGCCACGGGCGGCGGTGGTCGCCGTCTCGAGCGCCGCAGGGTCGTCGACGGCCACGACCGTCGTTGTGCCCATGGCGCGAAAGGAGGCGGATCTCAGCACGGGTGCGTGGGCGTGGAATGGCACACCGGCGGCGGGGGAGGCGGCGGTGGTGGCGGCGGGGCCGACGACCCCGGTGGCGACCCGGTCGGGACCTTGCGCGGCGCCGAGATCCCGACCGAGCCTCGATATGCCGTGCCGGCAGACGAGGCTGGGACGTGGATGACCTTGACGATGACCGCCGGGGTCGGACGTGCCGACTGCACGGGCGCGGTCTCCGCGGGGATCGGCGGGACATGCTCGACGGGACTGCTCGCCGCCGTCGCGGCGGCGAAGCCGGCCGCGCTGACCGCTGACAGCGCTCCTGTCACCGCGACGACGCCGGAAACGCCGCCGATCGTCCACGAGCCGACGCTGCGAAGCGCCCTGTCTCGATCCTCGGGTTGGTACCGCCCCACGTCAGTGGTCTCCGCCGCCGCCGCAGTCATCGCCGTGGCACGGCGTCGGCGTCGGCGAGGGGCTCGCGCTCGGCTCGGCCGTGGCCGTTGACTCCGGGGTGGGCGCGGGCGTTCCCGACGCCGCGCTGGTCCGCGCCGGAGGCGCAGGATCGGTGATCACGATCGTCTCGTGAACCGTGGGCGGTGGCGTCGGGGCCGGGTACATGCTGTCGGCCCGGAGCGGCGTGGACGGGAGCTGGGTCGCGACGGTGTGCTCTGCCGCGGCGCCGAGCGTCGCGAACGGGCCGACGTGACCCGCGGCGGCGACACCGGTGATCACGCCGGAGAGCCCGACGAGCATGGCGGTCGTGAAGACTTGGGAACGGGGGTGAGGGCGCAAGGGGGGTGTCCTCCAGATTGCGAGCGCCGCAATGGCGCCTGATCCATGCCCACTAAGTCGGCGGGGACCGCGACTTGGATACGGCCTGACGCGCCGGGATGGAGGACGATCCGCGCGTGGACCGCGTCGACCGATTCAGCGAGGAACTCCTCCAGGCGAGGAGCAGCGACCACCCCGGCGATGCGCTGACCCGGCTGGCACAGCGTTACGCGTACGCCGTCCCCGACGAGGCGACGCTGTCAGCGCTCGCCGGCCTCGGGCCGCTGGTCGAACTGGCTGCCGGCACAGGGTACTGGGCGTACCGGCTCGCCGCGCGCGGGGTCGACATCGTCGCGCTCGATCAGGCGCCTCCCGACGGCGATCGCCCGAACCGGTACCACGCGAAGACCAGCACATGGACTACGGTCGTCACAGGAGACGCAACCGCCCTTTCCGAATATCCCGATCGCGCGCTCTTCCTGTGCTGGCCGCCGCTCTTCTCCAGCCTCGGTGACTGCCTGAAGTACTACACCGGGGAGGTCGTCGCTCTGATCGGCGACGGTGGGTATCGGACAGCCCACCTGCGCGATCTGAATGAAACCTTCACCAGTACGGTGGTTTCCCCGGTCGAGGCGCTCGAACCGTTCCCCGGAATCGCGCCGACCCTGAGCATCTGGCGCCGCCGGTCTCGGTGATCAGTCAGGCGTGACGTTGCCGCGACTGACAGCCGACAGGCTCACGGTGAGCACAGCGATGGCGACCAGGATGACCGGCCAGTATCCGCCGATGGCGGATTCCAGATCAGCGGCCGCTTCGTGCGGCCCGCGCATGAGGCTCACCAGCTTGGCAACCCCGACCGCGACGATCAACACCACCGTGACCGCGATGAGGAATGAGAACAGCACACGCGTCAATACCCGTCGCATTCGACGGCCGATGGTAACACGCGCTCGGCGTCGGCGCCGTGCGGCGCCTGCGCTCAGCGCGGCGAGCCCGTCAGTTCCCGTGAGGGGCGGTCGT
>DAIQQM010000016.1:0-31170 GCA_036786805.1 Candidatus Dormiibacterota bacterium | reverse complement strand
ACGCGACGAACCGTCCGGTGTTGCGGTTGTAGCCGAAGGCGCCACAGACGCGATCGCCGGATTTGAGCAGCGCGGTGAGCGTGTACTCCATGCAGACGTCGACGCCCGGGGTGTGCACCATCCTGTCCTGGCAGGTGCGGATGAGCTCGAGCCCGGTGCGATCCCCGACGTGGGCGAGTCGCCTCCAGGAATGCGCACCGAAGGCGCGCTGCATGATGAGCCCGTCCTCGGTGCGATCGAAGATGCCACCCCAGCGTTCGAGCTCCAAGACGCGGTCGATCACCTCGTGCGCGTAGAGCTCGACCATGCGCCAGTTGTTGACCAGCTGGCCGCCGAGCATCGTGTCCGCGAAGTGCACCTCCCAGCTGTCCTCCGCGTCCAGGTTGCCCATGCCCGCGGCGATCCCGCCCTCCGCCATCACGGTGTGGGCTTTGCCGAGAAGTGATTTGGTCACAACCGTGACGCTGCACCCCCCCTCGGCCGCGGCGATCGCGGCGCGCATGCCGGCGCCGCCCGCGCCGACGACGAGCACGTCACATTCGATGGTGTCGTAGGGCTCGGGGGACGCTGCCATCTCAGAAGATGATGTGCGGATCGACGACGATCCCGGCCCGCAGCAGGTGGATGTACGCATCGGTGATGACGACGCTGAACATGCTGCACCAGGCCCACACAGGGTGGCGCTGGTTGAGCACGGTCACCCACTTCCAGGCGCGGTAGCGCGCCTGGCTGAGCGCCGACTTCGAGTAGCAGTCAAGCCCCCCGCCGACCAGATGGCGCCACGAATGGCAGCCGAACGTGTACCCGCTGAGCAGGATCACGTTGACGAGCATGATCCCGGTGCCGAGCCCGAGCTGGACGTGGCCGTTGGGCGCCCAGAACGCCAGGTAGACGTCGTACCAGAGGAAGCCCGTGACGATCAGCACCAGGTAGAAGAGGAAGCGGTGCAGGTTGTTGAGGAACAGCGGGAACGCCGTCTCGCCGCGGTACTTCCGGTGCCGGAGCTCACCGATCGCGCAGGAGGGAGGGTCCCAGAAGAACGAGCGGTAGTACGCCTTGCGGTAGTAGTAGCAGGTCGCTCTGAAGAGGAGCGGTGAGCCGAGCACCCAGAGCGCCGGGCTGACCGGGCCGGTCTTCCAGATGGTCGGTGAGTAGAAGGGTGAGAGGTATGACCCGCTCTGATTGATGCCGCCGGTGAGGAACGCCGTCCAGACCGAGTACAGGCCGAACAGGCCGAGCACGGTGACGACCGTGGCCGGGAGCGCCCACCAGGGGAGGGAATTGAGGATGCGCTCGATGAGCCCGGGACCGCTGCGCGGTGCGGAGACGAGCGATGCGGGCGATACCTTGGTGACCTGGGTGGACAAGCGAGCACCATCCTAGCGTTGAGGCTGCCGAGTGCGGCCTCGCCCCCGGGGATGGCCGCGGTCACCCCGGCGAGGCGAGGGCCCCCGCAGGTACCGCTGCCTCGTCGAGCGAGGCGCCCCATGCCTTCGAGAGCACGTCCACCACCTCCCCCACCACGAGCGTCGATGGCGGTTCCACTTGCGCTGTGCGGGCAGCCGCGGCGATGCCACCGAGCGGAGCTCGTATGACCCGCTGCGCCGCGGTCGTCGCATTCGACACCAGAGCGGCGGGCCGGCCGGGTCCGACGACCGCCGCAAGGCGCTGGGCGATCTCCTCCAGCTCGGCGGGCATGAGCACCACGAGCGTGTCGACGCTCCTCGCAAGGCCTTCGAGATGGCTGAGATCACCGCCCGCCCAGTGCCCGGTCACGACGGCGACCGACGCCGCGACCCCGCGGTGGGTCACGGGTATCCCTGCCGCCGCGGGAACGGCGAGCGCGGCGCTGACGCCGGGAATCACACGCACCGGGACCCCTGCGCGGCGAAGCGCGGCGACCTCCTCGCCGCCCCGGCCGAACAGGAACGGGTCGCCGCCTTTCAGACGCACCACCAGGTGGCCGGCCCGAGCCGCGGTGATCATCGCGTCGTTGATGTCCGCCTGGGTTGCCGAGCGGCGTCCGGAGCGCTTGCCGGCATCGACGAGGAGCGTCTGCGGACCGCACATCCGCAATACCTCAGGAGCGACCAGGGCGTCGTGGAAGACGATGTCGGCGTCGGCGAGGATCGCCCGAGCACCGATCGTGAGGAGCTCCGGGTCGCCCGGGCCGGCACCGGCGAGGACGACCTCCCCCATCGGCGACGCGCCCGAGGGGTCGTGCGCTCCCTGTTCGATCGTCAACGCCACCGCTGACGCCACGTCGTCGCTGCCGTCGCGCAGCAGCGACCTCGCCGGGGAGCGAAGCAGCCGCCGGAAGGCGCGCTGCTGTGCATCGGCGGAAACCCCGCCGCAGCGCAGCCGGCGGCGCATGCGCCCCATCAACGTGGTGAACGGACCCCACGTGGATGGGCTTGTACTGCGTCGGTGCGGCATGCGAGCCGCGATGCGGCGGCGAGGCACCGGTGGCGCCTCAGCGCGAAGTACTAGCCCGCTACAGTGTGCGATGCCTGAGCGGATGCGTCCCCAGTCGAGCCAGAAGCGTCGGGTGAGCGTGGGGAGATCCGCGCCGTTCATCTGGCGGCCCATCCAACTGAATCCCCACTCCGCTAGTCAACTTTCGTATCGACGATGGCGCCGTCGATGACGTCTGCCACGTCAGTGAAGAAGCAGGTGCGCTCGCCGGTGTGACACGCGGGGCCGTCCGCATCCACCTGCAGCAGCACCGCATCACCGTCGCAATCGATGCGAGCTGCTCGCACGTGCATCGCGTTCCCGCTGGTCTCCCCCTTCTCCCACAGGCGTTGCCGCGAGCGGCTGAAGAAGGTTGCACGATGTGTGCGCAGTGTGGCCTCCCATGCCTCGCGATTCATATGCGCGACCATGAGCACCTCGGAGGTCGTCGCATCCTGTACGACCGCGGTCACCAGCCCGTCGGCGCCGAATCGCGGGTGGGGCTGATCACTCACAGGCGCACGTCCACACCGTGATCGTGCAGGTACCGCTTGGTGTCGGGGACCGGATACGCATCGAAATGAAAGATCGACGCGGCAAGCGCCGCGTCGGCACCGGCATCGGTGAGGACGGTGCGCAGGTGCTCGGGACTGCCGGCGCCACCACTTGCGATGACGGGCACATCCACCGCCGCGACCACCGCGGCGGTGAGCGCCAGGTCGTAGCCGTTCCCGGTCCCGTCCTGGTCCATCGACGTGAGCAGGATCTCGCCCGCGCCCCGTTCCGCCGCCTCGCGCGCCCACTCGACCGCCGTGCGACCGGTCGCATGACGCCCGCCGTGCGAGTAGACCTCGTGACCGTCCCCGGCTCGTCGCGCATCGATGGCGACGACCACACACTGGCACCCGAACCGGTTGGCGGCATCCTCGATGAGCGCAGGGGTTTCGAGTGCCGCGGTGTTGATGGACACCTTGTCCGCTCCGGCGCGGAGCAGCACGTCCACGTCGATGATGCTCCGTATGCCGCCGCCGACGGTGAGCGGGATGAACACACGGTCGGCGGTTCGCCGTACCGCATCGAGCAGGATCGCTCGTCCGTCGCTCGACGCGGTGATGTCGAGAAACACAAGCTCGTCCGCTCGGTCCTCGTCGTACCGCGCCGCCAGCTCCGCCGGGTCGCCGGCGTCGCGCAGATCGACGAATGCCACTCCTTTCACCACCCGTCCGCCGATGACATCGAGGCACGGGATGATTCGCTTGGCGAGAGTCATCACGCCGCGTCCTCGACGGCACGGAGCGCCTGCACCAGGTCGACGCGACCTTCGTAGAGCGCCTTGCCCACCACGACCCCGGCTGCGCCCGCGGCGGCGCAGGCGGTGATGTCGGCGACGCTGCCGATGCCGCCCGAGGCGATGACCGGTCCCCCGTACAGCTCGCGGCAGGTCCGCAGCCCGTCGATGTCGGGCCCGGCGAGCAACCCGTCGCGCGTCGTGTCCGTATAGACCACCCCGGCCGCCGGCCAGGCTCGCCACGCTCGGAGGAGCTCGGCCGTGCTCGATCCATCCTCGGTCCAGCCCTCCACGCGCGCAACTCCCGCCCGGACGTCGAGGCCGAGCAGGACATGTCCTTTCGCCGCAACGCATATCGCGACTGCAAGCTCCGGGTGTCGCGCCGCCACGCTGCCGAGGATGACACGCGAAACGCCGGACTCGAGCCAGCGCAAGGCGGTGTCGATGTCGCGAACGCCGCCGCCTACCTGCACGGCGCAGCCGGCCGCCACGCAGGCGGCGACGATGCGCGTGATCGCGCCGGCGCTCTCGGGCTCCGGCGAGCCACGTGCGGCGTCGAGGTCGACGACGTGCAAGCGGGTCGCGCCCGCGTCGATGAAGTGTTGCGCGGGAATGACCGGGTCGGCGGCGTAGAGCGTTGCCGTCGCATGCTCGCCCTGGCGCAGGCGCACGCAACGGCCGCCCTGCACGTCAACGGCGGGAATCACGTCCATGTCTCATCCTGCGCTCTGCGCGGGCACACCGGCCGCGCATCGCGAGACGAGATTCGCATAGATCCGCAGCCCCATGGTGCCGCTCTTCTCGGGATGGAACTGCGTGCCCATGATCGTGCCGCGCTCCACCGCGGCGGTGATCCGCCCGCCGTATTCGGTGACCGCCACCGTGTCGTGGGGATCGGGGACGGCCACGTAGGAGTGCACGAAGTACATGTACGCGCCCGAAGCGACTCCGTCGAGAAGCGTCGACTCCCGCACCGTCGTGATCGTGTTCCAGCCCATGTGCGGCACCTTGAGCCCCCGCTCGGTCGACAGCTTGACCACGCGTCCTCGCAGCAGCGCAAGGCCGTCATCGCCATGTCCCTCATCGCTGCCTTCGAAAAGGAGTTGATACCCGAGACAGATGCCGAGCACCGGTCGCTCCAGCCTGGCGAGTTCGAGCACCGCGGCGCCGAGGCCCGTGTCTCGCAGCGTCCTGGCGGCAATCGAGAAGGCACCCACCCCGGGAAGGACAACGCCGTCGCACCCGACGATCGCACGCGGATCGCTGCTCACCACGGGCTCGGCGCCGGCGACGTGGAGCGCGCGCTCGACGCTGCGCAGATTGCCGACTCCGTAGTCGCAGACGCCGACGCGCGGCGTCACAGCGTCCCCTTGGTCGACGGCACGCCTCCACCGATGACGCGGAACGCGTCGCGCGTGGCCAGTCCGAGGGCTTTGAAGGCGGCCTCGGCGATGTGGTGCAGGTTGTCGCCACGGATGCAGTCCATGTGGATGGTCGCACCGGCGGCCTGCGCGTATCCCTTGACGAACTCCGCGATGACCGCCACGTCGAAGTCGTTGATGCGTCCCTGCAGCGGCGCCATCTCGTAGACCACGTTCGGCCGGCGCCCGTAATCGACCACGCAGCGCACCAGTGACTCGTCGAGGGGCGCGTGCGCCTCCCCGAACCGCCGGATACCGTCGCGGTCGCCGAGCGCCTCGCTCACCGCGGCACCGAGCACGAGTCCCACGTCCTCGACGAGGTGGTGGGCGTCGACATCGATGTCGCCGGCGCCGTCGAGGGTGACGTCCATGCCGCTGTACTTGATGAAGGCCTCGACCATGTGCTTGAAGAACGGCAGCGGCAGCCTGACGGCGGCGACACCGGTGCCGTCGACGGCAACACGCGCGCTGATCTGCGTCTCACGTGTGTCTCGCCGTGTCGCCGCCGTCCGTTCGCGCGCGGTCATGATTGCTGACGAACCTGCATGCGCGTGCGGATCGCTCCCTCGTGCGCGGCCAGTCCCTCGGCCTCGGCAAGACAGATCGCCACCGGCGCGAGTGCGTCGAACTCCGCGTCGGAGAGTTGCACGACGCTCGGCCAGCGGATGAAGTCCATGACCGCGAGCGGTCCGCGATACCGGGCGGCGCCCTGTGTCGGCAGCGTGTGGTTCGGGCCCGCGACGTAATCTCCGATGCTCACAGGGGACATCGCGCCGACGAAGACCGCGCCGGCGTTGCGCACCGTGTCGCGCAGTGACTCGGCGGCGGCTCCCTGGAGTGACAGGTGTTCGGGGGCGAAGGTGGCGGCGAGCGTGCTCATCTCTTCGAGGGAAGCACAGCGCACGACCGCGGCGTGCCGCCCCGCGGCCATGCCGATGATCTCGCGACGCGCCGCGTCCCCGGCAACCTCGGCAAAACGCGTGGCGATCGCCTCGCCGAGGGACGTGTCGTCGGTGAGGCAGACGGCCCAGGCAAGCGGATCGTGCTCGAGCTGCGAGACGAGATCGGCAGCAACCATGCCGGCATCCGCTCCCGCGGTCGCGATCACCACGATCTCGCTCGGACCGGCAAGCTGATCGATGCCCACGACACCGAACACCTCGTGCTTCGCCAGGGTCACGAACGCATTGCCGGGGCCGACGATCTTGTCGACGCGCTCGATGCTCTCGGTGCCGAACGCGAGCGCCGCGATCGCCTGCGCGCCGCCCGCAACCACGACCTCCCGGACGCCGAGGAGATGCGACGCGGCCGCAACCAACGGATGCACGCCGCCGGTGGGGTTCGGCGGGCTCGCGACCACGATGTGCTCCACGCCGGCGACCTGTGCCGGGATCACCGACATGAGCACCGTGCTCGGATAGGCGGCGCGGCCGCCCGGCACATAGCACCCGACGCGTCCGAGCGGCACCGGACGGAGCCACGCACCGCCCGCTCCCCGATCGAGCATGTCCACCTGCAGCAGGTGAAACTCGCGAAGCCGCTGCGCGGCGGCGATCAGCGCCGTGCGCACCGGCTGGTCGAGCGAATGCCACGCGGCCTCCATGTCCCCCGCACCCACATGGACGGACTCGACGTCGACGCCGTCGATCCGGTACGTCCACTCACGGAGCGCCGCGTCGCCACCGGTTCGGACATCATCGATGATCTCGCGCACCGCGTCGCGCACGCCGATCGCACGGTGAAAGAGCCGCTCGACCCGCTCCGCGGTCGCGGTGTCGATATCGGCTGCCGAGAAGCCGTCGCGCTGGCGTTCCGCGATGACGGCGCGGAACGTCGCCGGATCGAGACGCGCCAGCTCGATGGTCATGCCGCTCCGGCCGTGAGACGCTGCGCCACCGCGCGCCGGAGCGCGACCGCGAGAGCTCCCACCTGGTCATTGCGAGTCTTCAGCGCGGCGTGGTTGGCGATGAGCCGGGCGGTGGATGTCCCCGCTTCGACGATCTCGACCAGGTTGTTCGCAGCGAGCGTTCGCCCGGTCGCGGTGATGTCGAGGACGCAGTCGGCGAGACCGGTGAGTGGCGCGAGCTCGACGGATCCGTGGAGACGGATGAGCACGACGTTCAGCGAGCGCGCGGCGAAGAAGCGCCGAGCGGACACCGGGTACTTGGTCGCAACGCGCAGCGCCTGAGGCCAGTCTCCGCGGGCGAGCGCCGAATCGCGCGGCGCCGCAAGCACCAGGCGGCATCGACCGAAATCGAGGTCGGCGAGCTCGTAGCACTCGCGACTGCTCTCCCACAGCACGTCCTTGCCGACGATGCCGCATTCGCAGCCGCCCATCTCCACGTACACCGGCACATCGGTCGGTCGCACTTTCACGTAGACGTCGTTCCCGTCCCGGACGCTCAGCTCCCTGTCGAAGCGCGCCGGATCGAGCCGCGCGATGCCCGCGGCGTTGAGCAGATCGCACGCGCTCTCGAACAGCGTTCCCCCGGGCAGCGCAACGCGAAGTCCCGTCACGGCAGGTGCCGGCCGAGTGCGGCCAGTGCGGCGTCGACACTGCCATGCTCGTGGTGTCCCAGCACCGACCAGCGCGCGCCTGAGGCACTGACCAGGACATCGCCGTCCCCGCCCGCGACGAGATCGCAGGCGGCGGCAACGCCACGACTCCGTAAACCGCGTGCCAGCTCCAGCGCTCGAGCCTGCGCGTCGGTCTCCCAGCTGACCTGGAGCACATCTGGCGGATCGAGCGTGCCCGCTCGTCGGACGATGCTGTCATGACACCGATCGACGTGCAGCACGAACCCGGTTGCCGGACACGTGCTGCCGAAGCGGGAGAGCAGCGTGTCGTAGCGGCCGCCGGACCCGAGCGCGAAACCCGAGTCGACGCTGAACACCTCGAATGTCGGTCCCGTGTAGTAGTCCCAGTCACGGACGGCGCCGAGATCGAGGTGCACGCGGTCGGTGATGGCGTGCGCCTCGAGCAGGTCCCAGAGCTGCGCGAGCTCCTGGAGCGCGCGCTGCGGGCGTGCGCCGCGGAGTCCTCCTGCCGCGGTGTCGAGGATCTCGCGCCCGCCACGCAGGGTCGGAAACGCAAGCAGCAGACGGCGTTCGGCGTCTGCCGCATCGGTCTCCGCAAGCGCCGACTCCACGGCGACAAGGTCGCGACGTGCGAGCGCGGCGAGCACCTCGTCGCGCGCGGTCGCATCGAGGCCCGCCGACTCGAGGAGTCCCGGAATGAAATCGGCGTGACCGACGTCAACCTGAATGTGCTCCACACCGCCGCGCTCCAGCGCCGCGGCCGCGAGCGCGATGCACTCGGCGTCGGCTGCGAGACCACTCGCACCGATCAACTCGCACCCCGCCTGGAGGCTCTCACGCCGCCGTCCTGCATTCGGGGCCTGGTTCCGCAGCACCGAGCCGGCGTAGCAGAGACGCAGCGGAAACGGCCCCTCGTGGAGTTGCGTGGCGACCACGCGAGCCACGCTCACCGTGCGCTCACCGACCAGCGCCAGCATCGCGCCATCCGAGTCCATGAAGCGGAAGAGCGCCGACTGCCGGGCTCCCGCCACGCCTGCGGCAATGGTGTCCAGCGGCTCGACGAGCGGAGTGACCATGAAGCCGTAGCCCCAGGCCTCGAAGGTCTCGATGAAGCGATCGGTGAGGAGGCGGCGGCGTGCCGCCGGCCCGACCAGGTAATCGGCAAACCCGTCAGCGCGCCCGCGAACCGATGCGCCGGGAGGCAGCGCGTCGAGGCCTGTCATGCGGGGATTCTACGTGCCGCCCACGTTCGACCCGTCGAGGCCCGAGATCACGGCGAGGAGCCGGTCGGTGGCCGGACCATCTCCCACCGTGATGCGGAGCGCACCGTCGAGGCCGGCGAGCGCGAAGTGACGCACCAGGATCCGATGGTCGCGCAGGCGCTGCGCCACGGCACCCGCCGTGTTGCCCGGGGGCGGCGACGCGAACACGAAATTCGCCTGCGAGGGGACAACACTCCACCCCAGCTCCCGCAACCGGTCGCTCAGCCTCGCGCGCTCGCGAATCACCGTGTCGACGATCAATCGATGGTGCTCGACGTCCTCGATCGCGGCGATGGCCCCGGCGATCGCGCAGCGATCGACCGGGTATGAGTCGCGGACGGCATTGAGATCCGCGATCACCGCGGGGTCTCCGACCGCGTAGCCGACGCGAAGCCCCGCAAGCGCATGCGACTTGGAGAGCGTTCGCACCACAAGCCAGTTCGCGTGCGCACCGAGGAGGGGAAGGCACGATGCCGGAGCGAAATCGCAGTAAGCCTCATCGATGACCACGATGCCTTCGGCATCGCGAAGCTGCGCGTCGAGCGAACCGGGCTCGATCCAGTGACCGGTCGGGGAGTTGGGGTTGACGACGACGCGCAACGCCGCTGGACGCAGCGCGAACTCCGCAGGGAGTGCGCCGTCATCCTCGACCGCAACGGGATCGTCGCGGACCGAGAAGAGCGCGGCGAGCACCGGCAGCAATGAGTATCCGGGCTGGGTTCGCACCACCACGTCACCCGGAGAGACAAAGGCTCTGAAGCAGCAGTCGAGGACCTGATCGGCCCCATTGGCGACGAAGACCTGCTCGTGCGCCACGCCGTGCAGGTTGGCGAGCACGCCACGCAGCGGCTCCGCGACCGGACTCGGGTACCGTGCCAGGTCCGCTGCGGCGCCGGCAACCGCCGCGGCTAAGGTGGCCGATGGCGGCAGCGGCGACTCGTTGCTGTTGAGCTTCAGCCAGCCTCCGTCATCCGGCGGCTGCTCCCCGGGCGTGTATCCGAAATCGGCGCCGAGTGACGCGCGCAGGAACTTGGACATGGCGCGGTCAGGAGGGGTCGGCCGGCTGCAGCATGGCTTGCGACAGGATAGGTGGTTGACGCGATGGATCGGCCGCTGCTACGCTGCACCCGCCGTGCAGACATCCGTGCGCCTCGCCAAAAAAGCCGTCTCGCTCCCGAGGAGTGGGTTCCTTTGCGCACGGATGAGGTGACGGCGAACAGTTAGCACCGGATCAGATTCCGCGAAGAGCCCCTTCCTCGAAGGGGCTCTTTTCTTTTGTCCACCAATACAAACGGAAGTCATGAGCATCACCGCATTTCGCATCATCGACAGCACGCTTCGCGAGGGCGAGCAGTTCGCGCTCGCCCATTTCACGATCGACGAGAAGCTCGCGATCGCCGCCGCACTGGACCGGTTCGGCGTCGACTACATGGAGTTGACCTCGCCGGTCGCCTCACCGCAATCCGAATCGGATCTTCGCCGGATGGCACGGACCGAACGCCGTTTTCGGTTGCTCACCCACGTTCGCTGCAATCTCGACGACGCGAGACTCGCCGTCGACACCGGGGTTGACGGGGTCGACGTTCTGATCGCCACATCGTCACGGCTCCGCCCCGTCTCCCACGGGATGAGCATCGACGAGATCATCGACGTCGGGGCTGCCGTGGTCGGTGAGATCCGCGGCGCAGGCCGCGAAGCGCGTTTCAGCACGGAAGATTCGTTCCGATCCGATCCCGACGACCTGGTGCGCATCTATCGCGCGATCGACCATGCCGGCGTGGATCGCGTCGGCCTCGCCGACACCGTCGGCGTTGCGACCCCATCCCAGGTCCACGACCTCGTGTCGCTGGTCCGGCGCAACGTCGGCTGCGACATCGAGTTCCACGCACACGACGACACCGGGTGCGCGGTGGCCAATGCGCTCGCGGCGCTCGAGGCCGGAGCGACCCACGTCGACACCACGGTCCTCGGCATCGGCGAACGAAATGGGATCGTTCCGCTCTCCGCCATGATGGCAAGGCTGGTGACCATCCAGCCCGAACTCGTCGAGCACTACCGGCTCGACATGCTCCCGGAACTGGACGCGATGGTCGCCGGGATGCTCGGCATCGCCGTCCCGTTCAATGCCGCGGTCACAGCGCCGACCGCTTTCCACCACAAGGCGGGGATGCACACCAAGGCCGTGCTCCTCGACCCCGGCGCCTACGAGATCCTCGATCCCGCGCAGTTCGGACGCGAGCGCAGCATCCTCGCCGGGCACCGGCTCGCCGGGCGGCACGCGATCGGCGATCGCGCGAGTGCGCTCGGTGTCCGCCTCGACGACGACCGGCTCCGGAGCCTCACCGCCGAGGTGAAGCGTCGTGGCGACGACGGCCCGCTCGACGTCGCGACCCTCGACGCGTTGATCGTCAGCTGGGCACAGGCATAGGGGATCGAGATGGGAACCATCACCGAGGAGCTCTTCAGCCGCCGCCTTGGACGTCGCGTGCATGCAGGTGACACGGTCATCGCCGAGGTGGACGTCGCCATGGCGCACGATGTCACCGGACCACTCGCCATCGAGGCCTTCCGGAGCCTTGATCTCCCTCTCTGGGACGCGAGCCGCATCGTCTTCAACTTCGATCACGTCATGCCCGCCAACACGGTTGCGGCTGCTGAACTGCATCGCGTGATCCGCGAGTTCTGCGTCGAGCACCGCATCACCAACCTCTTCGCGGAAGGGATCTGTCACCAGGTGATGGTCGATCGGAGGCTCGCGCAGCCGGGTGGCATCGTCGTGGGAGCCGACTCGCACAGCACGACCTACGGCGGCGTCGGATGCTTCGCGACCGGCCTCGGGTCCACGGACATCGGCGTGGTGTTCGCCACCGGGAGGACGTGGTTCCGGATTCCCGAGACGGTTCGCATCGACGTTCGCGGCGCGCTCCCAGCAGGTGTCTACGCCAAGGACCTGGCGCTGCACGTCATCGCGCAGATGGGCGCCGACGGTGCGGACTACTGCGCCGTCGAATGGGGCGGTGAAGCGGTGGCGGCGATGACGATCGACGAGCGGTTGACGCTCTGCAACCTGAGCACCGACTTCGGGGCAAAGACCGGCATCGTCGAGCCCGACGCGGTCACCTTCGCGCACTCCGGGGGAGAACCGATCGACCTCCACCCGTCCCACCCCGAGTACGTGCGGACGCTGGTCGTCGACGCCGGGAGCCTGCGTCCCCAGGTGGCGGTGCACCCGAGCATCGACAACGTCCACGACATCGACGACGTGTCCGGGACCCCGCTCGACGAGGTGTTCATCGGGAGTTGCACCAACGGCCGCCTCAGCGACCTCGCCGTCGCCGCGTCGATCCTGTCGGGACGGACCGTGCATCCCAGGACGCGGACGGTCATCGTGCCCGCGTCGCGCGGCGTGTACCTGGAGGCGCTGAGCGCCGGTTATATCGAGATCTTCGCCCGGGCCGGCGCCCTGGTGCTGAATCCAGGGTGTGGACCGTGCCTCGGCCGCCAGCACGGCGTCGTCGGCCCGGGTGAGCGCGTGCTCTCGACGAGCAACCGCAACTACCCGGGACGCATGGGCAGCCCGGACGCGCAGATCTTCCTGGCGTCACCGGCGGTGGCGGCGGCATCGGCACTCGCGGGTGCGATCACCGACCCCGCCGCGCTCGAGGCAGCGGCATGAGTGGCCGCGTGTTCCTGCTCGGCGACGGAGTCAGCACCGACGCGATCATGCCGGGGCGGTACAACGTCACCACCGATCCTGACGCGCTGCGGCGAAGCTGTCTCATCGAGGCGCGGCCGGATTTCGTCGAGAGCGTGCGACCCGGTGACGTCATCGTCGCCGGACGCAACTTCGGCTGCGGCAGCTCCCGCGAGCACGCGCCGCTGTCCATCAAGCGCAACGGGGTCGCCGCCGTGATCGCGGAGAGCTTCGCGCGCATCTTCTACCGCAACGCGGTGAACATCGGTCTGCCGGTCATCCGCTGCGCCGAGGCACATCAGGTCCTGCGCGACGGCGACCAGGTGAGCGTGGACGCGATCACCGGGTCCATCCGCAGCGCGACGCTGACCCTGCAGGGCGAGCCGCCCTCGGGCGTCGCGTTGCGAATCATCGAGGCGGGCTCACTGGTTGAGCTGATCAAGCGGGGCGGCTGGGCCGCTCTCGAGGAGGGGCGACGTGTGTCCTGAATGTGATGCCCGGGTCCCGGTCGACGACGGCGTCGAACGGGGCGAGGTGGTGAGCTGCCCGGAGTGCAACGCGGAGCTCGAGGTCATCGGGCTCGATCCTCCCCGATTCGTGCTCGCACCACCCGAGGAAGTGGACTGGGGTGAGTGAGCGTCTGCGTATCGGGATGGTGTGCTCGCGGATCCGGGTCGAGGAGAAGCTGCTGCGCGACGCGCTCACCTTTCGAGGACTCGAAGTCGAGATCGTCGACGACCGCGACCTGACCTTCACGCTCGCGCACCCCGAGCTGGGTTGGGACGCCGTGCTCGAACGCAGCATCTCGCAGACACGCGGGCTCGCCGTGACCCGCGTCCTCGAGTCCTGGGGCGTTCCGACCGTGAACCGGCATGCGGTCTCCGCCACGTGCGCGAGCAAGCTCGACACCTCCGCGGCGCTCGAGGCGGCCGGTGTCCCCACGCCCGCCACCGCGATCGCCTTCACCCCCGAGGCGGCGGTGCGTGCGGCGGAGGATCTCGGCTACCCGGTCGTGCTCAAGCCTGTCACCGGGTCCTGGGGACGGTTGCTCGCGAGGATCAACGACCGCGACGCCGCCGAGGCGCTCTTCGAACACAAGGCAATGCTCGGCGGACCTGATCACTCGCTCTTCTACCTCCAGCGACACGTCGACAAGCCCGGACGCGACGTCCGCGCATTCGTCGTCGGCGACGAGGTCATCTGCGCCATCTACCGGGAATCCGCCCACTGGGTGACCAACACCGCGCGTGGTGCCACGACGCGCGACTGCCCGGTCGACGCGACGCTGCGCGCCCTGTCGCTGCGTGCGGCCGCGGCGGTTGGCGGTGGTGTCCTCGCGATCGACCTGCTCGAGGACCGTGATCGCATGCTGGTCAGCGAGGTCAACGCGACCATGGAGTTCAAGAACTCAATCGACGTGACCGGGATCGACATCCCGGGGCGCGTTGCCGACCACGTCCGCGAGGTCGCGCGCGGCGCGCCGGTCGCGGTCGGAGCCTGAGGTCGCAATGGGCATCGGCGTCGCGACCCATCATCGGGTTGACGTTGCGGAGCTGCTCACCGCGATGCTGTCGGTGCCCAGCCCGAGCGGGCACGAGGATGCGATTGCCTCCCTGCTCGTCTCGCGCATGCTGCGCTCGGGGTTCGATGTCGACGTCGACACGGCCGGCAACGTGGTCGGCGTGTGGGGGGACGGATCGGAGACGGTGGCACTGGTCGGGCATGTCGACACCGTCCCGGGCCACGTCGACGTTCGCCGCGACGGCGACGTGCTCCACGGGCGCGGCGCCGTGGATGCCAAGGGGCCGCTCGCGGCCGCCATCGCCGCGGTGAGCCGGCAGCCCCGCCACGGCGCGCGGCGTTTCGTGATCGTCGGCGCCGTCGAGGAGGAGACCTCGTCACGGGGAGCCCACCATCTCGCGGCGACAATGCCGGCCCCCGCGTCGCTGGTGATCCTCGAACCGAGCGGGTGGGATGCCGTGACCGTCGGGTACAAGGGGAGCCTGCGCCTGCGCCTACACGTCGATCAGCCGCACGCCCATGGCGCCGGTCGTGAGCGGAGTGCCCCCGACCGGTGCGTCGACGCCGTCCGAGCGCTCCAGGATCACGCCGCGCGGTCCAATGGCGATTCCGGCCTCTTCGACTGCGTCGACATCCGGGTGCTCCACTTCGATTCGGACAGCGACGGCCTGGAAGACCGGGCCGGCGTGGATCTCGGTGTTCGGACCCCGCCCGGTTGCGACGTCGATGCGCTCATCGAGGTCGCTCGATGCGCCGCCCCGTCAGCGACCATCACCGTCCTCGGTCGCGAGCCCGGCGTCCGCACCGATCGAGGGAGCCGGCTGGCCCGGGGCCTGGCGCGCGCGATCCGCTCACAGGGCGGCACGCCGAGATTCAAGGTGAAGACCGGGACCTCCGACCTCAACGTCCTCGTGCCCGCCTGGAGGTGCGACGCGGTCGCCTACGGTCCCGGCGATTCGCAGCTCGACCACACGCCCCGCGAGCACGTGTCCGTCGCCGAACTGGAGCGCGCGGTGTCGGTCCTCGACGCCGCCCTGAGCCGGCCATGATCCGGGCCGCTGTCGTCGGGGGGGCCGGCTACGCCGGCGGCGAGCTGCTGCGGCTCCTCACCGGGCACCCCGAGATCGAGGTCGTCCAGGTGACCTCGGAGCGACTTGCCGGCAAGCCCGTGGCCGCCATCCATCCCCCGCTGCGCGGGAGGACCGAGTTGCGTTTCTCGGCGCGCGACTCACTGGGCACTGCCGACGTGGTGTTCGCGGCAATGGGTCACGGTGAGTCCGTCCATGCGATCGAGCAGCTCCAAGCGGTCGCACCCGTCGTGATCGACCTCGGCGCCGACTTCCGTCTGCGCGAGCCGGCCGACTATCCGCGCTGGTACGGATGGATCCATCCATCGCCCGAGCTGCTCGGCACCGCGGTCTACGGGCTCGCCGAGCTGCATCGCGCGGAGATCGCCACCGCATCGCTCATCGCCGCCGGTGGGTGCCTGGCCACGGCATCGATCCTCGGTCTCGCCCCGCTCGCGTGCGCCGGCGTCCTCGACCCCGGACTGCCGCTCGTCGTCGAGGCGAAGGTCGGCTCATCCGCCGGCGGCGCCCAGGCAGGTGACGCGACCCATCACGCCCACCGCAGTGGCGAGATCCGCTCGTACCGGCCCACCGGCCACCGCCACACAGCCGAGATCGCGCAGGAACTCCGCCTCGGCTCGACGAGCGCGGAGGTCGCCTTCTCGGCAACTGCGGTCGAAGCGGTGCGCGGCGTACTGGTCACCGCGCACGCCTACATCAACGCCGACCTCGACGACCGCGACCTCTGGGGCCTCTACCGATCTCGATACGGCGCGGAGCCCTTCGTGCGGATCGTCAAGTCACGAGCCGGACTGCATCGCTCGCCCTCGCCGAAGCTGCTCAGCGGCACCAACTACTGCGACGTGAGCTTCGAGCGCGACCCGCATTCACGCCGCGTCGTCGTCACCGCCGCCCTCGACAACCTGGTCAAGGGTTCGGCGGGCCAGGCCGTCCAGGCCGGCAATATCCGCTTCGGATTCCCCGAGACGCTCGGGCTCGAATTCGGCGGGCTCTACCCGATCTGATGATCGTCGTGAAGATCGGCGGCAGCGTCCGCCGCCTCGACCCGCTCCTCGAGGACATTGCCGCCACCACCGAGCAGACCATCGTCGTCCACGGCGCCAGCCGGGATCTCGACGACCTCTCGACACGCCTCGGCAGCCCGCCCCGCATGGTCGAGTCGGAACGCGGCGACGTCAGCAGGTACACGGACGCGACCACGATGGACCATTTCCTCATGGCCTATGCGGGCAGGGCCAACAAGCGGATCGTCGAGCGGCTGCGGCAGCTCGGGGTCAACGCCTTCGGGATGACCGGCCTCGACGGAGGCCTGGTCACAGGAACGCGGCGGGCGGCGCTGCGGATCCGCGAGAACGGTCGGACCAAGGTGCTCCACGACAACCACGTGGGAAGCATCGACTCGGTCGACGCGGTGCTCCTCGGGCGGCTCCTCGCCGCCGGTGTGACCCCGGTGATCTGCCCGCCGATCGCGACCGCGGACGGGACCGCGATCAACGTCGACGGCGACCGGCTCGCCGCCGAGATCGCAGTCGCACTCGGGGCAACGCTGCTCATGATCTTCGCCGACACACCTGGGCTCCTCCGCGACCCCGGCGACGAGGCGAGCCTCATCGGACGCCTCTCCACCCGGGAGGCGGAGCACCTGATCCCGGCGATCGGCGGCCGGGCGCGGGTCAAGCTTCGCGCCAGCGCAGAGGCGCGGCTCCGCGGGGTGGGTGCCGTCTGCGTCGCCGACGGACGTGTGCAGCGCCCGCTGTTCAGCGCGCTGTCCGGCGGCGGAACGTGGGTGCGGTAGCAACCCGTCCGGCTACCCTGACCGCCACGTCCATGGCGCAGCGTCCCTTTCTCCAACGATCGACCCCGATTGCCTTCGCGCATCGTGGCGGTGCGGGCGAGGCTCCGGAGAACACGCTCCCGGCCTTCGAGGCCGCGGTGGCGATGGGGTACCGGTACCTCGAGACCGACGTGCACCTGACCCGCGACGGCGTGCTCCTCGCCTTCCACGACAGCGATCTCGAGCGGCTCACGGATCGTGCGGGGCGGATCGGCGCGCTCACCCTCGCCGAGGTTCGCGCGGCCGACGCCGGGTATGCGTACACCCCGGACGGCGGCGCCACCCACCCGTTCCGGGGCACCGGGGTCGTGGTGCCGACGCTCGAGGAGCTGCTGACCCGCTGGGATGACGTCTTTCTCAACATCGACGCCAAGGCGGACGACACGGTGGCGCCGCTGGTTGCGCTGATCAGCAGGCTCAACGCCTTCGGTCGCGTCTGCATCGGCTCGTTCTCCGACCGCCGCGTGGCGCGCATCCGGACGCTGGCGGCGGGGCGCATCTGCTCGTCGATGGGCCGGGTCGCGACCGCGACGGCGTACGCCGTGTCGCGGACCGGCCGGATGCCGGGCTTCCACGCCGACTGCCTGCAGGTGCCACAACGGTGGGGCAGGCTGCGCATCGACCGGCGATTCGTGCGTGCGGCGCATCGGACCGGGCTGGCCGTCCACGTCTGGACGGTGGATGACGAGATGGAGATGGAATTCCTGCTCGACCTGGGGGTCGACGGCATCATGACCGACCGCCCTCGACTGCTCAAGCGGGTCTTCCAGGAACGCGGCCTGTGGTGACCGCCGGCGCGCGCTATGGTGGCATCGATGCTGCCGTCTGATCCCGGGGTGCGACACATCCCAGCTGCCGATGACACCGACTGGTACCTCCCCGACGAGCACCTCCGCTGGCTGACGCGGAGGACCGTCGGTGAGGCCGCGTGGCCGGTCGCCGAGGGCGCGCTCCGGGAGCTCGGCACGCTCGTCCCGCAGGTGATCGAGCCGCTGGTCAGGACGGCTGACCGGAACCCACCGGTGCTTCGCCCCTACAACGCTCGCGGTGAGCGCATCGACGAGATCGAGTTCCATCCGGCGTACCGGGAGCTGGAGTCGACGGTGCTCCGCTTCGGCGCCGTGCGAGCCGGCTATGCGGACGGCTGGCGAGGCCTCGCCGGACGCGCGCCGCGAAGCCTGGTCACCGCGATGCTGTACCTGGTGCTCGAGTCAGACCAGGCGATCACGGGCTGCCCCATCGGCATGATGGATGCCGCCGCGCGCTGCCTCGAGCGCAACGACCCGGCACTGGCGGCGCGATTCGTGCCCGGCATCATCGACGACTCGGGGAAGCACCTCACCGTCGCGATGTTCCTCACCGAGAAGGCCGGGGGCTCGGACGTGGGCGCCAACGAGAGCGTCGCAACGCCCGCGGGCGACGGCACCTGGCGGCTCTCCGGTGAGAAGTGGTTTGCGAGCTGCGCGCACAGCGATCTGATCCTGGTGCTCGCGCGTCCGGTGGGGGCGCCTCCGGGTCCGCGCGGGGTCGGCCTCTTCCTCATGCCCCGCCTGCTCGACGACGGCACACGCAACACCTATGTCATCCATCGGCTCAAGGAGAAGTTCGGCACGCACGCGATGGCTTCGGCGGAGGTCGGCCTCCGCGACGCCTTTGCCTGGCAGGTGGGCTCGCTCGAACGCGGGCTCCCGCAGATGATGGACATGGTCAACGCGACCCGGATCGGGATCGCGACCGCGACCGCCGGCGCGATGCGGCGGAGTGCTTACGAAGCGCTGACGCACACGCGCGGGCGGTCGACCTTCGGCCGGCGCCTCGACCTCCACCCGCTGATGCGCGACACGCTCGCCGAGCTCGTCGTCGATTCGGTCGCGGGCCTCACGGCCGCCATGGGGGTGGCGGAGCTTTCCGACCAGGCCGACTCGGGAGACCGCGAAGCGGCGGCAGCGCTGCGGCTGCTGACTCCGCTCTTCAAGATGCACGGCACCGAGCGTGCCCGGGTCTGCGCCACCGAGGGCATGGAGGTCCGCGGCGGCAACGGATTCATCGAGGACTGGCCCGAGGCGCGGTTGCTGCGCGACGTGTACGTGCACGCGATCTGGGAGGGATCGGGCAACGTGATCACCCTCGACGTCCAGCGCGCGATCGAGCACGGTGCGCTGCCCGGCTTCCTCGGTGACTCCGAACGCAGAGCCGAGGCGGTCTCGGGTGGCGGTGTGGCCGCGCCGCTCGGTGGTGCGCTCATCGACTCGCTGCAGCGCATCGAGGTCCAGCTCGACGCGCTGAACCGCATCGAGGACCCGGACGCGCGCCAGCTGCCGCTGCGCCGCATCGCGCGTCGCATGGCCACACTCGCGATCGGCGCGCGTCTCGCTGAGCAGGCCAACCAGTTCGCAGCCGATACCGGGAGCGGTCGCCTCGGCTGGATCGCAGCCCGCTATCTGTGCCGTCTCGGCGGCGAGCCTGCGCTTGCCGAGCTGGCCGATGACGCCTCCTGGCTGGCGCACGCCGACGCGATGCTCCACGGCGGCGACGTCCCCCTCGAGCTGGCCGACGCGGCGGCTCGACGGACGGCCGCCGTACTGGGTGCACCCGGCGCGCTGATCCCCGTCTGATGGGAGTCGAGAGCTAGAGGCTGGTCACCAGGGCGAACGCGAATCCGTCCCAGCCCTTGACCCCGACGGTCTGGATCACCGCCGGAGCGAGGCGGCGGTCGGCGCCCATCTGCTCGATGAGCAGGCGCATTCCGTGGGCGTCGGGGTCCTCGCTCTCCAGGTCGATCAGCTTACCCTGCCGGACCACGTTGTCCACCACGATGAGGCTGCCGACATGCGCGAGGGCGATGGCGTCGCTGAAGTACTCGGGCGTGTTGCGCTTGTCCGCGTCGATGAAGACGAGATCGAAGGGCTCACCTCCGTCCGTCTTCAGCCTGGCGAGGCTGTCGAGCGCGGCGCCGACCCGGACCTCGACCTTGGCGTCGAGCCCCGCACGCGCGACGTTGCGCCGTGCGACCTCGGCGTGATGCTCGTCGAGCTCGAGGCTGATGAGGCGGCCGTCGTCGGGCAGGGCTCGTCCCAACCAGATCGCGCTGTATCCGCCGAGGGTGCCTATCTCGAGGATTCGCCGGGCGTTGATCGCCCGCGCGAGCAGGTGGAGGAACTGCCCCTGGGCGGCGGACACGGCGATATTCGGAAGGTCGGCGCTGTCGCTGATCGCGGTCTCGAGCACCGGGTCCGCCGGCTGAAGGAGGCTGGTTGTGTATGCGTCGACGGCATCCCAGCGATCGTCATTCATGGTGCGGCAGTCTACCGGCAGGTTCGCGGCCGCGACGCCGGGCCACCCAGACCTCCTCGGACGGCCAGCGCATCGCCCACTCCAGGGTGACGAAGGGGTGGCGGGTGGTCGCGTCACCTGACGGACGGAGCTCGATGAGGTCCTCGATCTCGAACCCCGACCCGCGGAGCAGACGGATCCAGTCGCCGTGGTTCAGGTGGAACTCAACGCCGTCCTCACCGACCCATTCGTAGCGGTGCATCCCGAAGTAGTCGCGCCGAAGCTCGGTCCCGGCAGGACCATCGGCGTCCGACTCGGTCAACGTGATCACCAGCAGTGCCGCGTTCCCGAGGAAGATCAGCCGACCGTCGGGGCGGAGCAGCCGCGCCGCCTCGGGAATCCAGCGGTAGGGATCACACCAGATCGCCGCGCCGTACTCGCTGATCGCCAGGTCGAAGCTGGCGTCCGTGAACGGCACCGCCTCGGCGCTGGCCTGGATGAGCGGGAAGTGGAGATCGTGCTCATGCTGGAGCGCGCGTGCCGTCGCCAGCTGGTTCTCGGACACGTCGATGCCCACCGGCCGCGCACCTCGGCGGGCAAGCCACGCGGAGACGTAGCCGGTGCCGCATCCCGGCTCGATGACGTCGAGGCCGTGGACATCCGGAAGGACCTTCGCCTCGCTCTCCGGGATGCTCCAGATGCCCCAGGAGGGTTCGGCGGCCCAGTTCCGCCGCCCGGACTCGACGTACCCCGCCGCCGTGACGTTCCATGCGGCGCGGTTGCGCGCGACATGATCGCCGGTGTCGTCGGGACGCATCGCCGGGACTGTAGCGAGGATTGGGGTGGCCAGCGGGATTCGAACCCGCGACCTCCAGGGCCACAACCTGGCACTCTAACCAGCTGAGCTATGGCCACCATGAGACTCCGGAGAGGAGGCTCGGCGATTATATGGCGCGGTGGGCGGCGGTCCGGACGAATCGCCGCAGGTACACTCGCCGCGCGCCCCCGTAGCTCAGCGGATAGAGCGGCGAGCTTCTAACTCGATGGTCGTGGGTTCGACTCCTACCGGGGGCGCCATTCCGTGAGGTGGGTGGTTGGGAAGGCAGACTGTCGTCATGACGACGCCTGCCACGCTGGTCCCCGAGAACGCTGACGCGCGGGCGCCGCGGGCGGCGATCGCCGCGGGCATCGGCGTGCTGGTGCTGTTGCGCATCCCGGCGTTTCTCGAGCCGCGCTGGTATACCGATGAGAGCATCTACGCGTACGTCGGCCGAACGGTCGTCGGCGGCGGCGACCTGTACACGTCACCGGGAGCCTGGGACAACAAGCCGCCGCTCCAGTACTGGATCTACGGGATCCTGAACCACTTCCTCGGATACTCCGAGGCTGCGATCCACCTGGTCCCGTTCGCGAGTGCCGTCGCCGCGGTGATCGCCGTCGGTTGGGGCGTGGCGCATCTGAGCGGCTCTAAACGCCGTGCGGGGATCGCGTGCATCCTCGCGGCGCTGGTCATCGGCTCACCGCTGTTCGATGCCCAGCTCTTCCTGCCCGAGGGAGCGTTGATCGGCCCGATGACATGGGCAGGCATGCTCATGCTGGTGCACGGCTCGTCCTCGCTGTGGGCTGCACGCCACCCGTGGGCGCCGTACGTCGCGGGCGTGCTGGCGTCGATCGCACTCGGGATGCAGCAGACGGTGATCGCCGACGTGCTCGCACTCGGCCTCGTCGTGCTGATCGTCCGCCCCGCCGCCTGGCCGAGCCTGGTGCGGTTCTACGGGGCCGGGCTCGCCGCGACCCTGCTCTGGTTGCTCCCCACCGTGGTCGCCTCCGGGCTGGGCGCGACGTGGTTCGCCACGGTGAGCTTCTACGGGATCTACGCGCACAACGCGCTCCCGGCATCGCTCCTCGACGGCGTCCTGCATTTCGCTGCGCTCGCGGGCGGCGGCATCGCGATCGTCGCCGGCGCCGTTCTGGTCGGGCGCCGCACGCCCAGGGTGTTCTGGACGCTCTGGGTGCTCGCCGGCATCGACCTGCTCGTGGCCGGCTCGGCGCACTTCCCCTATCCGCACCTGATCCTGCCGTCGCTCCCCTGGGTGTGCGCGGCGCTTGCGGCAACGCCATGGCGTCAGTGGCGCGTGCTCATCGAGCCCGCGCGGCAGCGGCGACACCAGTTGGGCTCGGCGGCACTCGCCGCCGGGGTGCTGCTCGCCGCGGTGCAGGGCTCGTACGCCGGCTCGTACTGGATCAACGGACGCAGCCTGTCCTCGTACTACACCGACGGCTACGCGAGCCTGGTCAGCGCAGCGGAGCGCACCCGGTGGCAGGACGGCTTCAGCCACGATGTCACCGCCGACCAGGCGGTCGCCGCGTGGTTGATGGCCCACGGGTACGCGGGCTCTTCGGCCGTTGTGTGGAACGTTGCGGACGCGTGGGTGTACCTCACGACTCCGCTCACCACCGTGCTGCCGACCGTCGGCCTCTTCAACGATGACGTGCTCGTCGGCAGTCGCGCCGCGGTCGGTCCGTACGTCTCGCGGCATCGCCCCACGGTCATCATCACCAACCAGCCGAGTCTCATCCTGCGACCATCCATCCTTCCGGTGCTCGCTCGGTATTACGTCGCCGTGTTCCACACCGGCCTGGACACGATCTACATCGAACGCGCCGCGGTGCGGCGCTGACCCGGCTGCCGCGGGCTCAGCCCCCCGATCGCACGTACAGCTCGATCCCGTGCGCGTTCATCACCTCCCGGTAGACATGGTCGCGGATGAAGGACCGGACGTCCGCCAGGTTCTCGATCCCCAGGGGAGCCACCAGGATCAGCTCCGGCGGCGAGGCGTTCATCCTCGACAGGATGCCGGTGGTTCCGTTCTCGAGCGCCAGCGTCACGTAGAGCGGCCCGCTCCGCGTCGGAGGAATGAGCTCGTCATCCACCAGCGGCCAGGCGAGATTCGTCCAGAGCATGGCGGTGGTGTCGACGAGGTCATGGCTGCTGATCCATTGCTCGGCCAGGTGCTCGCCGTACGTGAGCGAGCCGAAATACGTGTCGTACTCGAGCTCTGACACGGATCCGGACACGTAGCCGACAGCGTTGAAGTAGTAGCCGACACTCCACACCGTGGTCCGGTACGCCGACGTGTAGATCGACCACCCCGCGAACGTGACGACCGCGAAGACTGCACCCGCCGCGAGCACGCGCGGCCGTCGCACGCGTGCGGCAAGACGGTCACGGGACCCGGAGAGGAGGCCGGCGATCAGCATGACGAGCGGGACCATCGCGGGCAGCAGGAAGTGCTCGTACGAGTACCCGGCGGCAATCGCCGCGAAGAGCAACGCGGTCGCCCAGATGCGGACAAGCTCGAGCCGGCCGTTCCTCGCGTTGCGGAAGAACCAGGCGGTGAGGACCATGGCTGCCAGGATGGCGATGCGGAGGAGGTAGGCGGGCAGCCGGTCCTGCAGCGCGTCGTCGACGTAATCGACATACGACGTCACCAGTGCGTACCACACGTTGTGCGCACCGGCACTCACCACGAAGGGCACGATCACAGCCGCGACGGCGACAGCGAACGCGCCGCTCACGAAGAAGATCGACCGCCAGCGGCGTCGCACCAGACACCACAGCATGATCGCGGCGAAGTCGGCGAATGCGGTCTGCTGGATGAGGAATCCACACGCGAGGAGCACGCCGATGCCGGCGAGCGTGATGGCACGCGGCGCTCGCGCGGCAGGATCGGTGCAGGAGCAGAGGAACCACACGACCCCGACCGTGACGGGGCCGATCAGCAGGCTCTCGGGCAATGCGAGATCGGCATCGAGCATCGGTGAACCAACGATGAGCGCGATCACAAGCCCACCCCAGAGTGCCGCTCGCATCGAGAACACGCGCGACATGCCCGCGACGGCGGCGACGACGGCGGCGAGCCCGCTCAGCATTGTGAGCGCGTGCAGCCCCGCCTCGCTCGTCCCAAAGAGCATCCGGCTCAGCCCGTAGATACCGAAGAGGAGCGGTGGTTTGTTGTTCCAGGCGTTGACGTACAGCCCGTAGCCGATATGCGTCAGCCACGCCGTCGACGCGTAGCCCGCCTCGTCCTGATACCACTGGGGTTCGATGAGCGACGGGGCGCGCAGGAGCAGGTAGAGTGCCACCGGCAGGACGATCGCCAGGTTGCGTCTCATCCGTGCCGGGATCTCGGATATCGTCTGCTGGTCCTGCGCATTGTTGAGTCCGCGCACCCGGCGTGCCACGACCCGCATATTGTGCGAAAGCGGCGCCGCCTCGCACCAATCGCACCGCCGGCGCCTCGCCACAGTGCCATCCCGTAGCATCGCCAGGAGTGAGCCAAGCCCCGGTCGCGACCCGCCTCCACCTGGTTCGCCACTGCGACGTCCGCAATCCCGACGGCGTCCTCTACGGGCATCTTCCCGACTTTCCGCTGAGCGAGAAAGGGGTCAAACAGGCCCACGCGCTGGGGAGGTACTTCGCGCGCGGCAGCGCCCGCCAGATCTACTCAAGTCCCCTCGAGCGCGCGCGCCAGACGTCGGAGATCATCGCCTCGTACCTCGACTCGGTGCCGATCACGTACACCGACGACCTGATCGAAACCCGCTTCGGCCTCTACCTCCAGGGGGTGCCGCCCAAGCAGGTGCCGTGGCGCCGCCCGCTGTGGCTCGTGCACATGGTCCTCCCGGGTCTGCTGGCCAACGACGAGAGCGTTCCGGCGCTGGCCTCACGCGTCCGCCGTCCGCTGATGCAATTGCTCGCCGACCATCCCGGTGACGGCGGCATCTGCGTGAGCCACGGCGACCCCATCCAGGGGTTCTGGGTGGCCGCCGAGCACCGGCCACGCTACGCCCTGCACCGGCTGCAGTGCGCCAAAGGGGGGCTCCTCCAGCTCGACTACAAGGGGAAGGAGCTGCGCAACCTCAAATACCTCTCCCCCGCCGGCATTGCCGAGCTCGCTCCGGGACCGGATCAGACCGAGGCGGTCTCCCGGTCGGGCGCCTGAGGCTCACCACTCGCGTCCGACGACCAGCGGCGGTCGAGCGTGATCGGCTGGCGCCGTCTGCGCTGCCGGCTTTCGAGGAAGGGACGCAGATAGAGCTTGGTCAGGAGACCCGTCATGATGAGGATGAACGAGGTGTAGATGAGCAGCACACCCTGGTCATCGTTGACCTGCAGCAGGGAGTATTGACTCACCGACGGGAACGAGATCGAGAAATCGACGGTCTTGCCGCCGGCGGTGGCGATTGGCAGCTGCTGGGTCTGGCCCATCAGCAGAGGAATCACCTGCCCATTCGAGAAATAGGGCGTCATCCCCGCCGTGTTCAGCTGGTTCACGTTCTGCGGCGCACCGCTGTCGAGGCCGAGGTTGCCGACGTAGAGCTGCATCTCGATCACCGGGTTGCGCAGCGCAACGCCGCCCGGCCCGTACTGCGTGGCCGTCGGGTTGATGGCTCCCGAGGAGCCGACCGATGGGATCACGGTGGCGTCGGGAAAGAACGACATCTTGGCGCCGATCTGCACCGCCTGTGACGCACCCGGGATCGTGTAATCGAAATCCGGGACCTTGAGCACACCGTCCCCGAGCGCCTTGTCGCCGATGTTGCCGGCGTCGTCGAAGAACTGGATGGATCCGTCGTACACAGTCTGCCCGGCGGGGTTCTTCACGACGATGGTCGGCGCCCAGCCGTAGTCCTGCTGATACACGTTGACGCCGTCGACGCTGAGGAAGTCGTTGACCAGGATGTTCTTGGTCTGCACCTCCTTGCCGCGGTCGAAGACGGTCACGTTGCTCACGTAGTTGCTCGCCTCGCCGTTGGAGGCGTAGGTCGCCTCGAAGCTGTTGAGGCGCAACGTGAACGGCGCGAAGGCCCCGTTGAAGAGCAGGCCCTGCTGCAGGGTGTCGTACCCGGATGGCGTGTTGGTGAAGCTCTGTCCCTCGGTGAGCGTCACGAGGCCCTGGTACCCCGTGGCCTTCCCCCACACGACCGCGATCAGCAGGAGGAAGAACGAGCTGTGGAACAGCCACGATCCCCATTCACCCCAGTACTGCGGCGTGCGTTTGTAGCCGCGCAGGGTGCGCATGACCAGCGCCCTGGCGCGCCGGATCACGCACCAGCCAAGGGACACGTAGAGCAGGCCGAGGAGGACGTAGAAGACCGGCGAGACGAACACCTGGGTGAGTGGCAGCTGGAGATCGGCGAAGAGCACGTTCAGGTTCGGCCACGAGGTGAGGAACGCCTCGACCTTGGTCGGATCCGACGTGTTCTGCTGGGGAACGAACGACCCGATGAGGACGATGGTGAGGATGCCGAGGAGAAGGAAGATCGCGGTCCGCATCCGCGTGTACTCGTGCCAGTACTTCCCGGCGACCTCCCTGACCTTCCCCCTCACCGCAACGCGCCTGAGCGCAGTAAGCCTTTCGGATCAAAGGCGCCGGCGAGCCCCGGCTGCCAGGCTCGGGTCCCCGGAGGTTTCGCGGTCGCCGTGCGCGCCGCGGCGGGCTCCAGGCGGAAGGTGACCGCCGAGATGATCGCCAGGCGGCCGGCGCTCCCGAGCAGCGCTGCGATGAGGTCATACCCGACGACGTCCTTGAGCGCCCCGCCACCGGCCTTCACCGCCTCACCGGTGGAGAGCACCGCCTCAACGCCGGCGAGCGAGCGCCGGGGCACCTCGCCACGCGCAACCAGCGTGCCGACATGCGCCGACCCTGCCTCGGCGCCGAGGCCGACCACCACCAGCTTCGCCTCGGCAACCGATGACCGGACTTTGCTCACGGACGCGCCCGCTCCCGCGCGGACGGTGAGGCCGGGAGGGGCCACCTGGATCCCTGCGAGCCGGTGCACGCTCAGGATGATGCCGCCACGCTCGGGTGTCCCGCCGGTCTTGGAGGGAGCCCCACTGGTGACGCTGATCGGGACGCCGAGCTGATTGCACGCCGCCGCCACGAGCTCGAGGGTGTGCTCGTCGGAGGGGCTCACCACATCGCCGGTGACGCCGTCGGGACCGACGATCTCGACAAAGTGTTTGAGCAGCTCGTCGTTCACACGATCAACCCTTTCAGCGACGCCGTCGCCGCCGTGTAGACGAGCACGATCATGACTCCGAGGATGAGCGTCCCCGCCGTCGTGGCGACCAGGACGGCGCTGCCCGCGAAGCCGGTCCGTGACCACCGGTACTCTTCGGCGCCCACGGCAGGGCGCTGGTACATCAGCAGCCCGACGCGGAGGTAGTAGAAGGCAGAGACCGCGCTGGTCGCGATGCCCCAGAGCGCCAGCGGGACCTGGCCGGCGTTGATCGCGGCGGTGAAGACGAGGAACTTGCCGAAGAACCCGGCGGTCGGCGGGAATCCACCCAGCGAGAACAGGAAGAGCGCCATGCTCGCGGCCACGAACGGGCGGCGATGCGCAAGACCGCGCAGGCCGTCGTAGCTGTCGAGATCCTCTCCGCGCCCGGCCATGATCGTGATGACGGCGAACGCTCCGATATTGCTCACCGCGTAGGCGGCGAGGTAGTACAGCACCCCGATGGTTCCGAACGAGCTCGACTGACCGGACGGCAGCAGCACCGGGCCGACCGCTACGCCGATGAGGATGTATCCGGCCTGGGCGATTCCCGAGTAGGCGAGCATGCGTTTGACGCTCGTCTGCGTCAGTGCGGCGATGTTGCCGACCACCATCGACGTGATCGCCACCAGCGCGACGACCGGTTCCCAATGCTGGTAGAAGTGGGTTCCCCCACCGTCGAAGGTGTACGTGAAGACGCGAACCAGCGCGGCGAACGCCGCCACCTTGGTGGTGACGCTCATGAAGGTCGTGACCGAGGTCGGCGCGCCCTGATAGACATCGGGCGTCCACGAGTGGAAGGGCGCTGCCGACACCTTGAACGCGAACCCGATGAAGAGCAGCAGGACGCCCGCGAGCAGAAGCGGGTCGACGGCGACGGTGGTCTGACTCTGAATCGCCGCTGCGATCTGAGCGAGCTGCGTATGCCCGGTCTCCCCGTAGATCAGCGCCATGCCGAAGAGCAGGAAACCCGACGCGAAGCCGCCGAGCAGCAGGTATTTCAGCGCGGCCTCCTGCGAGCGCTCCTCGTGGCGCGAGAAGCCGCTCAGCACGTAGAGCGCGAGCGACAGCAACTCGATCGCGAGGAAGATGACCATGAGGCTGGTCGCGCCGGCGAGCAGCATCATCCCGAGCGTGGCGGCGAGGATCAGCGCGTAGTACTCGCCGTAATGGATGCCGCGCCGATTCAGATAGTTCGGGCTGATCATGACCACGAGCCCCGCGCTCACCAGCAGGATCGCGTCCACGAAGAGCGCGAACCGGTCGTAGGCGAACGATCCCGAGTACACGAGGCGCCCCGGGTTCGCGTCGAACCACGCCCACACCGTGACACCGAACGTTGCCGCGATGCCGAGCAGTGCGAAGCCGGCGAGCCAGGTGCGCTTCGACGCCGGGATCACCAGATCCAGGAGCATCAGCAGCAGGAAGGCACCCCCGAGCACGAGCTCAGGAAGGATGCCGACAAGGTCGCGACCGCCTGGAAAGGACAGTGGTACCGGCGACACCGCCATCAGCATCACTGAGTCCCCGGGTTCGACGCCGCGGGCTGGATCAGGTTCACGTACGTGCTCACCGACCCGGTGGAGACGTCGGTGATCGGCTTGGGGAACAGCCCGATGAAGATCATCATCGCCACCAGCGGCACGAGGAGCAGCCCTTCGCCGAAATGCAGATCGTGCACTCCCTCGGTTCGCGGTTTCGGCGGATCGTGCATGAGCCCCTGATGGAGGCGGAGCATGTACCAGGCGGCCAGGATCACGCCGCCCCCGGCGAGGACCGCGTACACCCAGTTGAGCTGGAACGCCCCGAGCATGATCGTGAACTCGCCGACGAAGCTGTTCATGCCCGGCATGCCGAGGCCCGCGAGCGTGGCCACCAGGAAGAAGAAATACAGCCAGGGCATTCGCCGTTCGAGACCGGATAGCTCGCCGAGATCGCGTGTCCCCGTGCGCGCCTCCACGAACCCGACGATGAGGAAGAGCGCGCTGATGATGATGCCGTGATTGATGATCTGGATGACCGCTCCGTTGATCCCGTTGTCGGTCAGCGAGAAGATGCCGAGCGCGATGAAGCCGAGATGGCTGATGCTCGCGTACGCGACGATGCGCTTCAGGTCACGTTCCGACAGCGCCATCAGCGCGCCGTAGATGATGCTCAGCACGGCGAATGCGGCGAGCACGAAGCGGTACTTCTCCATCTCTCCGGGGAAGAGCGTCAGCGCGAACCGGATGAAGCCGTACGCGCCGAGCTTGCTCACCACACCCGCGAAGAACACCAGCACCGCGGGCGGGCATGCCTCGTAAAGGTCGGGCAGCCACGTATGGAGCGGGACGATCGGGATCTTGATCGCGAACGCGAGCGCGAAGCAGATGAATGCCAGTTCCTTGGGCGTGAATGTCGTGACATGGATGAGCGGTATGACGAATGCCGTTCCCGAGCTGATCGGTTGCGCGAGGATCTGCTCGAGGTCGAACGAGCCCGACGGCGACTGGATGTAGAGGTAGATGATCGCCACCAGCATCAGCAGGCTGCCCGCGACCGTGTACACGATGAACTTGAGGGTCGCTGGGCCTCGCTTCTCGCCGCCCCAGTTGCTCAGCAGGACGTAGAGGGGAACCAGCATTCCCTCCCAGAACATGTAGAAGAGCAGCAGGTCGATCGAGAGCAGCACGCCGGTGGTCGCGGCCTCGGTGAGCAGCACCAGCGTGCAGTAGAAGCGCAGCCGGTCCGTGCTCTTGCGGGACATTGCGAGAGCGCCGAGCACGAACACGCCGGCGTTGAGCGCCAGCAGCCACGCGGAGATGCCGTCGATGCCGAGGTGGTAGGTGGCGTTGATGGCCGGCAACCACGCGTGGGTTTCCTGGAAATGCAGTGGCAGCGGTCCACCGGTCGCTTTGTTGCCGGGCATCCACAGGAGGAGCAGCGTCACGATGACCGCGCCCGTCAGCGTCGCGACGATCGTGAGGCCCTTCACGACAGCCGTCAGGCGGCGCGGGACGAGCTGCAGCAGGATCGCCGCACCCGCGGGGATGACGATGAGCAGCGTGAGCCAGGGGATGTGATTCATCGCGCGATGACCACCCACACGACGACGAGCACCACCGCAAAGACCGTGAAGATCGACGCGTAGTCGCGGATCAGCCCTGTCTGCACGAGGCGCAGGTCGAGGCTGAAGCCGCGAAGCAACTCCCCGATGCCCTCGACCCAGCCGTCCATCACGTCCGGCTCCACAACCCGCCGGGCGGTTCGCGCCACCGCCTTGACCGGTTGCACCAGAGCGCGGTCGTAGATCTCGTCGAAGTAGAACTTGTTGTAGGAGAGCAACGGAACCACCCGGGGCAGCCTCGACAGCACGACCTGCGGATCCGGCCGGTGCTCGTACCAGAGACGCATGGCCAGGCCGATGCCGATCAGGCTGGCCGCCGTCCCGATGACCAGGCCGACCAGCGCCAGTCCGAAGGACGGATCGTGCAGCAGTGGCGACTGCGGTCCGGCGAAGACCGGCGCCAGGAAGTCGCTGAACACGTGCACCGTGTTGGGGAGCGGGAACTGGAGCGGCCAGGCGACTACGACCGACAGCGCGCCCAGGATCACCACCGGGATGAGCATCGGATAGCCCGATTCCTTGACGCCGAAGCCGCGCGCCGTCTGGGGCTCGCCCTGGAAGACGGTGAAGTACAGGCGGAACGCGTAGAGGCCGGTGAGCACGTTGACGCCGACGCCGACCGCATA
>DAIQQM010000111.1:0-7781 GCA_036786805.1 Candidatus Dormiibacterota bacterium | reverse complement strand
GTGCGGTGCAGCGGCCGGAACGTGTCGACCATCACCGCAAGCTCGTCGGTCTCGCGCGGCCGGTCCAGCGACGCCTCGAGCGCGCCCGGTTGCGGACCGTGCGGGAGACCGCCGACGTGGTGCGTGAACGAGCCCTGGCTGATGCCACGGCGAGCCGCGTAGTTGCCCTCGACGTAGTACAGCACCTCATCGGAGTCGAGGTTGCTGTGGTGATACGGGAGGTGGATCGCCTCGGGATCCCAGTCGAGCTTGCGCGGCACGAACGAGCAGATCACAAGGTTGTGTGCCTGGAAGGTCTGATGGACCGGCGGTGGCACGTGGAATCGTCCCGCGCGCGGTTCGAAGTCGTGGATGTTGAAGGTCACGGGGTAGATCGTCCCGTCCCATCCGATGACATCGAAGGGATGGTGATCGAGCACATAGCGGCTCACGTGGTTCGATCGTTTGAGCCAGATCTCGGCGGGACCCGCCGTGTGCGTCTCGAGCGAGTCGGGACCGTGAAAGTCACGCTCGCTGAACGGCGCGAACTCGGTGAGCTGACCGTTGCGCGCACGGTAGCGGTCCGGCACGTCGACCAGCCCGGTCACCTCGATGCACAGCACGCGAGCGCCGGCAAGGTCGTCGAAGTCGATGCGGTAGATGGTGCCGCGCGGGATGACGATGTAGTCATGCCGCTTGAACGCGAGATGGCCGAACTGGCTGTGCAGCGCACCGCTGCCCTCGTGCACGAAGAGCACCTCGTCGGCGGAGCCGTTGACGTAGAGCACCTGCTGTGCGTGCACGGGCGCGACCAGGCCGATGTGCACGTCGTCGTTGACGAGCAGCCAGCGCCGCCCGGTGATGACATCACCCTGGGGCGGGAGGTCGAACCCCTTGAGGTGCGCGTTGGTATGCATCAGCTCGTGCTCCGGGGTCATGAGGTCCGCGGGGCCCTCGCTGACGTCCTGCGCGCCCTCGGGCATGTTGCGGTGGTAGATGAGCGAGGACGGGCCACTGAAACCCTCACGTCCGAACAGCTCCTCGTACGCCAGCCGCCCGCCCTCCGCGAAGCGCATGTGGCGTTTGCGGGGCACGTCCCCGAGTTGCTTGTACGGTCGCACGCGCAGAGCCTAGCGGTTCAGCCCTGAGGCGGTGCGCCGACGACCTCGAAGATCGCCTCAAGTTCGACCGCGGCGCCCAGCGGCAGCTGCGCCACGCCGATGGCGCTGCGCGCATGCCGGCCGCGCTCCGGGCCGAAGACCGAGACGAGCAGGTCGGACGCGCCGTTGACGACGGCCGGCTGCTCGGTGAACGTGGTCGCGCTCTGCACGAAACCGGTGAGCTTGACGACCGCCACGGTGTCGAGGGTGCCGAGCGCCGCGCGTGCGGTGCCGAGGAGATCGATGGCGGCGCGGCGGGCAAGATCGTAGGCGGTCTCCGTGTCGACGTCATCGCCCACCCTGCCGGCGACCACCGCGCCGTCGCGCTTGCCGAGGTGGCCGGACAGGAAGAGCAGGTCGCCCGTTCGCCGAGCGGTCACGTAGTTTGCGACCGGTGCGGTGGTCTCCGGGATGACGATCCCGAGTTCGGCCAGGCGGTCGTCGACAGCCACCGTCAGTAGTCCTGGAGGTAGTCGCAGTTGTCGGCGAAACGCTCGGCGTCGAATCCGAATGCGACGCGGACCGAGTCGGTCCGCGTGATGTTGTTGCGCCCGAGCATCCGGAGCTGATCCCGGGTCACCGGTGGATGCCGCAGCAGCTTCTCCATGATGAATGCGGGCGGCATCATCATCGGCACGGGGACGTGGACGATCTTGCGGTGCAGGCCCAGCGCCGTCTTGATGGTCCGGACGATGTCCTCGTAGCTCATCTGATCCGGGCCGCCGATCTCGTAGACGCGGGTTGCCGGCCCGCGCTCGAGGGCGAGGACGATGCACCGGGTCACGTCGCCGATCGAGATCGGCTGGAAGAGAGTCCTCCCGTCGCCGGCAATCGGGATGACCGGGTTGATGCGCATCATCCGGGTCAGGAGCGTGAAGAACCCGTCACCGGGCCCGAAGATGAGCCCCGGACGGAGCCCGGTGTAGGGAACACCGCCTGCGCGCACCGCCTGCTCACCCTGCCACTTGCTGAGCAGGTACGGGTACTTCGGATCCGGGTCCGCGCCGAGCGCCCCCTGGTGCACGAGATGACCGACGCCGGCCTGCTTCGCGGCCTCGACGACCCGCTCGGTGCCCTCGCGGTTCACGCGGTCGAAGGTCTGGCGCCCGCGCTCCTGGATGATCGCGACCAGGTGCACGACGGCGTCGCAGCCGGCGAAGGTGTCGGCGAGCTTGGTGGCGCTGGTGAGGTCGGCTTGGACGAATGTGACCCGGTCGCCCTTGGGGCGGCGGGTGGTGCCGCGGGCGACGATGACCACGTCGTGCCCGGCTTCCTTGAGCGCACGAACGGTGTGGATGCCGACGAAGCCGGTACCACCGGTCACCGCAACGCGCACGCAGTTCCTCCTCGCCGGGATCGGACGTTCGTCCGCGAGTTTACGGGCAGGACCGCCGCCCGTGCCCCGCGTTCAGGACCCTCCGGCGAGTGCCGCGATCACGGCGGGTGACCCCTGCAGCGCGGTGCGCTGCATGAAGTGCTTGACGGCACGCATGCCGCCGAGCTCCTCGCCACCACCCGCTCGGCCGGGACCACCGTGGACCAGCTGCGGCATGGGCGTCCCGTGGCCGGTCGACTCGCCGGCGCAATCGCGATCGAGGACGAGCAGGCGGCCGTGATGGGGCGCGGCGCTCGTCACCACCGCTCGCACGAACTCGGGGTCGTAGGAGACGACCGAGCCGACCAGGCTGCCGCTGCCGCGCGCCGCGAGCGGACCGGCTTCCTCGGGCGCTCCGTAGGGGATGATCGTGGTGACCGGACCGAACGCCTCGACCTCGTGCGGCTCCGGGCGCGAGCTGTCCGTGCAGAGCAGCACCACCGGCGCCATGAACGCGCCCCGCGCGGCATCGGCTTCGACGGGATCGATCACCATGGGATCGCCGTGGACGAGCCGCGACGCGCGTTGCAACGCGGAGACGCTCGCGCGGACCTCGTCGCGCTGATGCAGGCTGACCAGCGCACCCATGGTGACGGTCTCATTGCGCGGATTGCCGACGACCACCTTGTCGAGACGGGCTTGCACACCGGCGATGACGTCATCCACCAGCGACTCGGGAACGATTGCACGCCGGATGCACGTGCATCGCTGCCCTGCCTTGGTGGTGATCTCGCGCGCGATCTCCTTGACGTAGAGGTCGAACTCGGGCGTTCCCGTGACCGCGTCCGGTCCGAGGATCGAGCAGTTGAGCGAGTCGGTCTCCGCGTTGAATCGCGCAGCGCGGCGGGTCACGGCATCGTTGCAACGCAACGCCGCCGCAGTGGTCGCGCTTCCCGTGAAGGCGATCACGTCCTCACCACCGAGATGCTCGAGAAGATCGCCGGCGCCGCCACACACGAACTGCACGGCTCCCTCGGGGAGCGCACCCGACGCGATGATGTCGCGCATCACGGCGGCGGTGAGATATGCGGTCTGGGTGGCCGGTTTGACGATGGTCGGCACGCCGGCGAGCACCGCGGGGGCCAGCTTCTCGAGCATGCCCCACACCGGGAAGTTGAAGGCATTGACCTGCAGCGCCACCCCGGGAAGCGGCGTGTACACGTGGCGCCCGACGAACGTTCCGCCTTTGCCGATCGGTTCGACGTCGCCGTCGGTGAGCAGAAACCCATCCGGGAGTTCGCGCCTCGCCCGGCTGCTGAAGGCGAACACGGTGCCGATCCCACCGTCGATGTCGCCGGTCGAGTCGCGACGTGTCGCCCCGGTGGCCAGCGAGAGCTCGTGATACGCGGCCTTGTTGGCGTCCAGGTACGTCGCGAGATCCTTCAGGGCCGCGGCGCGCTCATGGAACGTCAGTCGACGGAGCGACGGACCCCCGACACGTCGCGCGTGGTCGACCATCGCTCGCGTGTCGAGACTCGCGGTGGACACGCGTGCGACGGCATCGCCGGTTGCCGCGTCGACGACGACCACGCCCTCGTCGGGCGCGGTGTACCACCGGCCGGCGACGTAGCTGGCGAGCATCTCAGGCATGCGGTGTGCACCACGTCATGGCTGTCCCCAATCGGATGGTTATCCGAGGTAACCCGCGCGCACGCAATTGCGACACGCGGACAGACGGAATTATCGCTCTGTGTGTTGCGAGACCTGAAGCTCCACCCACCATTCGGGTTGGCTCAGCTCAGACGGGCGTGGTCGAATGGCCGAACAGAACGAAGACAAGGATGATCGCGATGCCAAGAGCAATGCCGATCAGCACCTTGATGATCAGCACCCTCATGGCGATATTCTGCGGCGCTTGCGCGGCGAACATCTGTTCGCTACACTGGCGTCCCGCCTCGGCGCTCCTGCTCTCCGTCCCAGTAGGCGGCGGCCTTTTCCAGTGAGGAGCGATGTCCGATTCCCTGTCCGCCGCATTGGCGACACTTCGATCCCGGTACGGTCCCCAGGCGCTTCGCCGTGGCGGAACGCCGGAGCAGGCAGGTGTGTGGTCCACGGCGGTGCCGGTCATCGACGACGTGCTCACTCCGGGTGGGCTTCCTCATGGCCGGGTCACCCTGCTTGCCGCGGCCGGACGCGGCCCCTCGGGCCGGCTGACGCTGCTGCAGTCGCTGGTCGCGCTGGCCAGTCGCTCGCATGACACCGGCTATGTGGATCTTGCGGGCACGCTCGATCCCGGCTTTCTCGCCGATCTCGGAGCGGACCTCGACGCCTGCCTGGTGATCTCGCCCGGCCCGGCGAAGTGGGAGCGAGGGTTGGTCATGGCGCGGGCTCTGGTGGCCGCGGGCATGCCGTGGGTGGGAGTGGCGCTCGGTGAGGAGCAACCCCGGCCGTCGCTCTGGGAGCACGCGCTCGCCGCACTCGCCGAAGCGGTTGCCAAACGTGGCGCTATCTGCGCCGTCGCCACGCCGGCTCCGGTCGCCGCGCCGCTCCGCCACGCCTCGTCGCTCACGCTCGTCTGTGCGGCCGCGGGGTGGCAGCGCGCCAACGGCGACGTGGCCGGACTGCGGGTGCGGGTCACCACCGGCAAGAGCAAGCTCGGTGCGCCCGGCGCCGAGGCCACGGTGCTGCTCCGCTACCCTCGCCCGTACGCCACCGCCGAGGTGGTCGGGCTGCCCAGCGTCGTCGTGCCCCGGTTGCAACCGATCGTCCTGCCGATTCCTGACGTGGCCGGCGTGGCGGCTCGAGCTTGAGATGCGCGTTCTCTGCGCTCGCCATCCGCACCTCGGCCTGCTGGCAGCCCTTCGCCGCTATCCCGAGCTGCGCGGCGAGCCCGTGATCCTGGGTGGCGCTCCCGAGTTGCGCCTGCCGGTCGTCGCCGCGTCGGAGGCGGCGCAGGCGGCCGGGGTCCGGGTGGGGCAACCGCTCCGCCAGGCGCAGCAGTCCTGTCCCGCAGCGGTGTTCGTCCCCGTCGATCCCGCAGGGGTCGCACGCTTGCGAGCTGACGTCTGCGCCGAGCTCCACCGGCTCTCTCCCACGGTGGAGGCCGGCGACGAGGAGGCATTCGGCGATCTCTCCGGCCGTCATGCGGAGTTTCCCGACGAAGCCGCCTGGGCGTCCGCGCTGGCACGCGGATTGCGCGGTGTGCTCGGCGTGGAGATCGCCGTGGGTGTGGCGGGGTCGCGGTTTGTCGCCCGCCTGGCTGCGCGGGCAAGCCATCCCGGGCGGATCCGCCGGGTTCGCTCCGGTGACGAAGCCCTCTTCCTGGCGCCGCTGCCGCTCGACGTCCTTCCCGTCGATCCCGCGGTCACCACCCGCCTCGCCGCATTCGGACTCGACTGTCTCGGTGCGGTGGCGGGTCTGGGACCGGCCGATCTGCAGCGCCAGTTCGGTCACGACGGGCTCCGGCTGTACCGGCTGGCGCGTGGCGAGGACAGCGGGGGGATCCACCCGGTGCCGGTGCAGCGGGCATGGAGTGAGCGGCTCGTCCTCGACGGTGCCACCGGGGATCTCGAGATCCTGCTCGGGGGCGTCCGGCAGTGCGCCACAGCTCTCGGGGGCCGGCTCACCACCGAGGCGCTGGCGGCCGGTGAGGTGAGCGTGGTGTTCGAGATCGAGGAAGCCGATGCGATCTCGGCTTCGGTGGTGCCGGCGGCACCCTCGGGCAACGTCGGGGATCTCTGGACGGCGGCACTCGGCCTCCTCAGCGAGCTCAAGCCGAAAGCCCCGGTTGCCGCCGTCCGGGTCGGCGTGACCCGGCTGACCCCGGCGGCGGGGCGGCAGGCCGACCTCCTGCGTCCCGGCGACGGAGCCCGAGAGGCGGTGGTTGCCACGGCGGACCGCCTCCGGAGCCGATTCGGCGCCGCCACGGTGCGCCGACCCAGGCTCGCGCTCGATCCCGGCGACCTCCCGGAGCGTCGATTCACGTGGGAAGCACCGGTCGTGGCGGGGGCGACCAGGTGACCGAGCTGCTCGAGGGCATCGTCGAAGTTCGCACCGGCACGGACGGACGGCCGGTCGCGGTCCGAAACGGATCGGTGTGGCGACGGGTGGCCGAAGTGGTGAACACCTGGCGAGTGGAAACCGACTGGTGGCGGATCCCGGTGTGCCGCGACTACGTGCGATGCCTCCTCAACGACGGGGACTGCGTCGATCTCTACCGGGACCTCGAGACCGGCGAGTGGCATCGCGAGCGCCGTTATGACTGAACCGTCTGCCGCCCCTTCCCGGTGGCCGCCGGTTGAGGGGAACCGGCGGCCGGGAAAGGGGAGAAGGCCTGGGTTGGGCACCCGCCGGTGCCCGGTGCGGTGGTGGGCTGACCCGACCGATAGTTACACAAACTTGTAGTAGTTGTCAAGCCGCCACATCGCGCTGATGCCCGGGTTTGCCGAACTCGCCGCCCGCTCCCACTACTCCTTCCTGGAAGGTGCCACCTCGCCCAAGCACATGGTCGAGACCGCGGCACGGCTCGGGATCCCGGCACTCGGTCTCTGTGATCGCAACGGTCTCTACGGAGCGGTCGAACTGATCCAGGCAGCGAAGGCGCAGGGGATCCATCCGATCATCGGGACCGAGCTCGAACTGGCCGGCGGCTCGCGACTCCGCCTCCTCGCGCGCAGCCGTACCGGGTACCGCCAGCTGTGCCGAGCGGTCAGCGCCGCGCAACTCGCCGGTGTCAAGGGTCAGCCCCGCCTCGAGATCGACGGGATCTCGACGAATCCTGGGTCGATCGCGGACCCGTCCGGATCGCGCGCGTGCAGCCCATCCAGGTCGCAGACGCGCAAGCGCCCGACACTGCCGCCCCCTGGGCGCCCGGCGGCGCTCCGCCCGACGGCGGGACCGTTTCCCGAAGGCTGGCCCGGGCTGCCGTCGACCACCCTGCTCGTCGAGAGCGATCCCGCTCGCGTCGATCCGGCTGCGCTCGACGACTGCATCGCGATCATCGGCGGACCGCGCAGCGCCGTGATCGACGCCCTGGTCCACGGCAACCGCCGCGAAGCGCTCCACCACGCGCAGCTGGTCAGGGAGTGCTTTGGACGCGACCGCAGCGCATTGCTGGTGAGCAATCACCTGCATCCCGCAGATCGCTGGCTGGTCGCGGAATGCGCGGCGATCGCCCGCGCCGCGGACATCCCGCTGGTGGCGAGCGCGACACCGGACCATGCCACCGCCGGCGACAAGCCACTCCTCGACGTGCTCACCGCGATCCGTCATCGCACCACGCTCGACCAGGCGGCGGCGCACGGACTGCTCCTGCCCAACAGCGAGCA
>DAIQQM010000110.1:0-7818 GCA_036786805.1 Candidatus Dormiibacterota bacterium | reverse complement strand
GGATGCCGGCGGGCTCTCGCACGCGGAGCTTGAGGAACGTCTTGACCGTGACGGGCGGGAGCTGTTGCGACGGCTTTTGGATGATCATCTGGCGTTGCGGGCGCTGCGCGAGCAGCGCCTGGAGGAGGTCATCGGCGATGAGGGTGTCACGCGCGGTCGCATCGAGGCGGGGCACGAGCGGGCCTTGGAGACGGTGTTCGGGACGGTCGCTGTGGCGCGGCTGGCCTACCGGGCGCCGGGGGTGAGCAACCTGCATCCGGCCGACGCGGCGCTGAATTTGCCGGTGGAGCGACACTCGCACGGGCTCAGGAAGCTGGCCGGCAGCTTTGATGACGCGGTCGATGCGATCGAACGCCAGACCGGGCAGCGGCTGGGCAAACGTCAGGTCCAGGAGCTCGCGACGCTGGCGGCGATGGACTTCGAGGACTTCTATGAGACCCGGCGCCCGGCGCGCTGCAGACGAGGCGATCTGCTGGTGCTGTCGGCCGACGGCAAGGGGATCGTGATGCGCCCCGACGCGCTCAGGGCCGCTACCGCCAGACGCTCGGCTCGCGCGGGTCCCAAGCTCAAGGTGCGGTTATCGCGCGAGGATCAGCGAAACCGCAAGCGGATGGCGGAGATCGGCGCGGTCTACGACGCGAGGGCGGCGCCGCGCACAGTGCCCGACATCCTCACCTCCGCGGCGCCGGAGGGCCACGAGCCTGCCCCCGGGCCGGTCGCTGCCAACAAGTGGCTGTGCGCCAGCGTCGTCAAGGACGCCGGCACGGTAATCGGACGCGTGTTCGACGAGGCCGAGCGGCGTGACCCCAAGCACCGTCGCACCTGGGTCGCGCTGGTCGACGGCAACAGCCATCAGATCCAGCGGATCAAGTTCGAGGCCAAGATGCGCAGCGTCGAGGTCACGATCATCTGCGACTTCGTGCACGTCCTGCAATACCTGTGGGTCACCGGCTCGCTGACGCCACTCTCGCTTCTGGTCGCCGACATAGTGGTCATGTGGGCACTCACGACGTTCCGCCACGCCCACACTCCTGCAGGGCGGACGATCGCCGCATGACGGATCCGGCACGCGCGACAAGCACCAGTGCGAACCCGTAGGGCTTGAGCGAACTACGCGAATCGAACATCGGTTTCAATGTCACGGTCGCACCAGCGCCCCGTCGCACGCATCCGCTAGCACCACCGACCGACACCCGTACTCGCCACGGATATGAGCGGTGGCACCGGCTGCGACGCTCAGGCCATGAACAGCGTTCCCGCGCCTGCGATTGAGCGCGCGGGCAAGTCGTCTCGTCACGCGCGCCCACATCTGCCCGGCTGGTTGGTATGGCTGGTGGAGCATCGCGCGCAGATCCTCGCGGTGTTCGCTTTCGCCTCGATCGTGGCCGGTGGTCTCTTGTATCTCATCGGCGAGGGCGCAGCTGGACAGACGGTGTGGGCGGTGGCGGTTGCGGTGCTCGCTGCTGAGCTGACGGGCGAGGTGGTCCGTACGGTGATCGTCGAGCACAGCTTGGGGGTGGACACGATCGCGCTGGTGGCGATGGTGGGCGCCCTGGCACTTGGTCAAGAGCTCGCCGGTGCGGTGATCGGCCTGATGTTCTCCGGCGGTGCATCGCTTGAGGCGATCGCCTCGCGGCATGCGCGGCGCGAGCTCACGGCGCTGATTCAGCGCGCTCCGAAGGTCGCGCAGGTCCGGATTGGCGAGCAGCTCGAAGAGGTAGCGGTCGACCGTGTCCAGATGGGTGACGTCGTGCTCGTGCGCACGGGCGAGGTCGTTCCGGTGGATGGAACCGTGCTCAGCGCCGAGGCGGTGATCGACACCAGCACACTCAGCGGTGAGTCGCTGCCCGAGACCGTACGGTGCGGGATGCCGGTGCTTAGCGGCTGCGCCAACGCCGGCACCCCGTTTGATGTCCGGGCCGACCGGCCCGCGCGGGACAGCGCGTATGCGGCGTTGGTGCGGCTGGTGGAACAGGCGCAGACCCAGCGTGCACCGATGGTGCGGATGGCCGACCGGTATGCCGGCTTCTTCCTGCCCGTAACCCTGCTGGCGGCCGGTCTGGCGTGGGCGTTGAGCGGTGACCCGGTCAGGGCGCTGGCGGTCGTGGTTGTCGCGACCCCATGTCCGCTGATTCTCGCGGCGCCGATCGCGCTCGTGTCCGGCCTGTCCCGCGCGGCCCGGTCCGGAGTTATTGTCAAGGGCGCCGGCGCGATTGAGACTCTCGGCGAGGCGCGGACCGTCATGTTCGACAAGACCGGCACGCTGACCGTCGGCACGCCGGAACTCCGCGAGATCATGACCCGCGGCGGATGGGAGGCGGCGGACGTGTTGCGACTCGCCGCGTCAGTCGACCGGCTTTCCGCGCACGTCCTCGGCGAGGCGCTCGTCGCCGCCGCCAAGGACGCGGACCTCGAACTGACGATGCCCGAGCAGGTTCACGAACAGCCGGGCCAGGGCATCGAGGGCCGGGTGAACGGGCACCGCGTGGCGGTCGGCAGCCGCGCATTCGCGCGCACCAGCGGGGTGTCGCAGGCGGAGATCATCTCGTCGGCGTCGACGATGACCCGAGGGTCGGGGGAGGCGCACGTCGTCGTGGCCATCGACGGCCACATCGCCGGCGTGATCGTGATGGCCGACGAGCTTCGCCCGGACGCCGACAGGATCGTCGAACGCCTGCGCGCGGAGGGAATCCGACATGTGGCGATGATCTCCGGCGACCGGCGGTCGGTGGCCGAACGCGTCGGCCGTGAGCTTGGCGTCGACCGCGTCTACGCCGAGCAATCGCCCGAGCAGAAGCTCGAAGTCGTGCGGCGTGTGGCCGCGGAACCCGATCTGCGCCCGGTGATTATGGTCGGCGACGGGATCAACGACGCCCCCGCGCTCGCGATTGCTGACCTCGGGATCGCGATGGGCGCCGCTGGCGCCACCGTCTCATCCGAGACCGCCGACGCGGTGATCACGGTCAACCGGGTGGATCGTGTCGCCGACGCGATCCACACCGGCCGACGGTCCCTCCACATCGCCCGCCAGAGCGTCCTCGCCGGCATGGGACTCAGCATCGCCGCTATGGGCGTCGCCGCGCTCGGCTACCTACCCCCGCTCGCCGGCGCCCTGTTCCAGGAGGCGGTCGACCTCGCCGTGATCGTCAACGCGCTGCGCGCATTGCGCGCGTGACGTCGCGGCCGATCGGTCAACGGAGTTGCGGGCGACTACTTACGAGAAGACCCGCCGTTCGTGCGGATGGCAGCCGGCGAGGCCGTTGTCACGCTGACGAAAACGCTCGTGTGATGACGCGGAGCAGCGGTAGTGAGTCACGTAGAAGGCGAAATCGTCATTCATCGTCCAGTCGAAGAGGTGTTCGACTTCGTCGCCGACGAACGCAACGAGCCTCACTACAACCCGAGGATGCTGCGCGCCGAGAAGATCACCGATGGGCCCGTCGGACCGGGCACACGCTTCCTCGCCGAGCTCGAGACGATGGGTCACACGATGCCCATGACCGTCGAGTTCACCAATTACGACCGACCACGACGGGTGACGTCCTGCACACGCTCGTCAATGATGACGACCGACGGCACGTTGACCTTCGTTCCGATCGCTGACGGGACCCGGATGCGGTGGTCCTGGGAGGTGCGGCCGCGCGGGATCCTCAGGTTAATGGGCCCGCTTGTCGGCTGCCTCGGTCGACGGCAGGAGCAGAACATCTGGGGCAGTCTGAAGCGTCTCCTGGAACGCGGTGGCGCAGAGACGTATGGACCTAGACGGAGCGATGTCCCGGGCGCGCGGTGAGCAGCGGTGGCCCGCGCCCACCGCGCCGCGGGTTGGTGTTGTCAGCGATCAGCCGTATCTACGCTCCGATCTGCTCTGTCGCGGTCTGGTGAGCGATCGACGTGGCGCACCCCGTGGGCGTCACGCGAACGGTCCGTCTGCACGGCCGGCGTGCCGTGATGGGTGGTGGCGGCCACGGCCGCGACCGGGGTCGCCGCAAATGTCAGTGCCGCGATCGATCCGGCAATGGCGAGTGTCCTTGATCTCATTGGGTCCTCCTTATCGAGGCTTCCGCGTCGTTCTCGGCGGCGGCATTGGATTGACGTTGGTCAGCTTGAAACCGCCGGTCAAGAGCCGGGTAAGCGAGGGTTCAGAAACGGCTTACCCGGCCGATTTCTCGCACCGAACGGACTAAGGTCGGTGGGGATGCGGATACTGGTGATCGAAGACGAGCGGACACTGGCGAGGTTCATCGAGCAAAGCCTGCGAGCAGACGGGCACGCCGTCTCTGTCCGACACGATGGTCCGAGCGGGGAAGCCGCCGCCCTCACCGGTGACTACGCGCTCGTGCTGCTGGACCTGACCCTGCCGGGCAAGGACGGTCTCGATGTGCTCGCGGCGGTCCGGGCCCGGCTCCCGGATCTGCCGGTGGTCGCGCTCACCGCGCGGACCGCGATCGAGCAACGAGTGGAAGGCCTCGACCGCGGCGCCAACGACTACGTCACCAAACCATTCTCGTTGGAGGAGCTTCTGGCGCGAGTCCGTGCTCAGCTCCGCGCTCCAGGCCAACAGGAGTCCTCGGTGCTCGACGCGGCCGGGATCCGGATGGACCTACGCACCCGTCGCGTCCAGCACGACGGCCGCGAAGTCCAGCTCACCGCGCGCGAATTCGAGGTGCTGGCCTATCTAATGCGCCATCCCGACCAGGTCCTCTCGCGCGAGCAGATCCTTAACGCGGTCTGGGGCTTCGACTTCGACCCTGGCACCAAGGTGCTCGAGGTCTACATCGGCTACCTCCGTCGCAAGCTCGGCACCGCGGACGATGCGGATCTGATCGAGACGGTGCGCAACGTCGGCTACCGTCTCCGCGCGCCCCATGCTTAGGCGCCTTCTCCCCGGGGGCCTGCGCGCTCAGTTAGCAATTGTGATCGCCGTGGTGATGGCGGTCGGCGTGGGTGGCAGCTTTGTTGCCGTCTACAGCGTGACCGGGTCCCGCCTGCGGTCGCAGATCGACGCGCAATTGCGGACGCAGGTGTCGGAGTGGCAGCAGTTCACCACCCGGGCCGATCTCTCGACACCGGCCGCGCTCGAGCGGGCGGCAACACAATTCATCGCCGCGCAGCGATATCACGCGGAGTCTCTGCTGATCGTCGTCCAAGCCGCCGGCGGGCGCACTGTGAGTAACGACCCCGGGCTGCTCGTGCGCGAGGAAGCGCGGGAAAGGAGCGCTCCCGAGACCATCGGTTTGCTGGACTCCCCAAGCGGTCTGTCCAGCGCGTCGGTCGCCGAGGCCGGAGGTATGCGAGTGCTCGCGACACCGATCCGATCCGGCAACCGCACCGTCGGAACCCTGCGTGTGGCCAACCCCCTCACCCCGGTGCAGCAGGCGCAGTCGAGCCTCCAGCGCTCGTTCCTCATCGTCGGCGCGCTCGCACTGTTGGTGGCGATCGCTGCAGGCATCGGACTCGCGAGCTTGATCGCTGCGCCGCTGCGGCGCATGGCCGGCGTGGCCGCCGCCGTCGACGCGGGCGATCTCTCGGTACGCACAGGCGCGGTCGGCGGGCGCGGCGAGCTCGGAGTCCTCGCCGCCGCGTTCGACCACATGCTCGACCGGCTCGAACGCGTCTTCAAGCGCCAGCGAGACTTCGTCTCAGACGCCTCACACGAACTTCGCACGCCGCTCGCGGTCCTCCGCGCCCAGGTCGAACTACTCGACCACGAGATGGACGAGCGCCAGCGACACGAAGGCACAGTCGTCCTGCTGCGCCGCTTGGACGAGCTCGACCGCCTGGTCGGAGACATGCTCACCCTGGCCAGCGCCGAGGCTGGACAGGTGATCGAGCCACAGACGATCGATCTCCACGACTTCTTTGAGGACCTCCGGCGCGACCTCCCTCTGTTCGGCGAACGCGACTTTCAGCTCCATGCCGTTGACGGCACACTCCAGGCCGACCCCGACCGGCTCACCCAGGTCCTCCGCAACCTCGTCCGCAACGCCGTCGCCCACACCGAGCGCGGCGATCGTGTGTCGGTCTTCGCGGGTGCCCACGACGGTCAGCTCGAGATCTTGGTCAGCGACACCGGACCCGGCATCCCGTCCGACCAGCTTGACCAGGTCTTCGAGCGCTTTCATCGCGTCGACGGCAGCCGCAGCAGAGACCGTGGCGGCAGCGGGCTCGGCCTGGCAATCGCCCGCGCGATCGTCGAGGCCCACGGCGGAACTATCCGCGCCGAATCCGTTCCCGGACACGGCGCCACCCTACGGATCAACCTGCCTGGCTACCGTGCTCGAGAGAGTTCACGGCCGAAGATCGGCTCAGCATCCCTCTGATCTGAAAGTCCTCGGGCGGGACGTGGGCTACGGCCGAAACGAGAGGCCCAGTAGTGAGAGAACGGGTCTGTTCTCTCAGGGAAATCTCAGCGTTCTCTTGAGTGGTACTCAGACTTGAGCGCGATGCTCGGGTCGGCTGTGAAGGACAGCTGCCGACTCAAGGAGACCGAAATGCCAGCCCTCGCTGACACGCCGCGCCCGTCCGGGACGCGACTCGCGGCTGCTGTCCCGCGACGCGAGTCACCAACCCGGATCGCCTAGTAGCGGATGAGCTTCTCACTCGCCGGCGAACGCGCGACGGCACCGCGCGCGCGTACCTTGCTTGACGTCTTTGCCGCCACCGTGCGTCGCTGCGGTGTCTGTACGGCGATCGACGCCCCGGATAGGCAGCTCAGTTACCGCGGCCTCGACGAGGCGGGGGACACCATCGCCGCGCGGTTGCGGGCATTGGGAGTCGGTGCCGGGGATCGCGTCGGGATTCAGATTCCAAGCGGGACTTCGGAGTTGTACGTCGCGATCCTGGGGGTGCTGAAGGCGGGCGCCGCCTACGTCCCTGTCGACACCGACGATCCGCCGGCCCGCGCGGAGGAGATCCTCGAGCGGTCGGCCGCCTGCGCGGTCATCCGCGAAGCGTGTGCGATCGAGTCGGTGAGGCGGCCGGGCGGGCAGACTCGATCGATGCGACTCGATGACGACGCTTGGGTGATCTTCACCTCGGGTTCGACCGGGGCTCCGAAGGGCGTCGCGGTCAGCCACCGGTCGGCGGCCGCCTTCGTCGACGCCGAGGCTCGGCTTTGGAACGTAGGGCGCGACGACCGCGTGCTCGCCGGCCTGTCGGTCGCCTTTGATGCCAGCTGCGAAGAGATGTGGCTGGCGTGGGGGAATGGCGCGGCCGTCGTTCCCGCCCCCCGATCGGTGGGGCGCGCCGGCGAGGAGCTTGGCCCCTGGCTCGCACAGCGCGACGTGACGGTCGTCTCGACCATCCCGACGCTGGCGGCGATGTGGGACGAGAGATCGCTGGCCGGAGTGCGTCTGCTGATCCTGGGCGGGGAAGCCTGCCCCGAGCCGCTCGGATGGCGATTGGCCGCCGGTCGAGAGGTGTGGAACACCTACGGCCCGACCGAGGCCACGGTCGTCAGCACGGCCGCGCCGATCATCCCGGGCCGACCGGTGTCGATCGGATGGCCGCTGGACGGGTGGGAAGCCGCCGTTATCGACGAAGACGGGGAGCCGGTCGAACCCGGCGAGATCGGCGAGCTGGTGATAGCGGGAGCGGGTGTGGCCCGCTATCTCGACCCGATCCTGGACACCGAACGCTTCCCGCCCGTGCCGTCGCTTGGCTGGGAGCGGGCATACCCGACCGGAGACATGGTGCGAGATACCGCCGACGGGCTGATGTTCGTCGGACGCCGCGACCACCAGGTAAAGATCGGCGGTCGGCGGATCGAGCTCGGCGAGATCGACGCCCAGCTCAGCCGGCTCGAGGGGGTCAGAGCAG
>DAIQQM010000015.1:23813-32091 GCA_036786805.1 Candidatus Dormiibacterota bacterium | reverse complement strand
GAGAACCGGATTGTGGCCGCGCTGCCATTGCCGGAACGGCAGCGCCTTCTCGAGGCGACGACCCGAGTCACCCTGAACGTCCGTTCGGTGCTGTTTGAACCCGGTGGGGCCGTCGACGCCGTGTACTTCCCAACCGACGGAGTGGTATCACTCGTCACGCCCGTGCACACCGGCGCTGTCGTCGAGGTGGCTACCATCGGCAACGAAGGGGTCGTGAGTGTGCCTCTGGTCCGGCCATTGACTGGCTTCGGGGTGCGCGCCATCACGCAGGTTGCCGGCCATGGGCTTCGAATGCCGACGTCCGTGTTCGCTGAGTGGGTGGCGCACAGCCGCCCATTCCAAACGCTGATCGAGCGGTACACCCAGGCACTATCTGGACAGATCGCACAGGCTGCCGCGTGCAATCGGCTCCACTCCAGTGAAGAGCGCCTCAGCCGCTGGCTGTTGCTGAGCCAGGATCGTGTCGAATCGGATGAGCTCACGATCACACAGGAATTCATCGCACAGATGCTTGGAGCCCGCCGCTCGACAGTATCCGTCTCCGCGGGCATCCTTCAGCGCGCCGGCCTGATCAGGTACTCCCGGGGAAACGTCACAATCGTCGATCGTGAGGGCTTGGAGGCTGTGTCCTGCGAATGCTACGCAGTGATCAAGGCAGAGCTTGATCGAGTCTCACGCAGCCCACCGGCGCCCTGAGGCCTAGCCACTGCTTCGACCGCGTGCTCGTAGACCCGGATCACGAGAGCATGGCGAGGTAGACCGCCAGCCGTTGAAAGTCCTCATCTCGGTTGTACGCCTGTGCCGACAGCCGCAACACCGCTCGGCTCCGCGCCATGGTGATCACCACCTCCGCTCCGAGCTCTGTTGCGATCCGCGCACGCAAAGCCCGGCATCCCGCGACGTCTGGCGCCAGTCGCGATGGCAGCTCCAGCGTCACCATGGAGATGGGACTTGGCGCTACCGGCTCCTGCTCGAGTGATCGCGATACCAACGCTGCACCTGCGTTCACCAGAGCGGCATTGCGCTCGCGCAACTCGTCGACGCCGTGAACCCGGAGCAGATCAAGCGCTGCTGGGGTCGCGAGGAGGGCGGAATAGTCCATGGTGCCCCACCACTCGATGCCGGCTGGGAATCCCAGCCCGGACTCCGAGCCAGGTACCGGGGAGCGCATGCGGCCCCGCCACTCGGGGACGACGGCGAGAAACGCGGCGCCCTGCGCCGCACAGCACCACTTGTGAAAGTTGCCCGCATAGAAGTCGGCTCCGAACTGCCCGACGTCAAGTGCCAGCATCCCAGGCGCATGGGCACCGTCGATGAACACGGCTGTGCCGTTCGCTTTGCAGAGCCGGACGGTGGGCGCGGGGTCGATCAACGCGGCCGTCGGCGACGTGATGTGATCGATGATCGCCAGCTTGGTGCGTGGCGTCAGCGCTCGTTGCACGGCCTCGGTGACGGCGCCTCCATCACCGAAGGCGCTCGAGGGGAGACTGGCCTGGATCAGGCGTGCCCCGGCTCGCGCGCATGCATACCTCGCTGCAACCCGCACGGCCTCATAGGTGTCATCGGTGATCAGCACCTCGTCATCGCGCGCAAGGGGCACCGATGCCATCACCGTCGCCGCCGCAAAGGTCACGTTGGGGAGGAGCACCAGCCCGGATGGGTCGGCATGAAGGAACTCCGCCGCCACGCCTCGGACGGCATCGAACTCCTCGGTAAACCTGCGTGAGAAGAACCCCGTCGGGTTCGCGCGGATGATGTCCCTCCAACGATCCTGCTCAGCGCGGACCACATTCGGAACGGCGCCGAAAGAGCCGTGGTTGAGGTGCAGAACGTCTGGAGCGAGCCCCCAGGTCGCGCGGTCGGACAGGGCGGTCATCCCTGCCTGGTGTCATGACGGGGAAGGCCCATTCTGATGTCCGTCGCCGACGACCTCGTACGCGATATGCGCGCATTCTTGGGCGGCATGCCGGATCGATTGTCCATCGCCGAAGGGTAACGGCCGCGGCGGTGAGGAAGGTGGCCTATCCGTACGTGGGGCGTTGCGGCCAGCCGGGCGGGGAATCCTCCCAGTCCTCCTGGCGTCCGTAGGGAGTGAGGTCGAGGATGTTGTTGTCTACGATTTCAGCGGGCGGGGGTCCACGGCTTGTAAGAGGAGGCAGTCATGAGGGATGAAGACGCTGCCTCGCTCGGCGTGACGCTGACCAACCTCGACGACCCGCTGTTCGAGGGGGCGGGGGCGACCAAGCGGGACCTGATCGACTATCTGGACAGCGTGGCCGACCGGATCATCCCGGAGCTCGCGGGCCGGCCGCTCTCGGTCATCCGAGTGCACCGCGGGCAGGAGGCGTTCATGCAGAAGAACCTGCCCTCGTACACGCCCGCGTGGGTGCAGCGGGTGACGATGTGGGCCGAGTCGTCGAAGCGTGAGGTGACGTACGCGCTCTGCAATGACCGCCGGACGCTGCTGTGGTTCGGGAACCAGCGCGCCGTCGAGTATCACCCTTCGCTGGTGCGCGTCGACAACCCCGAGCACATGACTCATCTGGTGCTCGACATCGATCCTCCGCACGGTGATGCGTTTCCGCTCGCGGTGCGAGCTGCGCGCGTTGTACGACACGTCCTCTCCGACGAAGGGCTCGACGCGGTGATCAAAACGAGCGGGGCGAAGGGACTGCACATCTTCGTGCCCATCGACAGCAGCGTGTCCATCGAGGCAGCCGCGGCCGCCACCCGCGCGATCGCCTCGCGAGCCGAGCGACTGGATCCGGACACGCTCACCACCGCCTTCGTGAAGGACGATCGCGCAGGAAAGGTGTTTGTGGACTCGACCCGTGTCGGCGGCGCGACGGTCGTGGCGGCATACAGCCCGCGCGTGCGGCCCGGTGCTCCTGTGTCCTTTCCGCTTGACTGGGATGAGCTGGATGACATCTCGCCCGGTGATTTCACAGTGCTGACCGCCGTGCTTCGTCTGGGTGGCGGCGACCGGTGGGCGAGCCGGATGCCACCGCCTCAGACGCTCGGGAGTGAGCTGCTCGAGGAGGGCCGATCGATCCCGGTGGCACGCGTGCAAGCCATGCATGAGGGCAAGCGCAGGGCGCGGGGCAACAGGTAGCTACGACAGCCGATTCCCTGTCGCGTCGTGCCGGCCGACCGGGTCACCGGCAATGCGCAGAGGACATCCGCTTCGTCTGGGGATCGGAGCGCCGAAGATGTCGCCATTCCCGCTACTTGTAAGGCGAGGTCGCGGTGGAGATCTCGTCGCGCTCACGCGCATGGACGATCGTCCCCAGGAGATGTGACGAGGCCGGTGGAACCCCGCGGTGCCCGAACCTGGCGCGCTGAGCGGCGAGCACGCACCCGAGGACGATCGCCGCGGCCACATACGTGATCGGAGCCGGTCGCTCACCCAGCACGAGAGCCGCCAGGCCGATCGTGAGGAACGGTTGCGCCAGCTGGAGCTGACTTGCTCGAGCGATGCCCGCACGTGCCAGCCCGCTGTACCAGGCGAAGAACCCCAGGAACATCGTGACCGACGCCAGGTACAGCAATGCCGCGCCACTTGCGAGATCCAGGTGCGGTGGACTGATGATGCCCGAGGCGACGGTGAGCGGCAGGGACACGGGCAAGGCGAGGACGACCACCCAGCAGATGACTCGCCAGCCCGGCATCTCGCGGGCAAGACGTCCACCTTCGGCGTACCCGACCGCCCCGAGAATGAGCGCGAGCAGGAGCAGCAGATCCGCCGCACGCGCGCTGCCGGCGTTGCTGCTGAGTGCGAACGTCACGACCGTCAATGCGCCGGCGAGGCTCGCCGCCCAGAAGAGCCGTCCCGGCCGTTCGCCGGCCCGCCAGGTGGCGACAGCTGCTGTGGCGGCGGGAAGCAAACCCGTCACGACCGCCGCGTGAGAGGCGGTCACATGATTGAGCGCGACGGAGGTCAGCACGCCGTACCCGATGCCGACGCCCGGCACGCATGCGAGCAGCATCGTGAACTGATGACGGGTGGGAATCGGCGTCCTCGTGACCCACAGCGTCACCCCGGCGAGAAGCGCTGCGCCGACCGACCTGCCCGCGCCGATGAACACCGCATCGAATCCGCGCAGGGCGACCGTGGTGGCGGGGAATGTGGCGGAGAACAGCAGAACGCCGACGCCTGCAAGGAACATGCCCGATAGCGCTCCGCGCCCGGTCGCGGCGCTCCTCACTCGCAGCGTGCGCAACCGTGTGGAGGTGTCCGGGTTCATCGCCGGCCCATGGTTTCAGAATTGGCTCTACTTGCAAAGAGCCAATTCCGTGTGATTGGCCCTGTGCCGGCGCTACAACAGCTGCTGCGCGTAGCTGAGCAGCGGATGAGCGTCGCTGCCGTTCGCCTCGCGCACCAGTCCACACACGATCACGTGGTCTCCACCCGGGTACTCGCGCCAGAGATCGCACGCGAGCCACGCTGACGCGCCGTCGAGGATGGGGAGGCCGAATCTTCCCGCGCGATGCGGAATCCCATGGAACTGCGCGGAACCTGCCGGGCGCTGCGCCGACGCGAAGTGAGACGCGACCTCGCGTTGCTGATCGCTCAGGAAGGAGAGGCTGAAGCGCTTGGATGCACGGATCATCGGCAGGATCCGCGAGTCATGCCGCACGCAGACCAGAACGAGCGGTGGGTCGATGGACAACGAGGTCACGCTGCTCGCCGTCAGCCCGTGCGCGCGCACACCGTCGGTGGCCGCCACCACCGCGACGGCAGACGGGACCGAGCGAAAGGCCGCAAGGTAGTCGGCGGTGGCGACGGAAGCCATCGCGCCGGCATCACCGAGGGCGACACTCGATTCGGGCGCCCCGGGGATTGGTGCGAGGTCCGGAGCGATCCATCCCATCCGTGCCTCCGCGCTCGACAGGACGTCCGGGGAGTAGTACTCAAGGAGCAGCGTCCTGTCGCGGAGCTGAGGGTTTCGCGTCAGGAATTCCGTGAAGTCCACGGACGGTGACCGCGCGACGGCCTCCGCCACGAGGTACACCCAAGCGTGCGTCATCGTGTCGTGGTAGAGGTTCGCCTGTCCCTTGGACTTCGCCAGGACGCGGATGCCCTCCGCTGCTCGGTCGACGGCGGCCGCCGCTCCGAAGCGCGTGACATAGAGCCATGCCATTCGAAGGTGGGCCTCGTGCGGGAAGGGGTCGCCGCCGAACCCGCCCTGCTCGAAGGTCGCGATGAAGGCATCATCGTCAAGAGCGAGGCTCGCAACGGCACTGCCGATGTGGTCGGACACGTGACTTCTCCAATTACTACGGATCTGAACTTTCCTGAACCGTACCGCTTTGCGGGGCCTCAGGTCAACCCGGGGCGGCGAAGTCCGGGCGTTCGGGCCTCGCAGGGTCGAGAGGCTCTTCCGACAGCGCGCTCACGTGGTCCTGCTCGCCTTGATCACGGCCGTCCACTCTCGATCCAATTGGCTCTTGTTGGAAAGTGCCAATCGCGGATAATTGGCCCGTGCAGACACTGGATTCACAGGACATCGCCACCCTGCTCGGCTGGGGGGACGGCTCGGACGGCCCCCTCTTCCGACGCTTGGCCGATGGGCTGCGCCGGCTCGCCGAGGAGGGATATCTCGCTGACGGCAGCCATCTCCCCGCCGAGCGCCAGCTTGCGCATGCGCTGGCGGTGAGCCGCAACACGGTGACCGCTGCCTACGCGTTGCTCCGGACCGAGGGCTGGGTCGAGGCGCGGCAGGGGTCGGCCACCCGGATCGCCGCCTCGCGCACCTCGGAGGCGGCGGTCCACCGAGCGGATTCGGTGATGGCCACGCTGCTTCGCGACCTGGGGAGCACGACGATCGACCTGACCGTCGCCGCGCCGAGCGCCGCACCGATCGTGTCGCGGTCCATCGCGGATCCGAGCTCGCTGATGGTCGACCCCGGCGTGCTCACGCAAGGGCACGGGTACTACGCCGGCGGCCATCCGCGTCTGCGCATGGCAGTCGCTGCGCTGCTCAGCGCCCAGGGACTCGCAACGCGGGCCGATCAGGTGATGATCACCAATGGCGCGCAGCAGGCGCTGGCGCTGCTGCTCGGGGAGCTGACACGGCCCGGGATGGGGCTCACGATCGAGGAGGTCGCCTACCCCGGAGTGATCGACCTGGCGATGCGGTCGGGCGCCCTCATGCACCTGCTGCCGGTCGGCAGGGACGGAGCCGATGTCGATGCGCTGCAGGCGCTGTGTCACAGGGGCCCAATCGACGTCGCGGTCGTCGTCCCCGACTATCAGAATCCGACTGGCACGCTGATGTCTGCGGACGCACGGCGCCGGCTCGTTCGTGTGGCACAGGAAAAGGACGTCGTGCTCATCGATGACCGCACCCACAGCGATCTCGATCATGGTGCGGCTGCGCCGCCGCCGCTCGCGTCATTTGACGACCAGTCACGCGTGGTCACGATCGGTGGGATGTCGAAGCTGTACTGGGGCGGCCTTCGGCTTGGCTGGATCCGCGCGCGGTCGCCGTTGATCAATCGCCTCATCGAGCAGAAGGCGGGCAGCGACCTCGGCACATCGGCGCCGATGCAGATCATCGCCGCCGAGCTCCTCCACCACCATCATGAGGCCACTCGTGTCTGGCGCAACGAGCAGTTGCGCCGCTCCCTCGATGCGCTCGAGTCGGCGCTCAAAACCCTGATGCCCGCTGCAGAATGGGACCGGCCTGCCGGTGGTCCGAATCTCTGGATACGTCTTCCCGGCACCAACGCGCTCGACTTCAGCCATCGCGCGCTCGCCGACGGTGTCGCCGTCATCGCGGGGCCGCTACTCTCGTGCCGTCCAGGTCGCGCAACCGACCGGATCCGCATTCCCTTCTATGCGGAACCGGCGGTGCTCACCGAGGCGATCACCCGCCTCGCACGTTGTTGGGCGCAGATGACCGGGCGCTGACTCGCGCCGCGCAAGGACAGGTCTCCGCTGGGCGGGGAAGAACCTGGAGTCAAATGTTGGAGGCGAGATACTCCAGCGCCGCCGTCTGCGTGCTGTCGATGATGTCTGCCAGGTAGATCTGGAAATACCGTGCGTGGCTCGCGAGGCCGATGGTGAACGCGGTCTCCAGGTCGCCGTTCTCGGTCCCGTAACCGAACATCTGCCACCCGGTGTCGGTCCACCTGCTTGACTTCTTGACGATCGGCCAGTACCCGCTGGTCTCCGGCGTGGTCGCGCGAAGCGCGTTCTGCTGTATCCACACCGCCGACGCGAAGTGCGAGCGGATCCAGTGAATCAGTGGCCCCAGGACGTCTGAGACCCCGATGCCGAGGGGTTCCTCGATCGCCAGCGCCGCAGGGATGGACGCCGGCAGGGACGTGTGCCATGCGGTCAGCACCCGCTTCCAGCCGGCGAGCAGCGAGGTGGTCGTCACCCCGACGTCGGCCCAGGTGCCGGTGGTGGGCGGCGACAGAGTCATCTCACCCTGATCACCCAGCCCCGAAGCCTGCACGGACGTGACGCCGTGGAGGCTCGCCAGGTGCGTGCCGAGCGCGGCGATGAACGCGGTCCAGGCATCGAGAAAGCACTTCGTGGTGGGCACCGCGATGGTCGCCACCTTCTGCGTGTGCAACAGCGTGATCGTGATGTCGGGGCACGCGCTGATCACCCAGTCAGGCGCCAGGGTCCCCGGCAGGACGGTGATCTGCGACGTGAACCCGGCGGCGTCAGCCGTGGCGACGGCGGTGTCGAGGACGGTCCACTGGTAGTTGGAGGGTGTGGGTTCGAGGACAGCCCAGCCGACCGTCCAGTCGAACCCCTGCACGTCCTGGCGGGGAAGCGGTCCGGCCGCGACCTCCGCAACCGCGTTGACGGCGTTGCCGGCGGCGTTGAACACGAAGATCCCGGCCGGCTGCGCGGAGGAAGCTTTCCCCGTCGCCCCGGTGCCGGTCATCGCCACGAGCGCGAGCACCAGCCCCATCGCGATGGCGACGAGGTGAACGATCCTTCCTGAACGCATCGAGCGAGGCACGACCCGTGGAGCGTGGCACGAGAGTGGCATCAGTTGCAAGTGGGCTTGCCCCACCGAGCCGACGCTGGCGAAATCCAGCGGTCGTCCCGCGGCCACCCGCTGAGCCGAGCGGCTACCCCCAGAACTCGTCGACCTTGTCCTGGTTCTCGTCGAAGATCCACGACTCCGTGACCTTGCCATTGGACATGTGGACGACGTGGGTGTAGTGGTCGTTCAGTGTCTTGCCGTCCTTCTCGCCGGAAACGGTCGCGAGCGCCACCGCGTGCGAGTCATTGGCGAGTATGTCGTGCGGCTCG